>JBKQWK010000027.1:0-18692 GCA_052139595.1 Thermoleophilia bacterium | reverse complement strand
GACTGAGTCGTGGTCAGAGGCTCGTCAAGCAGTCTGATCACCAGTTCGGCCAACAGGGCGAACAGGTCGGCCCGATTCTCGGCGCGCTCGAAGTAGGCCCAGTTGCGCAGCAGGATGGTCTGGAAGCCATCGACGAGCAAGTCGACATTGCGAAAGCTGTGGAAGTATTCGCTCAGGGTCTCGGTGAGCGATGCACGCACTCCATAGAAGCCGTCGACCGCTTGTATGAGCGGCAGGTAGCGTTCAGGTACGACCACCGTCTGGGCGGTGCTCGCCAGATTGGCGCGCAGGGCCTCTGAGTCAAAGGGCAGTTCCGCCGTTGCCATAGTGAAACGAATGATACCTTGACGAGGGAGAAAGGCACAGGCGTCGGTGTTTGCCCAAGTTGGCCAGCTGGGCGAAATCGGCCGGCGGCCGACCATGTCGTAAGATACGCTGACACACGACCAACATGGTGGCAGACGGGGATGCCCGGGCTCACCAATGGGCCGAGCGGGCCGACTGTCGACCAAGCGACAAGGAAGTGAGCGTGAGCCATGGGTGGGCAGCGGACACTGGGGATCAACGGGCTGGGTCGCATCGGCAAACTGGTGCTCTGGTATCACCTCGGGCGTGACGATTTTGACCGCTTTGTGGTCAACGTTGGCCGGCCGGTGGGAACCTCACTGGGGTCGGTTGTCGAGTACATCGCCAAGGACAGTACGTACGGCCCCTTGCACCGTTTTCTCTACGGGCAGTCAGGGGTGCGCAACATGCAGGTCGTGGACGAAGAGCGCGGCCTCATCACGGCCTATGGCAAGGAGATCGTCATTCTGCGGGCGGCGCGCGATCCCAAAGACATCCCCTGGCGAGACCACGGGGTCGCGCTGGTGGTGGAGTGCACCGGCACCTTTCGTGATCCTCATGCGGAGCCCGATGCGGCGAAAGGGGCGCTGCGCGGTCACCTGGCCGCCGGCGCGCGCACGGTCGTGCAAAGCTCTCCGTTCAAGAGCAAGCAGAAGGGACTCCCGCTGCCCGACGATGCGGCGATTCTCATACACGGGATCAACGACTATCAGTTTGATCCGGCCAAACACAAACTCGTGTCGGCGGCGTCGTGCACGACGACGGCTCTGGCGCACATGATGCGGCCGCTGCTCGAGCGCGACCTGACGCGCAACATGATCACTGCCGGCATGAGCACCGTGCACGCGGTTACCAACTCGCAGCCACTGCTGGACTCCGTCCCTGCTGCCGGCGCTACCGATTTGCGCAAAACTCGCGGTGCCCTGGGTAACGTGGTCCTCACGTCGACGAACGCGGCCGCGGCCTTGGAACAGGTGATGCCCGAGATCGGCCGCATTGGCTTCATGGCCGATTCGGTACGGGTGCCGACGGCCAGTGTGAGTCTCATCATCCTGAACGTGACTTTTCAGAGCGAGGCCCAGCCAGACGGCACCGTCTCGGTGGAACGTGAAGCAATCAACGCGATTTATCAGGAAGCCGCGCAGGGCGAGGCGCGCGACCTGCTCAAGTACAGCGATGAGCAGAACGTCTCCGCGGACATCCTGGGCGAAAACGCGGCCGTGGTTATCGAAGGGGCAGAAACCCACACCCGCACCGGCTTTATGGAACTCAGGCTGCCGTCGCCCGGTGTCGGGGCAGGACCTGAGGCAGGCGCGCCGTCTGACACGGTGAGGGTGCCGCTCACTCACGTCAAGATCTTCGGCTGGTACGACAACGAGATGGGCAGCTACACCTATCGGCTGGGCGAGCTGACGACGCGCCTGGCGAAGAGCATGTAGATCGCGGTAACGATGGTCGGGCCGCATGCGGCCCGGCAAAGGTGAAGTGTCGTGGAGGTGCCGCCGATGGACCTGCACTCCAAGCGGGAAGAGAAGGCTGTGGCCGAGGTTCACGCTGGCGCTGCTGAGCTGGTCGCGCTCGTCGGTGAGCTGATTGCCTGTGATACCACGGCACGTGACCCGGGCGAGCCGGCTCGTGATGAAGAGAGACTGCAGCGCATTCTCGCGGCGCGGCTGCGCGGTGCTGGCGCCGCGACCGAGCTGTGGGAGCCAGAGCCGCTCGGGTCCGGTCACCCGTACGTCGCTGCCGAACTCGACTTTCGTGGGCGGCCGCAGCTTGTGGGGCGGGTGGCCGGCAGCGGCAGCGGCCGCAGTCTGCTCCTCAACGGCCACGTGGACGCAGTCGACGTGGCTCCCCGCGGTCAATGGGCGAGCGATCCTTTTCGCGCCCAGGTTCGTGATGGCCGCCTCTATGGTCGTGGCTCCTGCGACATGAAGGGCGGTCTGGCGGCGCTCGTGTTTGCCGTCGAAGCATTGCACCGCGCCGGCGTTCACTTGCGCGGTGATGCAATCGTATGCAGCAACACGGATGAGGAATCGTCCGGTGTTGGTGGCTGGGCGGCGGTACAGCACGGCGTCAGGGCTGACGCCGGTATTTGTGCCGAACCGACCGACTTTGACGTCTTTGCCGCCTGCCGGGGCACGACCACCGGTGTTCTCACGGTTCGTGGGCGCGCCGGCCACGCTGAGATGCCGCAACCGCCCTGGCAGGAGGGCGGCGCCGTGAACGCCATCGAAAAAGCACTGCCCTTGATCGAATCGATGAGCTGCTTGCGCGACGTGTGGCGGTCGCGGCCCGATCAGCAGCATGCCCTGCTTAGTCCCGGCGGGATTGTGCCGACCATTATCAGGGGCGGCACCTGGAGCGTCACCTATCCCGAGTCGTGTGAGGTAATCTGCGATGTTGAGTACCTGCCGGCGCGTGTCGATGCGGCCGGCACCGGCAGCCTGGTGCATGATGAGGTCATGGCCTGGGTAGCCGCCGCCGGCGTTGATCCCTGGCTGGCCGAACATCCGCCCAGCTGGCAGTGGATCGATGACTGTCCACCGGCCGAAGTTGCCCTCGACCACGAGATTATCGGCATGGCTCTGGGCGCCGCTGCTGATCGTGGTCGCCGCGGCATGATCGCCGGCCTTGATTCCTGGCACGATGCCGCCACCTTTACGCTGCTTGGTCGCACGCCGACCGTCTCTTTCGGCCCCGGTCGGCTTGCCCAAGCCCACGCTGTCGATGAGTACGTGCCGGTGGACGACCTGACCGACTACGCCGCCGCCGTCGCGTTGCTGTTAATGCGCTGGTGCGGCGTGGCCGACTGAGCGCTACGGCACGTGTTGGCCAACAGGCTCATCGCCACAAGGTGGCACTGGCGGCGTCGCTGCGCACGACTGTCGCGACACTGCTGACGATCGTTGGCGCCGCGGTGATGATGCCCAGCTCGCGGTTGTACGAGAGCGAGGTGACGGAGAAGTTCTGCGAGCCGACGAAGACACGCTCGCCGCTGAAGCCGCCATCGACGACGATGACTTTGGCGTGAATGTAGAGTGGCGCGGAGGCGGCATAGGTGCGCACCGTGACGCCGGCTTTGCTCAGGGCGCTGAACGCGCGCGACCACTCCGTCGCGCGCGTCATCACGACTTCAACCCGTACACCGCGCCGGGCGCTGACCTCGAGGGCTGTGATGATGGCGCTGTCTTTCATCTCTTCGTTTTCGATCAGCAGCGAATGGCGCGCCGACGCGATGAGGCTGACGAGCGTCTGTTCGGCGCCGGGACTCCAGACCAGAGCGTGGCTTGCCGTGCTCACACTTGAGCCGCCCGACCAGTCGCTGCTGAACGTTGCCTCGATGGCGGCCACGTCGGCGCTGGTACGGTCGAGGAGGGCGAAATCTCGCGTTGAGTCGTAGTAGCGGGCCGTCAGATTGAGGGTCATGATGGCGGCCAGGCGATTGTCGACGACGATCGCCTTTTCGTGCGTCAAGTCAAAGCGTGACGGCGCCCAGCGCACGGCCACACCGTGATGAGCCAGATAGCTGAACGCAGCCTCGTTGTAACGGCCAATGAAACGGTGATCGAGCATCACCCGCACACGTACGCCCCGAGCGGCGTCGGCCGCCAGGACAGCGCAGGCCCGGTTGTCTTCGAGTTCGTAGATGACCATGTCGAGACTATGCCGGGCCGAACCAAGCAGGGCGTAGAGCGGCTGTGGCCCGGCGTTGGGCTCGGTGAACAGCGAAAGACTCGCTGTCGACCGCTGCGAACCGGTCGCTTTGCCGGCGGAGCTGTGCTTGGCGGGCGAGGCCTTGGCGGATGGCTTGCGGGAGGCCGTCGGGGCGGACGGCGTCTGGCTGGCAGCCGCGGTTTGGACGGCCTGCACTGCTGGCGGCGTCGACGCAGACTTCGTGCTGTCGTGGCTGCCGACCGCTGCGACGGCGAGCGCGACCAAGACGAGGACAAGCAGGGTGAGCCGCCACGGGCGTCGCTTACCGCGTGGTTTTGCCCTGGTTCTTTTGTTCGCCACTACTGCTCCCCACGACGTGACTGGCCAGCGTCGGTTGCGGTTTGAGCGATGCCCGCTGTCTGTCGACCATTAACGCCATCATAGTCACGTTGGGGACGGAAAAACTCGCAACCTGGTGAGGATGCGCAAAAATGCGAGCCGGCAGGGCGGACGATCAGAAAACGAAGACCGGCGTACCCAGGGTCAGGAAACCGTAGACCCAGGGTGCCTCAGGAGCGGGCATGCGTACGCAACCGTGAGAAGCTGGGTAGGCAGGCACGTCAGCGAGTTGGTGAATCGCGTCGCCGCGGTAGAAGAAACTGGCGTAGGGCATCCACTCCTGAAATTGGGCCGTCCAGGCCATGCGTATCTTGAGGTAGATTGCGAAACGACCCGCCGGGGTCTCGAGGCCAGGGCGGCCGGTAGAGACGTGTACGGCACGTACGACGGTCCCGCGATCGATCAGGAGCAGCACGCCGCGGCTGCGAAAGACTTCAGCGTAGCGCCCGGCGACTGCCTCCGGCCGTGGTCGCGGCGTCGTTGCCGTCGCCAGGCGAGCTTTCGTCTGCGCGTCGGCGACGCCATCGCGACTGAGGCCGTTCCAAGCCTGAAAGGCGAGCAACGCCTGCTGCGTGCGATAGTCGAGACGGCCGCTTACGGCGCTGGTTGGCAGGTAGTGCAGAGCGATCAAGCGACGCTGTACGTCGGCCACGGTGCGCAGGCTGATCGCCGGCGGGGTGACAATCAAGGTGACTTCGGCAGGTCTGAGGGTTGCATTGCCAGCGGCGTCGACGGCGCTGACGTAAAAGTGATACTTGCCCGGGGCCAGGCGGCAGACCCAAATCGAGAAGATCGAGCTATTGGTCGGCTTGCTTCCCAGCTGCGTGGTCTGCACGGTCCGGCCACTGGGAGTCCTGACAGACAACGTGACGGTAGCCGTAGGGCTCAGCGGCGTGTTGCCCGTGCGGTCGCTGACTCTGAACGTGAAGCGCAACGACTTGCCCTGCTGGACAGTCGGTGCCCGCAGGCCGCTGACGACCGGCGGGGTCGTGTCGATCTTCACCTGGCAGGTTTGCTGCTGCTCGCGGTTGCCGGCCTTATCGACCGAGTAGTAGAGAATGGTATGTACGCCGTCGTTCGTGTGATCAGTCGGAGCAGGGATGGTGACCTGGGCCACGGTGCCGGCCGCCACCGAGGTCCAATTTGCGCCCCCGTCAAGCGAGTAGCAGGTGGAGGCAACGGCGGGACCGCCGGCGGCAGGGTGTGCGGTGAAGGTTACGGTGACCGCGCTGCGGTGCCACTTAACGTCGGCGGTGCTGGTCGTCGTTGGTGGAGCCCACGTCGCCGACGGCGAGGGACTCGGGCTTGCACTTGGGCTGGTGCTGGGACTCACAGCGGTGCTCGGGCTTGGGCTGGTGCTTGGATCGGGGCTCGCCGTGGCCTGAGCGATTGCCGTGCCGAGAGCGACGAAGCTGCAAACGAACGCCACCAGCAAGAACCACGTGACCCGTTTCATGAAACTCCTTCGACCTGCGAGTTTGAAGGGCGGAGCGCGAATGCACTCTCTCGTAGTCCGTATCGTTTATCTCGGCAGATTATCACTTGAATGCTGCGCAGGGGAAGTCAAGAGAACGCCAGAGAAGGCACGCTGACGTTCCCGGCAAAGCCAGGCTCGGCAGCGGCAGTTCGGCTGGTGAGTCTCGTTGTTCTCGATACACAGTACCGTTGCCGGTGCGCACACCTCGCGCTGAGGCAGCGCGCGCTTGAATGCCCGCACATCACAAGCCTATACTTATGTTACTCTCAGTAGCGAAACGAGTGAGGTTTCGTAGTGACCGCTCAGCCAGCGTCCACGCTTGACGACAATCAACGCTTACAGGCAGCCGTTGATGACGTAGCGCCGGCGATTCGCGTTGCCGATCTGCGCAAGCAGTTTGGTGCCGTCGAGGCTGTGCGCGGCGTCAGCTTCGATGTCGCCGCCGGCGAAATGTTTGCTTTTCTCGGCCCCAATGGCGCCGGCAAGACGACCACGATCAGCATGCTCTGCACCCTGGCGCAACCTACGTCGGGGCAGGCCTGGATCAGCGGTTTTGATGTGGCCAGCCAGCAAGCTCAGGTGCGGCGTCACATCGGTCTCGTGTTTCAGGAATCCACGCTGGACGAGTACCTCACCGCAGAAGAGAACCTGCGTTTTCACGCCGAGCTGTACGGCGTGCCCAAGGCGCAGATGCGGGCACGTATGCAGCAGGTACTCGAGATGGTCGGTCTCTGGGACCGGCACAGAAGTCTTGTGCGCACGTTCTCTGGCGGCATGAAACGTCGTCTCGAGATCGCCCGCGGGCTGCTGCATTCGCCGCGGGTGCTCTTTCTCGATGAACCCACCGTCGGCCTTGACCCGCAGACGCGGGCTCACATCTGGGACTACATTCGCGAGCTCAAGCGGCGCGAGGCGATCACCATGTTTCTCACCAGCCACTACATGGATGAGGCCGAGAACTGCGATCGCATGGCGATCATCGACGAGGGCAAGATCGTGGCTATCGATACACCATCGGCACTCAAGGCCAGTGTTCAGGATCGCGTCGAAATTCGCACTGCCGATGACCAGGCAGCCATCGTCGCCCTGAAGGAACACTTTGGTCTGCAGGCGACGAAGGCCGAGGACGCCGTGCGGGTGTACGTGCCCGGCGGCGAGGAGTTTGTGCCCCGCCTGTTTGCCGAACTCGGCGTATCGATTCGCGCCGTGAGCGTGGCTCGTCCGACGCTGGACGACGTATTCATGACCTATACCGGGCGCACGATTCGCGATGCTGAGTCGAGTTCGGGGCGCGGTGCTGACAACCCTTGGCGCCGCAGCGCTCAGGCGCGGGCGAGGAGATAGTCATGAGCAGGATCATCGACGACGAAGCCCGGCCGACGATGCCGATGCGGACGACGACGCCGCCGGCGGCGGATGCTGCCGCGCCGCCGGCTGAAACTTTCACGCCGCCGGTCCATGCTGCCGCGCCGGCGGCCGAAATCGCTGCCGTGCGCGTCGCCGGCGGCTCGTTTGCCGGCAACGTGCGGGCGATGAAGGTTGTCTGGCAGCGCGAACTCATCCGCTTTGCCCGCAATCGCCTGCGTATTCTTACCTCGCTGGCGCAGCCGGTGCTCTTTCTCTTCGTCCTGGGCACCGGCCTGAGCACCCTCGTGCGCGGGCGCAGTGATCCCGGCGGCTTCGACTTTCGCACCTTCATGTTCCCCGGCATTATCGCCATGACGGTGCTGTTCACGGCGGTCTTTTCGGCGGTTTCGATCGTCTGGGACCGCGAGTTCGGTTTTCTGCGCGAGATTCTCGTGGCGCCGGTCAATCGCAGCGCGATTATCCTCGGCAAAGCGTTTGGCGGTGCGACCGTGGCCACCGCTCAGGGCATCATCATGCTCGCTCTGGCCGGTTTTGTGCATGTGCCGTACAGCCCGCTGCTGATCCTCTCGCTGGTTGGCGAGATGGCGCTCACCGCGTTCATGATCACCGCGGTTGGCCTCATGCTCGCCAGTCGTATTCAGGAGGTGCAGGCGTTTCAGGTCGTGATTCAGTTCTTCGTCATGCCGATGTTCTTTCTCTCGGGAGCGATGTTTCCCCTCTCCAGCCTGCCCAAGCGGCTTGCCGTGCTGACGAAGATCGACTCATTGACGTATGCGGTCGATCCGATGCGCCGGGCCGTTTTTTCGGCGGCGCATGCTACGGGTGTGGCCCAGCGCGCCTTTAGCCCCGGGGTGACCTGGGCCGGTTGGCACTTGCCGATCTGGTTTGAGCTGGTGCTCATGCTGGCGATGGCGGTGCTCACGATGGGCGCTGCTGTCTGGCAGTTCTCGCGTTCGGATTAGCTGCAGTGGAGGCGTCAACACACTCGGTGCACACTGGTCGACCGCGTGACGATAGCGTTGATGCGCGGGTCCTTGCCGTCGCTCTCGATCTGCTCGGCTCGGCCGGTTTTTCAGAGATGACCATGGATGAGGTGGCGCGTCGTTCGGGCGTCGGCAAAACGACGATCTACCGGCGCTGGGCGAGCAAAGAGGAACTTGCCATTGCGGCTCTCAATGCGAGTAAGCCGGCGCAGGCGATTCCCGATCTGGGTGACACGCGGGCGGAGCTGGTGCGGCTGGTTCAGATGCGCCTTGCCACGCGGCTGTCGGCCGAAGCGCGCCTTTCGCCGCGCATCTTTGACGATGCCGTGAGCCGGCCCGAGCTGAAGCGTCTGCTCTGGGATCGCCTGGTGGCGCCACGCCGCCAGCAGATGCAGCAGTTTCTCAGGCGTGGCATTGCTCGCGGCGACCTGCGCCCCGACCTCGACCTGGACGTAGCCCCGGACGTGATCATCGGGGCGCTGACGTCGGCGGCCCGCACGGCGGTGCTGACCGAGCAGGGATTCACCGATAGTGCGGCTTTGGCAGAGCGCCTCGTCGATTCGCTCTGGCGTGGCCTTGGCGCCAGCAAAACAACCTTCGAAACAGAGGAGTGAACGTGACTGAGATTCTGCCCGGCGTGCACATCGTTTCGCCAGAACAAAGGGCTGGCCTGTCCAGCGGGACCATGAACATCTGTCTGCTGGTCGAGAACGGTCAGATTACCGTGGTTGACACCGGCCTGCCGGGCAGCGCGGCGGCCATTCTGGCCGCTGTGGCAGAGATTGGCCTCACACCACAGGCGATCCGGCGCGTGATCATCACTCACCACCACGTCGATCACGTTGGCGGTTTGCCGGAGCTGCTCGACGCCAGCCAGGCCGAGGTCTGGGCGCACCGTGACGATGCCGGCGTGATCGAAGGCAGCGTTCCCCGGGCCGCCATTCCGCCGGAGCGGGTTGAGGCGATGCTCGCTAATCTGCCGGCCGAACAGCGCGTTGCCGCTGCTGCCCGCATGAAGCAGATGGCCGGCGTCGCCCCGGTGGCGGTCGATCTGCGCCTGGTCGGCGGTGAAGAGCTGAACATCCTCGGTGGGGTGCAGATCCTGCACAGTCCGGGGCACACTGCCGGCCACTTGTGCCTGTATGCGCCGGCGCTCTCGCTGCTTATCGCCGGCGACCTGCTACGGCTCGAAGACGGCGTCATCCATGAGTCGCCGACCGGCTTTGCTGCCGACGCCGATCAGTCACTCGCCTCGGCACGGCAGATCGTCGCACTCGATTTCGACCGCTTCGTCGGCTACCATGGCGACTACGTGCTTGCCGGCGCCAAAGCCCTGCTGAGCGACAGCCTTCTTGGCTAGGCTGCGCCGTCGTTGGCTGTCGTCATCCATTGTTGTCTGCGTGCCGCTGAGCGGTACGTTTGGCCGACGTGCCTGTCGGCAGGGAAGGACCTGACTTGACCACCTCAACCGCAACCACTCGGCCCGCGGCACCGGCGAAGCCGGTCCATACGGGCCTCGCCTTGCTTGTGGTCGTCACCGGTGTGCTCATCGCCGCCGTTGACACGACCATCGTCGTGCTCGCTCTGCCGGTTCTTGAACGATCACTGCACGTCTCTTTGAGCGGCATCATCTGGGTGATCATTGCCTACCTGCTCGTGATGACGATTCTCTCGACGCAGGTCGGTCGCCTGGGTGACATGTTTGGCCGCGTGCGCATGTACGAGGTTGGTTTTGGCGTCTTCGTCCTCGGTTCGCTGCTCTGCGCCCTGGCAACCAACGAGGCAACGATCATCGGCTTTCGCATTCTGCAGGGCATCGGCGGCGCCCTGATCAGCGCCAACAGCGGCGCCGTCATCGCCGACACGTTTCCCGTCGAGCGGCGCGGCCGGGCCTACGGCTATACGAGCGTCGGCTGGAGCGTTGGCGCCGTGCTTGGCATTCTCCTCGGCGGACTCATTACGACGTATGTCTCCTGGCGCTGGATCTTTGGCATCAACGTGCCGATCGGGATCGCCGCCATCTTTCTGGCCGTGCGCGTCCTGCACGACCGTGGTGAGCGTCACCGCCATCAGGTGGACGGCATCGGCATGATCCTCCTTGGCGGCGGCCTGTTCTGTGTGCTGTGGGCCGTCACCCGTCTGGCCACGACGCCGGCCGAC
This sequence comes from Thermoleophilia bacterium, assembly GCA_052139595.1. GTDB lineage: Bacteria > Actinomycetota > Thermoleophilia > UBA2241 > UBA2241 > JBKQWK01. The sequence continues at coordinate 8,303 of JBKQWK010000027.1, read as the reverse complement.
GCCACGCTGGTCGCTTTTTTGGCAGCCGGCGTGGTTCTCGTCGTGACTTTTGTTGTCTTTGAGCGTCGCCAGGCCGAACCCATGCTCGACTTCTCGCTGTTTCGCGTACCGACGATGACGCCAACCCTGATTGCTGCTCTGCTGCAGAGCCTGGCCAACTTCGCCACCCTGTTTCTGGTCACGATGTACCTGCAGGGCGTGCGCCAGCTCAGCCCGTTGCACGCCTCGCTGGTACTGGTCCCCGGCTACTTGGTGGGTGCCTTCATCGGCCCCATTGCCGGCCGGCTGGCCGACCGCCTGGGACCCGTGTACCCGGCCACGGTCGGCCTGATGATTCAGTGCGTTGCACTGGCGATTTATGCGAACCTGGGGATCAAGACATCCCTTTGGGTCGTCGTCATCGCGGCCGTCATCAATGGCATCGGCTCGGGCGCCTTTTTCCCGGCCAATAACTCGGCCGTCATGAAGGCGGCGCCCGGTCGCTCGTTTGGCGTCGCCTCCGGCGTGCTGCGCACCTTTGCCAACGTCGGTATGGTGTTCTCGTTTTCGGTCGCCATTCTGATTGCCGCGCACTCGATCACCCGCAACCTGGCGTTTGCCATCTTCGTCGGCAGCACGCGGCTGCGGCCGGCGCTGGCGCAGGCCTTTACGACCGGCGTGCACGCCGCCTTCTACACTTCGATGGGCTTCATGATCCTCGCCGCCGTTCTCTCTGCTCTGCGCGTGCGCCGGCGCGCACGCAGCTAACCGCCCACGGTGGCGACCGGCACGCACGCCAGCGGCAGGTCGTCGAGAGAGCGGGCGCGGCGCGCCGGACGTAGCCGTGGGCGCGTCGAAGCCTTTTAGCGACGGCGTGCGCCGGGCGTCGGTGACCTTTGCTGTAGGCTATTCAACAAGAGTCACTGATGAGTGCGTTGGGCAGCGCAGGATGAAATCCCACGGGCAACACACGGTGAGATCTCACTGTCTGGGCGATGGAGAAGGTGATGGAGGTACGATGTCGAGACTCTTGCCGATTGCCGTCGTTCAAGCGGCGCCTCGTCCGGCGGTGACCGCTGTGCCGGCGTTCGCGGATGAGGTAGCGGCGCTGGTGGCCGATTTGCCAAGCACGCGCATGGTCGTCTACCCCGAGGCGCATCTCTGTGGCGTCGCCGGCTCGCCGAACGAGCGCGTCGAGCAGTTGCAGGCGGCAGCCGAGCCGCTCACTGGTCCACGCAGCGGCGAGCTGGCCGCCTTGGCCGGCGATCTCGGCATTTGGCTGGTGCCGGGCACGGTGTGCGAGCGTGGACCGGGCGGCGAACTCTTCAATACGGCGCTGGTCTACTCGCCCCAGGGTGAGCTGGTCGCCTGGTACCGCAAGATCTTTGTCTGGCGACCGTACGAACCGTACACGCCCGGCAATCGGTTTGTCGTCTTCGACCTGCCCGACGTCGGGCGTGTAGGCTTGTCCATCTGCTATGACACCTGGTTTCCTGAGGTGGCTCGTCATCTCGCCTGGATGGGGGCCGAGGTGATCATCAACCCGGCGCAGACGTCGACCAGCGACCGCGCTCAGGAGTACGTTCTGGCGCGCGCCAACGCGATCGTGAACCAGGTTTTCGTGGTCAGCGCCAATGCGGCCGCTCCCCTTGGCACCGGTCGTAGTCTCATCGTCGATCCTGAAGGTCGCGTGCGGGTTGAGGCCAGGAGTGAGGCGGCAACCGTGCTGACTGACGTGCTCGACTTCGACGACGTCAGCCGCGTGCGTACTTACGGGACAGCCGGTGTCAATCGCATGTGGGACTTCTTTTCACCCGACGATGACGTGCTCGAGCTGCCCCTGTACCAGGGTCGTATTGAGCCTGCCCGCTGGGCCCCGGGGCAACGCTGAGGAGTCTGCGGCCGGCGACAAAGACAGGGTCGGCAATCTGACGCTCAAGAACAGGATCCACTTGCCACCAATCTCAACGAACCTTGCCGCGGTTCCCGGTGACGTCGCGGACGCTCTTCTGCACCACCTCGTGCGAGCGGCACAGGGCGGAGCGGCGCTCATCACGGTGGAGACCGCCTGTATATTGTTTCCCGGTCGCAATGGAAGGCGTCACGTAGGACTCACCAGGGGTCGATGGCCTCGCATCTGCCGGTCGTGGCGCCGTCGGACGTAAACGTGAGGCCCGATGGCGTTCGTTCCCACGTGGTTACGGTGGTCGAGATCGACGACGCGGTGATGAAGTTCGCCAAAGCGGCATTCATAGCTCAATGGGCTGGTTTTGACGGTGTCGAGAAAGAGGCTGCCCACGGATTGCTCGTCAACCAATTCCTCTCGCCGCTCACTAACAAGCGAACGCGTGAGTACGGCGGCTTCGTAGAGAATCGGATGGGCTTCGCCGGGCTCGTGATCACCAGAATCAAAGAGCTGTGTGGGGCTGGCTACACGGTCACGGCCCGAGTCGGCGTCGTTGATTATGCTGACGCGCCATCACGATCCCTGTCATTGTCGGGGGCGCGCCGGCCGGGCTTGAGGCCGCCTGTGTGGTGGCAGCGGGCGAACGGACCGTGGTGTCCGGCGGCGAGCCGTTGGTCACGGCGAGCGGCGAGCAGATCGTTGTCGGCGGCGGAGGTCTGGTCGGCTGCGAGACGGCGCTCTACCTGGCCGAGAATGGCAATTCGGTCACGATCATCGAAATGCTGCCTGACATCGCCTTGGGGATGGAGCCGATAAGCCGGTCCTACCTGTTGCGTGAACTGGCCCAGCACGAGGTCGCCATTCACCGGCAGGCCAAAATCGTGAGTCTGAGCGACACGTCGGTGAGGGTGAGCAACGACGGCATTCTCGCCGAGATCCCGTTTCAGCACTTCGTGGTCGCGTTCGGCGGCAAGCCACGCGATTTCGCTCAGCTGCCGGTTCCGATGCGTGTCGCCGGCGACGCCGTCAGAGTTGGCAAACTGGTTGAGGCCGTGCGCGACGGTTACGCCGTTGGCATGACCTCATGACCGCTCCGTGAGGCAGGTCGAGACAAACGGCAGCCTGACTGCTTAAGCTGCGTGCGGCAGTTTTGCGCCCGGCAGGCGACGGCGGCGGGTCTCGCCCGCCTCGCTGGCTTCAGGGTGCGCGCGCTCAAGCTGCGGCAGGGGTGGCAACAACGGTAGTGCCTGGCATGACGAACAGAGGTTGAGCAACGTGCCGTGACGGTGAGAGTGGCCGGCACTCTCACCGAGGACGATGGGGGCACCACAAACGTCGCAGGTGGCAACGGCCCACTGTCGCTCCAGCTGCGTCCAGTGCTCGTCTGCTGATGTTGTCTGCCGTCTGACTGTGGCGTTAAGTCGAGTCCCCATGGTGTCCTTCTTCAACTGGCCTTCGCTGCTTCATGCTGACAGCCTGATAGAAAGCTCGTTCCCGGGCAGTGGGACCGCCAAACTGGTCCGTCACAGCTTCTCTCTCCCTGTATCGTCGATGAACGATAAACCGACGGTGATGTTCACTTTTGATGGCCGGTTTGCCCCGTAGCGGAGGACCCTCGTGGCGAAGACGGTAGTGTCTGGGTTCCATGGTGATGACGCTTCAGTGAGTGTGGGATCGCATGTCGCCGAACGCAGGCGGCAGGTGCAGGCCGAGCGAGGCGTTGAACGTGAGGTGTTCTGTTTTGGCCCAGCTCAGGCGGCGCTCACCGATCACAGCGACGACTCGGTGCGGGTGGAGTACCGCCAGCCGATCGACTCTCCGGCTACGGAGGTGGTAAACTGCGGCGCTGACAAAGACAGGCAGATCATTCGCTTATACTGTCGGCTCAGCAACAGCGTCTCCAGTATTCGGCACGTATGGCTCAGTCAGCCCAGACGATCTTGCCAAGCCAACTCACTTTGTCACACCCTCGGCGATATCAAGAACAGCGTAGGAAGAGGCTCAAAGGCCGCGACACGAATCGAGCTGCGGTGCACGTTGGGATCTACCAGGAGGCACGCCGTGAAGAAGACTGGTTTCGTCATTGTTTTGCTTCTTGCAGCGCTGGTGGCGACAGCAACGCTGGCCGTGTCAGTCCCCTTTGCGACGGCATCGGTGAAGCCGACGCTAGCGCTGAAGTTCACTGGTCTGAGTAGCGGTGTTTTGTCGCTTGGCAAAAGCCTGACGGCGTCCGGCGCTGTCCTGCCGAGCAATCTCGGCGGCTCGGTCACCTTAACCCTGCAGCGTGAGCAGAGCGGCAAGTGGTTGGCCGTTACCGCGTTCACCCGCACCCTGAGCGTCAGCGGCTCCTACAGCGCAAGTTATCGGCCCAGCGGGCTGGGCACGTACCGGCTCAAGACGACGATCGCCGCCACGGCCAGTCACACGGCGGCAACGACGATGTGGCACACATTTACGGTCAAGCTCAGCGCTGCACAAGCGTTGCTGCTTCAGCTGATCAACGCCGAGCGGGCACACTATCACTTGGCTGCGGTGCACGCTCAAGTGAGCCTGGTAGCGGCGACGAGCGCTCATTCAGCGCAGATGGCCGCCGATGCCTACTTCTCGCACAGCTCACGTAACGACCAGACGTTCACAGCTCGCATCCTGGAGTACGGGTACACGCGCAGCGGCTACCGCCTCTGGAAGGTCGGCGAGAATCTCTTCTACGGCAGCGGTCTGGCCTCGTCGCCGCTGGCGGCGGTGAGCGCCTGGATGCGCGACCCCGGCCATCGGGCCGTCATCCTTACGAAAGAGTTTCGTGACGTGGGCATCGGTATTGCCAGTAGTGCCAGCGGCATCAACGGTCTCAAGAACGTCACCTTCTACACAATGGATATGGGTGTGCGCCTGCGCTAATCTGATCTTCGCTGCTGACCGTCCGTGAAGGAACGAATCACCGCCAGCGGCTCGACCGCGTTTCCACCAGTGCTTATCGTTAGAGGAACGCGCGCGGGTCTGGCCATTCACGCAAGCCAAGTTCTGCTGCCGCCTTGTCAATCAGCTCGACGAGCGCAGTGAGCCGGTCGTCGTCCAAAGCAGGCGGCGCTGCGCCGAGGTACTCTTGGCAACGCTCACGCGCGGCGTCGACGATGCCGGTGTGGCCCGAGGTCACCCACTCGCTGAGACCGCCGCGGTAGCTCAGCAGTGGCCGGCAGAACTCGGTATGCATGTACGTCCGCGTATGCTTGGTACCGAGAAACCCGCTGCTGGCGAGGACGCCTTCTACCATGGCATCGAGGTTGAGCGCAGCTTCGTCCCAAGGCCGCTCGCCGAGAGCGTAGAAGGCGTAGTTGAGGATCTCGTCGTCGATGACGAGGCCCTCGCGGCTGGTGGCCACGCCCGCCTGAATCTCGCCAATGCCGCTGAGGAACCGTGGCCTGCCGGCCAAAGCGATTATCGTGTTGAACGCTCGTTCGTACCCGAACTGAGCATCAGCTACCTTGCTGTCCGTCGATGGGCCATAGCAGTCGCAGGCCATACCGTAGCGGCGTGCCAGCAGAGTCGCCGCTAGCGATGAGATACCAGTTTCTGGCGATCCGGAGATGACGGTGCCTCGCCGCGGGTCGACGGCACTCAGCCGCGGGCCGTAGTAGGTCGGTGTCCCCGGGGCGACTGTCTGCACAAGCACGAGCCCGGCCAGGACTTCGGCGTTCTGCTGCGCAATCGCCGCCGCCAGGGTGGCCGGTGCCGTCGTCGTCGCCGCCGGGCAGGGCAGAATCTCGACAACGACTCCGCCGCGGCGCACGGCCGCTAGCAGCGCCACACTGACCTCGGCGCCGAGAATGAGCGGGCTGACCGGCGAGAAGGCGAGGTCAACCGGGTATTCGTCATTACTTCCGTCGGCGCCAGTTACGATCTTGGCCATCTCGTGCAGATAGGTCGCTTGCAGGGGCGTCGAGATGCCGGGACCGCCGATGGCCTTGTCGGTCTCCGTGGCAAGAGCGAGGTAGGAGTAGAGCGGTTCGAGTGGGTCAGGCACATCACCGGGCTGTACGAGCGCCGTGATACTCTGCTGGTTCACGAGGTGGTGCATGATGCGTGTCAGGGCGAGTTGGTCGCTCATCGTGGCTCGCTGGCCGACGCCGGTGCGAACGTCGATCACGTCGCGGGCGCCACCGAGGTTGTGAACGTAGGTCGGCCCCGGATCGGGGCCGACCGTGAGCGACTTACCACTGCCGCGAGCGACAAGGACGTACTCGCGGCGGTGGGCGGCCACCGCCTCTTCGACCAGGGAGGCCGGCAGGCAGACTCGGCCCTGCGGGCCGAGAAAACAGCCGGCCGCCAGCAGCACATCAGCCGCCGCCGACGATTCTACTCGCATGCCGACCCTCTCCAGCAAGGCGAGCGACGCCCGATGCATCGCCTCGATTGCTGCGTCCGGCCAGAGCTGGATCATCACGCCAGCGTCATCATTCAATTTCCGTCCGCCCCCGCCGGCGGCGCACAACCACGAACGTAACAGTGCCAACAACAACGACGATCACGACGACGACGATGATCAGCGTCGTCGACGAGCTGCCGCCAGCGGTCGAGGCGGCAACGACTCGGGGGCGCAGATTCAGGTAGGAGGCCAGATTGCCTTCACCCTGCCACGCCGGGCCGGTGCCGCCGAAGAGCTGCACCCAGCCGGTCCACTTTGCCGTGTTGAACGCCTCCAGGTCTTCCGGGTACGAGAGAACGATCAGCGGCGTCTGCTGGTACATGATCTGCTGCATCTTCCAGAGCATTGCTTGCCGCTGCTGCGGATTCAGGGTGGCGACATTCTCGACGGCCAGCTTGTCGTACTCGGCGTTCGACCAGTACATATCGTTGTTGACACCGAAGTTCGAGGTCGTGAAGTAGCTCACGGTCTGTCCGGGATCGTAGTTGCCGACGTAGCCCCAAGCCACGAGGTCATAGTCCGGTGCCCATGCCGTGCCGTGAGCATTGAACATCGCCGAGCTGAGCGTGCCTGAGTCGATGACCGAGAGCTTGATCTTCAGGCCAAGCTGCTGCAGCCAGCCGGTGATCAGCTTGGCTTCGATCTGCTCCTTGGTCGCGTCAGTTGGCACCTCCAGGCGGAGTACGATCGGCTTGCCCTGCTTATTCAGCCGCACACCGTTCTTGAGCGGGTAGCCGGCGGCAGTCAGCAGCTGGTCCGCTTTGGCAAGGTCGAAGGTGTAAGCCTCGCTCGCCGGCGGCTGCCAGTGGAAGTCGGGATTCACAAAGGTGTTCGGTGTAATGATCGTCGACCCCGGTTTCGCCAGGCCGTTGTAGGCGAGGTTACAGAGATCCTGCTTGTTGATGGCGTAGTTGAGTGCTTGGCGAAACTTGGGATCGCGCAGAACGGGATTGCCCATAGAATCGGCACCGGTGTAGCAGTTGAATTCGAGATCGTCCCAGGCGTAGTAGGGATAAGCCACCGCCTTGATCCCTTTGACCGTCTGCAGTTGCGCAAACGCGCCGGATGGCAGGTCTCCCCAGGCTCCATCTATCCTGCCGGCACGCAGGTCGCTCACCATGGTGTCGGCATTCTGGTACGTCTCGAAGTAGATCTTGTCGACGGTTGGTTTCTTGCCGTAATAGTAGGGGTTCCTGACCATCTCGATGTAGCTGCCTTTGACGTACGCGACGGTTTCATACGGGCCGCTACCGATGGTCGGTGTCTTGTCGCCGTAAGAGCTGACCGCTGCCTGCGGCGAGACGCTCTTCCAGATGTGCTCAGGGATGATTGGTACTGATTGCGCTTCCATGTAACCGAGAGCCATCGGGTGGGCACAGGTGAACTGTACCGTCGTCGGGTTGAGAGCCGCGGCCTTCACGATCCCGGCAATGTAGGTCGTGTACTGGGCGATGCTGTTCTTGATGATGTAGTTGTAGGTGAAGGCAACATCGGCGGCTGTCAGTGGCACGCCGTCCTGGAACTTGACCCCGCTGCGAATGTGGATCGTCCACACTTTACCATCGGACGAAATACCGCCGTTCTGCTGACTCGGAAACTCGCTCGCCAAATCGAGCGTCGGCTCGTTGTGATTACCGCATTCAAACAGGTAGCTGTAGTTAAGAGCCCAGATTTCCCAGCAGGTGGTATTGACACCAACGAAGACGTTGAGGTTGTCCGGCTCCTCGGTCCAGCCGAGTTTAAGCACCACGGGGGTCGCACCAGCTGATGGCGACGAGCTGGCGGCAGAGGCCTTGGTCAGGCCGCCGGCGAGCGCGACGGTGGCGCCGGCGAGGACGGCCAGGAAAAGCACGAGCCATTTCCAGCTATCTCGGGATGAATACGAACTGCGCATTTTGGCCCCCTTGAGTTCCTCCGAAACACGTTCCAAATCGGCACCATACCTCGTGTCACTCGTAATCTAGTACCGGGAGCCGGATTGTCAATTGCCCGCCG
>JBKQWK010000026.1:0-4423 GCA_052139595.1 Thermoleophilia bacterium | reverse complement strand
AGCAGGCGCAAGCAGCAGTGGTCGCCGCCCATCGCGCGGGTCTTCAGGTCGGCGCTTTCTTCATCCTCGCCTATCCCGGTGAGACCGACGATACCGTGCTGGAGACACTGCACTTCGCCACCTCGCTGTCGCTGGACTATCTCGGCCTGACGATGCCCTACCCACTGCCGGGCACGGCGCTCTTTGACAGGGTTGGAGACCGTATCAAGCGTGCCTGGCGACCGGATGACAGTCCCTTCCTGAATCAGGTTCTGACGTTCGACGCCGATGTCTCGGTGTTCAAAATGCGCTTCGGGATCCTGAAAGGCCGCGCACAATTCATGATCAAGAGGCGGCTGGGCAGAATGGCCCCCCTGGTCCTTGGCATCTTCGAGAAGGCTACGGACAGGGTGTACCGGCTTTTGCGCTAAGCTTAGTAGTTGGGTGCGGACGACTTCTGCGCCGCGAAGGCCGTCATGGTTTCCTCGATCCTGCGCCGCAGCCAACCCTCATCGATCGCGGAGGGGTAGACAAAGGTGACCTCGTTCTCGCGTTCCCAGTCCTTGCCTTCGTCCGGCCGCCCCAACCGCTCGAAGAGGTGAGATCCGGGCAGCGGCACGGGAACGTTGAAGGAGATGTCGTCCAGAGGCAGTGTCAAGGCCAGCGCGAAGGTCGCCTCGATCGAAGCAACGGTTTCCTCTGGGTAGCCGACGATGAAGAAGGCGGCTACCTCGATACCGGCCTGGCGATAAAGGTGGGCGGTGTGGATCCCCTCGTCTACGGTCGTCTGTTTGTTCATGAGCTGCAGGGTGGTCTGGCTGCCTGACTCCAGCCCGAGGTAAACCCTTCGGCAGCCCGCTTGTTTCATCTTGTCTGCCGTCGACGGCGTGATGCCGTTTACGCGCGAGAGACAGGTCCAGCTGATTTGCCGGTCGGCAATGCGGCGGCAGAATTCCTCGAGATAGGGCAGGTTGAGCGTGAAGGTGTCGTCGGCCATCCACAGACTGTCGTAGCCGAGCAGGCGAATCTGGTCGATCTCGGCAAAGACGGCGTCGAGACTCCGCCGACGAACGATGTCGCCGAAGACCGGCTTGGAGCAGAAATCGCAGGCAAAGGGACATCCCAGGGTGGCAATGATTGAGGTCGTCGCCGAGCCGGTTTGCTGACGCCATTCCTTCTGGTAGGTGGCGTGATCGAAGTCGCTTCTGTCGGGGAGGGGGAACGTCGCCATCTCGCTCTCGCGGTGGTGCACGGTCGGGTTGTCGACCTGCAGGTCGCTACTCTGGATGAACAGGCCGCCATAGGTGTCGAGAGGCAGTTCGCCGACACTGGCCCGAGAACCCTGATGGGCGAAATAGTCCACGCAGAAGCGCGGAAAACTGACGTCGGCCTCGCCGCGAAACACCGCGTCGAAGTGCTGCGTGTAGTGACGCGGAAACACCGTCGGCAAGGGCCCGCCAGCGACGAGCAGGCTGTGGGGAAGGATCATTCTGACCATCGTCGCGATGGCGAACGTATTGTGGGAGAGGCTGACCATCGAGTAGATCCCGACGATCTCTGGGCGGTACCTGCTCAGATCGGCGCGCAGCTGGTTGAACGACCCGAAGGTGCAGTCAAAGACTCTTGTCTCTACCCCAAGGTGGCGCAGCTGGCCGGCCAGAGTGGCAGCCCCCAGCGGGGGAAAGAGCATCTCGGTCGCCGATCTGGTGCGAAAATAGGGAAAGATTACGGCGACTCTGGACGTGCCACTCCTCCTCACTGCCGGCGTGCCCTCACGGTTGCTCGCTCCACTGGCAATGATGGTATCAAAGTTCTCTTCTTTGGTAGAGTGCAGGAGTTTTACTCGTCGCCTCGTCAGAATGGAGCAGATGACCGCTCACAATCCGGCAAGCCTTGATCGCGAGTATAGTCCTCGGTGTGGCCTCGCTCGCCGTGACTGCTTGAGTGTCGGGGTCGCAGCTGTGTCACGAGTCCGTGCGTGGGTGTAGCTAACGTGCACCCTGTCAGTTGGGAGTTTCGCCATGTCGCCGAACAGTTCCAGCATTCCTGAAGTGGCCACCAACGACAAAGATGTCCTGCTCGTCTTCCCGGGCAAGTATAAAGCGTCTGATCCGCAGGTTCCGCTGCAGCTGTTGCACGTGGCCAGTGCGCTTCAGCAGGGTGGCTACAACGTGCGTATCTTTGACATGAGGCTACAGGAGTACCGCGACTTCGCGCTTGGTAATCCCCTGTTTGTTGGCGTGACCTGCATGAGTGGGCAACAGATTCACTACGGACTGGAGTTTGCCGCCAAGGTCCGCGCCGAACAGCCGCAGTGCCCAATCGTTTGGGGTGGCGTGCATCCGACGTTGCTGCCTGAGCAAGCGGCGGCCAGCCAGTTTGTCGATGTCGTGGTCCGCGGCGAAAGTGAGCTCGTGGTCGCTGCTCTGGCGGAGAAGCTGGCCGCAGGCGAGCCGCTGGATGACGTGCCCGGCCTGACGTACAGGGCGCAGGGAGAAATCAGAAGTACGTCTCGGGCAGGCGTCATCGATCTCGACGCGATTCCCGTGGAGCTGCCATTTGACCTGCTCCAGCTGGACAAGTACCCCACGCTGCAGGCGGGACGGTTTCACATTCAAACCAGCCGCGGCTGCCCTCACCGCTGCGGCTTCTGTTACAACACCATCTTCAACCAGCGAGCTTGGCGCGGCAAGAGCCCGGCGCGCGTGGTAGACGAAATGGAGTCAGTGCTGGCCCGGTTTCCCCACGTGAAGATTATCGACCCCGTCGACGACAACTTCTTCGTGGACAAGAAACGTGTGCAGGGCATCTGTCAGGAAATCCTGGCTCGCGGTCTTCAGGTTTCCTGGCGAGCGAACTGTCGCTTCGACTACCTGGCGACCTATGACGAGGAGTTCGTGAGGCTGTTGGCGCAGGCCGGCTGCATGGAACTCGATTTCGGCGGCGAGAGCGGCTCAGAGCGGATGCAGCAATTCGTCTGCAAAGATATCACCGCGGACCAGATGCTCGTGTCGCTGGAGAAGCTGCATCAGTGGGCGCCGTCGATCGATCCGTTCGTCTCCTGGCTCAGCGGCCTGCCCGGCGAAACGTATGCGGACATGGAGAAGACGTTCGACCTGATGGACCACATGGCGCAGGTCAACCCACGCACGCAGCACTACGGGATATTCATGTACACACCGTTCCCCAGCCCTCTGCTGGAGTCGTTCAAGAGCGACTTCCGGCCGCCGCAGTCGCTGGAGGAGTGGGGCAACATCGAAGTCTTCTATTTTCAACCTCCCTGGCATACCAAAGGTTACGTGAAACGGCTGCGATCGATTGCGGCTGTCACCAGGTATGCGTTTTATCCCCAGTCCCGCATCAGCGAGCGTGGCCTGATGTTTCGAGCTGGTTACGGTCTGATCAGCCGGGCGGCTCGATTTCGCTGGCGACACCGGTACTTTCGCTTCCCGATCGAACTGCAGCTGGCCAACGGCGCGGCGAGGAGGCTTCGCGGTTTCCTCTGAGTACCGATTGGTTGCTCAGGCGCGGAGCGGCACAAGCGATTACTCGGCCGCAAGCTCTTTCTTGGCGTCCCGCATCTCTGCCTCCTGGGCGTCACTGGGCACAGGGTAGTGCGGGTCGATCGTGGCGAGTTCGTCAAGGAGCACGTCGGCGACCGCCAGATGCGCAAACCACTTGTGATCGGCCGGGACTACGTACCATGGCGCCCACGATGTGCTGGTGGCGCTGAGCATCTCCGAGAACGCTTTCTGGTAGTCGTCCCAGGAGCGTCGTTCGCGAGCGTCGGCAGCCGAGAACTTCCAGTTCTTGTCGGGCTCGGCAATGCGGGCTAGAAAGCGCTGGCGCTGCTCCTCCTTGGAGAGGTTCAGGAAGAGCTTGACGATGCGGATACCGTTGTCGACGAGGTAGCGCTCCCAGGCGTTGATGTCGCGGTAGCGGCGCTGCCAGATGCTGTTGCCCGTATCCTTGGGCGGTAAATGCTGGGCTGCCAGAACGTCGCCGTGAACGCGGACGACGAGGACTTCCTCATACTGCGAGCGATTGAAGATGGCGATCTTGCCGCGCTCGGGCAGGGCACACTGATAGCGCCAGAGAAAGTCGTGCTGCAGCTCCTCTGCCGAGGGGACTTTGAAGCTCGCAACCGAGACACCCTGGGGGTTAAGGCCGCTCATGACGTGCTTGATCGTGCCGTCCTTGCCGCCGGCATCGAGCGCCTGGATGACGACGAGCAGGGCGTAGGTGTCTTGCGCCGCCAAACGCGCCTGGTAGTCGGTGAGCGAGACGATGCCCCGGCGCATCTCCGCCGCTGCATCTTTCTTGGCGACAAAGTGGGCCGTGTGACCGGCGTCGAAATCTCGCGCCAGAGACACCTTTGTGCCTGGCGCGACACGGAGCTGGGCCACGAGTTTGGCAATCTCTGGGTGCTTGTCTTTGCTCATCT
>JBKQWK010000025.1:0-4572 GCA_052139595.1 Thermoleophilia bacterium | reverse complement strand
GCCACGGCTACCGACGGCGGCGGCTCGGTACGCATCCCGGCCTCCTTTTGCGGTTTGTACGGCCTCAAGCCGACGGTTGGCGTGATTGCCCGCGATCCGATCCCGTTCTGGATGGACTACTCGACTGACGGCCCACTTGGCCTCTCAATCGATGATCTTCGTCTCCTGCTCAATGTGCAGAGAGGGCCATGGCCGGGCGATCCAAGCGCGCTGCCTGTTGCCCTTGATGACCACGAACGGGTGCTCGGCGTGATCGACGGCTCGCCATTGCTGCGCCCGACTGTCGTTTATGCCGTTGACCGCTTCGCCGACTGGGGTCCGCTGCCGAGCGATATCGGTGCCTTGTTTGCAGCGACTCTCGCCAGCTTCGAGCGCGACCTGGGCCTCGAGGTCAGACGTCTCAATGTCGGTTCGTTATTCAAGACAGGCAACATCGATGAAGACTGGCTTCTCATTGCGGCGGCCGAGCAGGCGCACTTTCTTGGTCGTGCCACCATCGAGGCCAACATCGATCTCTTTACAGCGCCGGCGCTGGCTCTGTTTCAACGCGGCCTTGAAAGCACGATTGAGGACTACCTGGCGGCTAGCCGACGCCGTTTTGCCTACGTGCGTGAACTCGATGAACTACTCGACGCCGATCGCCTGCTTGTCACCCCGACGATGACGAGTACTGGCTTTACCGCCGACGGACATGTGCCAGGCAGCTCTGAAGTTGGCACCGACGGCTCGTGGTACAACACGCAGGCGCAGAACGTCACCGGCCACCCCGCCCTCTCGGTACCGGCTGGTGTCGCGGCGAACGGCGTGCCATTCGGACTACAGATCACGGGGCCACGCTTTCGAGACGACCTCGTTCTCGCTGTCGGCGAGGCATGGCAAAAGGCACACCCCACTCACGGCGTAGCACCCGGCTACGAGGTGTTCTGGGAAGACTGAGCAAGTGCCATGTCTGCGTGGTGACGAACCGTTCAGGGTGATTGCTGCAACGAGATGCGGGTTGTGCAAGATAAACATGGTGGAGATACCGATATCAGCGGCGCTATTGGCACCACCTGTCGAGAGACCACGCTGGACGCCAACCTCAATACGTTCTGCACGGTGATCTATTGCACAGCCAACGATTTCCCGTCAGCGGCAAGAAGCAATGCCCGGCGCATTGTCACGTATGCGAGCTGCTCACACACTGCGTGGCGCAGGCGATCACGGCCATCCGCAGCGATCGCCGGTTCCTCGCAACCGCGCAAACGATTCCGCCACCTGCATCCCCGCCTGCCCCGACAGACCGGCTACTTCAAGCGTCGTCGCCGTCTCCGTCGCGCAACCGAATAACTTCTTGGCTCACTGAGCACCGCAAAGCCAAGGTTTCGACGACGACCTGCTGCTCATCGACTCGATCCCGATGGAATGGACCTGAAACAGTGAGACGTTGCAGCGACCGGCCCTCGCAGAACTGACCGGCTACGACTACTGTACAAGAAACACCGAGAGTCACGCGGTAGGTGGTAGTACTTCCGTACGGAGGTTTTGTTCGAGATTATGAGCGGGGTCGGACACCTGCAAAGTGAAAATCTACGACTTAGAGGTTGCGATGATGGACTCACGACGAGACCGGAACCGGTCGAACGAGACGCTTTCAGCTCATACATCCCGCGTCGATCCGGGGAACGCAGAACTCAGGCCAACAAATACGCCTGGCGCGGCGTCTTCAGGCGTAGCACTTCCTACGGCGCAGCCGCCACTAACGAAACTGGAGGTACGTGTCGTTGAGGGGGTTCGCGCGGCACGGGATGAGCTTCTGGCGCTGGTAACTGAACTTGTCGCCTACGACACGACAGCGCGGGACGCGGGCGTCCCGGCGCGCGACGAAGCAGCTCTTCAGGCCGCGCTCGCGCGCCGCATGAAAGCTCTCGGCGCCGAGATCGACCTCTGGGAGCCTGCACCAACCGGCGCCGGCGGCCAATATGAGCCAGCCAGCCTCGACTTCGTCGGCCGACCTGAACTGGTCGCTCGCTTGCGGGGCTCGGGCCCGGGCCGCTCGCTCATGCTCAGTGGCCACATCGATGCTGTCGATGTCGAGCCACGCGCGGAATGGCTTACCGACCCATTTCGCGTCGAACTGCACGATGGCATGCTCTACGGCCGCGGAGTCAACGACATGAAAGGCGGCATCGCGTCGCTGGTGGTTGCTCTCGAGACGTTGCATGCTCTCGGTGTCAAGTTGAGTGGCGACGTCTTGCTGGCAGCAGTCACTGACGAGGAGTCGAGTGGAGCCGGTGGGCGAGCCGTTGTCAGGCGCGGCTACAGTGCTGATGCCGGTCTATGCGCCGAGCCGACTGGGTTCGAGGCGTGGGTGGCCTGTCGCGGCATCCTCAAACCACGCCTGACTATTCACGGGCGAGCTGGACACTCGCAGGAGCCGCAACCGAACTGGCGCGACGGCGGCGCCGTCAACGCCATCCAGGGACTTCTTCCCGTCCTTTCTGAAATAGAGAAGCTGAACGCTGAGTGGAAGACGCGACCCGACATGCAGCATCTCTTCCTCGCCCCAGGCGACATCGTGCCCGTGCTGGTCGGTGGCGGCACGTGGGATGTCACCATTCCCAGCTCCTGTCATTTGACTCTCGACGCCCATTACCTGCCGGTACATGGCAGTGGCGGCGCAACGATCAAGGAAGAGATGGTGACCCGCATCAACGCTGCCGCCGAGGCGGCCGATGACGGCTGGACAAGCGAGCACCCGTTGACGTGGGAGTGGGAGTACGATGTGCCGCCGGCCGAGATCCCTGGAGACCACCCCCTCGTTAGTATGACGCTCAACACGGCTGCCGAGCTTGGCCGCTCAGGCAAACTGGGCGGCCTCAACTCCTGGCACGACGCCGCCACTTTCACGCTCTTTGGCCGTACGCCGACCTTTTCCTATGGGCCGCGGGGCATGGATACCGCGCACGCCGCAAACGAACGCTTATCTCTCGACGAGCTGGTCGATCACTGCGCCGTCGTAGCTTTGACGACTCTGCGGTGGTGCGGGATGACGTGATCTTTAACGATGTGGAGCAACCGGAGGATTCGCGCGCAGTGAGGGAGTGACGGCCTCTCAGAGCGCACGTTCGTTTGTTGCGGTCTTGTTCAGCCGTGGCTCGGCGAGCCAATGCGATCGTTCTGCGGTTAGCGCCGACTCCGGGTAATGGAGTGCCACGCTTTCACTCTGAGCGTTTTGTCCAGATCTTGCCGACATTCTGTCGACGAAACGCAGTTGTGGACGGAGCCTATCACTGGTCGGCGCGGCAGCAGCGTGTGTGGCGCCAAACGCATCTCTGGCCATGGTCATTCCTCTTCGCGCTACCAGCGCCGGAAGGCCGTCAGGGGCGACGAGACGAGCCTGCTTTAACGGCAGCTGAGGTCGTTAGGCCACTACTTACTCGCCCACACCGTCGGCTGGCCGTTCTCGACGTTTGACGCCGCGTGTAGCTGGACCGGACGAGCATGCTTGAGCGAATTGACTCCGCCGCCGACCACTGCAAAGAATACCGCGTGATGGGCGGCCGCTGTCACGCGCGCAGGGGAATTCCGGTTGGCACGTCGCCTGCTGCTGCCCTGCCAAGCTAGAGTTTGCTACCGAATCCGATGACCTCCCCGGATGATCTCTTCAGGCCAGACAGATCACCGTGAGCGAGCCCTGCATCGCTACTGCAGGGAGGCGCCGCGCGACGTCGCCGGCTGCGGCGAAATAAAGACGGTGGTCAGTCGCGCGATCTGGAGCTGCAGCGAGTGTGAAGCGCGCGATCACAGATGCAGCTGGCCGAGCAGAGATCAGCAGCGAACTCCGTAAGCGGCGGAGGAGGAGGCGTGAGAGGCAGGCAGTGCCGGAGCACGCGGAGCCACAACAGCAACAGGGCCGCCCCTGAGGGCGGTATCGTTGCTTTACCTATCGCGCCTGGGTTTGCTTACCAGGCTGTCTTGATCAGCTTACTGCACGTTTATGGTGCCCGAGGTCACCGGCGAGAGACCGCTGCCGCTGGCCGAGAAGGTCAGCGTGGTCGCATTGTTACCGGTGATCGCGAGGTCCAAGAAGGTCGCGACGCCACTTGAGGCGCCCACAGCGGCACTACTGAGGGTGTCACCACTCGCTGTCGTGGCGGTGGCGGTCACCATCACCGTCGAGGCGGTGACGGTGTTGTTGTATTGGTCCTCTACCGTCACAACGGGCTGAGCGGTGAGAGCGCTGCCGCTTATGAACGATGAGCTGGGCGGTGTCGTGATGACCAGCCTGCTGCTGGCAAAGTCGGCGATACCGGTGGCAGTGAAGGTCACCGGCGAGCCGGTCAGAGTGCCGCTTGTCGCCGTCAGGGTGTTGGTGCCGGTAGCCGTACCGAGCGTCCAGCTGGTGACCGCGGCGATGCCGGAGGCGTCGGTAGTGGCGGTGACGGTGGTGAGGGTGGCGCTATTCACAGTGCCGTTACCACTGGCCACGGCGAAGGTGACGCTGACGCCGCTGACGGGGTTGCTGTTAGCGTCGGTGACAAGGACGCTGGGAGGAGTGGCGACGGCCGTGCCTACGACCGCACTC
Organism: Thermoleophilia bacterium; assembly: GCA_052139595.1. GTDB lineage: Bacteria > Actinomycetota > Thermoleophilia > UBA2241 > UBA2241 > JBKQWK01. The sequence continues at coordinate 5 of JBKQWK010000025.1, read as the reverse complement.
TGGGT
>JBKQWK010000024.1:0-6964 GCA_052139595.1 Thermoleophilia bacterium | reverse complement strand
CGCTTCATGCGTTCATCTCAGGACTGCTCGTGCGTCGGTTTCGCCGCCGTAGCTGCGGTTGCTTCTTGGCCCGTTCCGTTGCCGTTGCTGGTAACACCACCGTACCGACGGCGAAACAATACATAGGCAATCATGCCGACGGGAATCGGCAGCCAGAAGGAGACGAGACGGTAGGCCAGCGTCGCCAGCACGGCTTGAGCGCCGCTGATGCCAGCGAGTTGCAGCGTCGCGACGAGGCCCACCTCAACGAATCCTAAGCCGCCGGGCGTGAGCGGAATCATGCCCAGGAGCGCGGCCACAACGTAGGCGAGGAGCACCAGTGAGGCGTGCGGGCGAGCGCCGGTGGCGCCCAGGGCGGCAAGCAGGGCGCCGAGGTCGAGGAGCCAGTTGCCGGCCGCATACAGCAACGCCTCCCACCAGCGACGACCGATCACGTGGCGGATAAGGTCGCGCTCGTACTTGAGCGTTGCCGGCATGTTGGTCATCGGTGGTCGGCGGTGACGCCAAATGCGATTGCGCAGTCGTTGCCAGAGGGCGCCGACAATCTCCAGCGGGCCGTCGGTGAACAGCAGTAAAGCGCCGGCGCCAATGATGAGCACAAAAACAACGCCGCCGATCTGAGCGGAGCGAAGGAGTGTTCGATCGACTGGCGCGCCGCTGAGGATCGCCGGGATGGCGAGCACCGGAAGCGCCAGCAGGACGGCGTTGGAGATGAGCGCCGTGCTCGTAAGTGCCGTTACGGCGCGCGCGCGCGGCGCTCCGGCGGTAACCAGCATCTGGTAGGCCATGGACCCGCCAGACGCCGCCCCGCCAGGCACGATACGGCTGAAGGCGTTGCTGGCGAGCTGGGTCGTGGCGGCAACGAACCAGCTCTGCTCGTTTACCGTGACGCGTAGCATGCCCCAGTAGCAGGCGAAGCTGGCGGCTTCGAACATGGCGACGAGGACGAACCAGAACCAGGTGATTGAGCGCAGGCGCGGCACTTCCGAGAAGAGGCTGACGATGCTGGGCCAGACGAAGTAGAGTCCAATCGCGGCGAGCGTGAGCAGGATGAGACGCTTGACGGGGAAAGAACGCTCGGGTTGCCTCGGGGCCTTGCCGCCGGGGCGCACGCCTCTTCCCGCCGGCCGGCCGTCACCGGGCTGCGCCCGGCCGGCCGTCACCGGCGTGCTCTCAACAATCGGCAGCGCGTGGCTTGTGTCTCGCGGTCTGTCGACGGCGGCACCCGGGCCGTCAGCGGGCTGCTTGCCGTCTGCTTCGTCAGAGTCACTCTGCGTGGTCACCGCTTCTCCCCCCGAGTCCACCTGCGGCTCCTTGGCGGCATCATCATACCTGTCAGTCTGTCGGCATGGTGTCCCAGCGCCGCCTGGGTCTCCTTAACCACGGTCCGTGTGGCTGGCGCGGGGAGGCAACACCTTCCGACTACACTCTGGCCTGGGCCGTCCAGCGTGCGCCGATACGGGTTACCGTCACTGGCAGGCCGAAGCAGGCCGACAGCGGCTCGCCGGCGATGACTGCTGCGGTGGAGCCGGCGGCGATCACGCGTCCGCCACGAAGCAGCAGAGCATGTGTGGTCGACGGTGGCAGTTCTTCAAGGTGGTGCGTGACGGTGACAACGGCCACGTGTGGCTGTTCCTGCGCTAGTGAGGCGATGGCTTGTAGCAATGCCTCACGGCCGCCGAGGTCGAGGCCGTCGGCTGGCTCGTCGAGGAGGAGCAAGCGCGGGCTGCGCATGAGCGCCCGGGCCAAAAGGATACGCTGTCTCTCGCCGGTGGAGCAGGTCCCAAATGGTCGCTCGCTGAGAGCGTCGCAGCCGAACTGCGTCAGCAGGCCTCGGGCGCGATCGGCGTCATCGCTGGTCAAGCGGTCACGCAGCAACGCGATGGAGCCGGTCGCGCCGGTGAGCACCGCTTCGAGTGTAGTCAGCCTCGGGTTCAAAGCGCCTGCCAGGGTGGGTTCAATGTGGCCGATCTGCTCGCGCAAGGCGCGCAGGTCAACTCGGCCCAGGCGGTGACCGAGTACGTGGACGACACCGGAGCTGGGATGCCGGCGACCGGCGGCGAGACTTAACAAGGTCGTCTTGCCGGCGCCGTTGGCGCCGAGGACCGCCCACTGCTCGCCAGCGGCGACAGCCCAGGATGCCTCGTGGAGGAGAAAGCGTTCTTGAGCTAAACGTGCGTCCCACGCCCATACCGAAACGGCAGCGAAGTCAATGGCGGGCGAGGAAAAGTCGTGAGACAAACGGGGCTCCTTGCGTGAGCGTGACAGCAGGCCGGTACCCGATTGTAATCCTGTGCCGTGGCGGCGGCGATCCTTACCCTGATTTAGCCAGCCCCGCTGTCGACACGAAAGTGCTTCGCCGCCAGCTGCCGGGGCACTTCGCTGCCCGCCCGGTACGTTCTTCTTCGCCGCCCGGCGCCGCTCGTTTACCTTTAACATGCGCGCGGTTTCGAGCCGCTTGCGCCGGGGGTAATCTAAAGGTAAAGTATATAAGTCTATTATATATGTTTTCAGTATTCGCTTGTACGGTGGCTTTCTTTTCGCAAGCTGGCGGCGTGTGGGCCGTTTTTGAAAGAAGGAGATGATTGTTGGTGACTCGTGGGTCGTCACAGGATCGAGCGGCACTGTTCAGCGTCTGCATCTCGGCCGTGGAAACGGTGATGCAGGCGCAACGCCGCGTTGGCTGCGCCGACTGGCTCGAGCTTGAACTGAGCATGGGTCAGCTGAAGGCACTCATGGCCCTGGTTGCCAAGGGGCCACAGTCGGTCGGTGCCGTGGCTCGGGCGCTGGACATCGCCGAACCGTCGGCGAGTACACTCGTCGATCGTTTGGCAGCACAACGCCTGGTGACGCGCGAAGCCGATCCCGCCGATCGTCGGCGCATTCTGGTGACACCGACAGCCAAGGCGAGCGACCTTGCCGATCGCCTGCAACAGGTGCACAACGAGCGCTTTACCGAGCTGCTGTCGAACCTGAGTGATGGCGACCTGGCTGCCTTAGCGCAGGGTCTGCGTGGGCTCGCGCAGGCGGCCGAAGGCATGTCCGCAGACACGCTCGCAGTGACACCGGTGCACTCATGAGCGCCGGCGACGAAGTCGCTACCGGCGCGCGCGCGGCAGCGCCGGCGACGAAAAACCGCAAGCAGCCAGATCACCCCGTTGCTCAGCCGTGGGGCGAGACGCTGAGTCGGCGCCGCATTGTTCTTGTCATTGCCAGCGTCATGCTCGGCATGCTGCTCTCGGCTCTGGATCAGACGGTCGTCGGTACGGCCTTGCCACGGATCATCGCCGATCTCAACGGATTGCAGCACTACGCCTGGGTGGCGACTGGTTACCTCCTCGCCTCCACGGCTTCGATGCCGATCTGGGGCAAGCTCTCCGACGCGTATGGCCGCAAACTGTTCTTCATCGTTGGCATGGTGATCTTCATTGTCGGGTCAGCCCTCAGCGGTCAGGCGCACACAATGAACCAACTCATCATCTTTCGCACATTCCAGGGCCTTGGTGCCGGTGCCATGATGCCAATCGTGCAGGCGATTCTGGGCGATATCTTTCCGCCGGTGCAGCGCGCGCGCTGGATGGGCTACCTCATGAGCATTTTCGGGGTGGCCACGATCATCGGGCCGCTGCTCGGTGGCTGGATCACCGACAGCGTTGGCTGGCGCTGGACGTTCTACGTGAACGTGCCTATCGGCATCGTCGCCCTGGTGTTTGCCCTCTATGCGCTGCCGGGTCACGCCAGTCTGCGGCGGCACGATATTGACTATCTCGGCGCCTCTTTGCTCGTCGCCGCTTCGGTGCCCTTGCTGCTCGCTTTCAGCTGGGCGGGTTCCACTTACAGTTGGGGCTCGACGACGATCAGCGGGTTGTTCGTCTTCTCTGTTCTGATGGCGCTCCTTTTCGTCTGGCGCGAAATGAGGGCGGCTGAACCGGTCATTAACCCGCAGCTGTTTCGCAACAGTATCTTTGCCGTTTCGGCTTTCGCTGGCGCTTTGCAGTTTGCCGGCCTGTATGGCGCAATCATGTATCTGCCGCTCTTTGTGCAGGGAGTCATGGGTAAGTCGGCGACCAACTCTGGCGTAGTTCTCACGCCACTCATGCTTGGGGCGATCGTCACCAGTATCGGTGCCGGGCAGCTGATGGCGCGCACCGGTCGGTACAAGGCCCTGGTCGTTGCCGGCTTTGTTGCCGCAGCAGGCGGCATGTATCTGCTTTCACGCATGGGTGTCGCGACGACGCAGGGTACGTTGGTCCTCTACATGGTGATCCTCGGCCTGGGTATGGGTGTGGCCATGAGCGCCTTCACGGTTATCGTGCAAAACCAGTATCCGACTCATCGTCTGGGCGAAGTCACTGCCAGCCTGCAGTTCTTCCGCTCGATTGGTGCGACGATTGGGCTGGCAGTCTTCGGGTCGGTTCTCAACAGTCGCTTCGCGTCGCATCTGTCGCACTCATTACCGGTGCAACTCCAGGTTCTCGATCACGGTGCCACGGCCGCTCAGCTCAATAATCCCCAGGTGCTCCTTGCGCCCGGAGCGCAAGACAAGATCGCCGCCAGCTTTACCAAGTTTGGCGCGCAAGGTCACGGACTCTTTGTTGCCTTCATGAGCGCGGTACGCCACAGCCTTGCCTCCGGCATCAGCGGCTTGTTCCTGATTGGCGCCATCATCAGCGTTGCCGGCCTGGCGGTCGTGATCTTCCTTAAAGAGGTGCCCCTTCGCCGCACTCTGGCTATGGAGGACGATGATGCAGGTACTTCATCATCGTCGGCGACGGCGGCTCCAGTGGCGACTGTGACACTGTTGCCCGACAGGATCGGCGAGCAAGCCGAACCATCATAATCGGCGCCGCCGCGTCGCCGTGGCGAAGATTGCTCTGGCGGTGCGGCGGGCAAAGAGAGGCTCCGGCGAAGAGAGGCCCGGGTGCGCATGGCGAGGACGGTCCGAGCGAAGACGGTCGGGTAACGTAGCAGAGACAGATGGGGCGGCCTTTTGGCCGCCCCATCTGTCTCTGCTACTCCTTCACCGAACCATTTCTGCACCGGGCCCGGCGATGTTCTGCCTCATGCCTTACCCCAGCACCTTGGAGAGAAAGACCTTGGTGCGGTCCTGCTGTGGGTTGACCAGGACGTCGTTCGGCGGTCCTTCTTCGACGATGACGCCACCGTCCATGAGGGCGACGCCGTCGGCAACCTCGCGAGCGAAGCCGATCTCGTGCGTGACGACGACCATGGTCATACCTTCGCGGGCGAGGTTCTTCATCACGTCCAGAACCTCACCGACCAGTTCTGGGTCGAGTGCCGACGTCGGCTCGTCGAAGAGCATCAGCTTGGGATGCATGGCCAGGGCGCGGGCAATTGCTACTCGCTGTTGCTGACCTCCGGAAAGCTGGGCCGGGTAGACGTCGAGTTTCTCGCGCAGGCCGACCTGGGTGAGCAGTCGGTTGGCCTCTTCTTCGGCCTCCTTGCGCGATACGTGCTGCACGTGAATCGGCGCTTCCATCACGTTTTCAATCGCCGTCATGTGCGGGAACAGGTTGAAGCGCTGAAAGACCATGCCGACGTGCGAGCGCTGAGCGGCGACGTCCTTGGCCTTCATCTCGTGGAGAACGTCACCACGCTGACGATAGCCCATCAGGTCGCCGTCGACCCAGAGACGGCCGGCGTCGATCTTTTCCAGGTGATTGATGCAGCGCAGGAGTGTCGACTTGCCGCCGCCGGAGGGGCCGAGCAAAACGAAGGTCTGCTGCGGGTAGACCTCGATATCGATCCCCTTGAGCACATCGAGTTTGCCGAACGACTTCCACAGCTGTTCGGCCTTGACCATGGGCTTGGCACCGGTTGCGGGAGTGGCTGTAGTGGCAGGCTGCAGCGTACTCGGTGTGGACTGATCACTAGGCACGACGAGCCTCCCTTCGCAGCGCCCTCTTCTCGGCGGCTTCAGCCTCTTTTTGGCCAAAGCCTCTGCCGAAGTAGGCTTCCAGGTAGTGTTGCCCGATCGTAAGAATGGTCGTCAGGACGATGTACCAGATACAGGCCACCACGATCAAGGGGATGATCTGAAACGTCTGGGCGTAGACGATCTGCAGTCTGCCGAACAGCTCCAGGCCACCGATGGCGGCGATCAGGGAGGTGGTCTTGAGCATGCTGATCGTCTCATTACCCATGGTTGGCACGATCACCCGCATCGCCTGCGGCAAGACGACTCGGCGCATGATCAGCGTTGGCGACATGCCCAGCGACACCGCAGCTTCACTCTGGCCGGCCTCGACCGAGATGATGCCGGCGCGCACCAGCTCGGCGGCATACGCTGCTTCGTTGAGGCCGAGCGCCAGGATCGCCGGCACGATAATGTGGGCAACGAGCGTGCCGCTGTCGGCCGAACCAAACACGAGGCCGGTAAACGGCAGTCCCATAAAGAACCGGTGGTAGAGGACGCCGATGTTGGCCCAGAGGATGATCTGCACGTACACCGGTGTGCTGCGGAAGAACCAGATGTAGACCCAGGAGATACCTGAGAGTACATAGTTGTCGGAGAGTCGCATCACCGCCAGCAGGACGCCGCCAGCAATGCCGATGGCCATGGCAATGACGGTCAGCTCGATCGTCAGCAGGAGGCCGTGCAGGGTCAAGCTCTTGAAGAGGTACTGGCCGACCACGTTCCACCCGACGTTAGGGTTCTTGGTGAACGAAAAGACGAGCGCGATAGCCAGGTAAATGACGATAAAGGCGCTGACCCAGCGGTGAAAAAAAACTGCATTATTTTCGGTTGGGCGCGTTTTACGCGGCTTCGGCGGGTTCTTTCGTATAGCCCGTGCGCCTCGCGCGATACCTTGCGTATATAGATGCAAACCCTATATAAAGGAGGCGCGCGATGATCTGGGGTCAAACCCCGCTCCCGAATGGGAGCACAGGCGTGTTCATCGCAGCAGCATCGGGTGAAATATCCTGATGGATACCCTTGAAG
>JBKQWK010000023.1:0-7345 GCA_052139595.1 Thermoleophilia bacterium | reverse complement strand
GGGCGGCCCTTTCGGGCCGCCCGGCGCACACGCTACTTGGGGAATCCCCTGTCAGTGGATCCCTTGTCTCACATCATGCCCGGAGGCATGCCACCGCCCGGCATACCGCCGCCGGCACCAGCCGGCTCGGGCTTGTCGGCGACAATGCATTCCGTCGTGAGGATGTTCTTGGCGATCGAGGCTGCATTCTGCAACGCCGAACGGGTGACCATGGCCGGGTCGATGATGCCACTCTTGACCAGATCCTCGTACACGCCTGTGTCGGCGTTGAGGCCTTGGCCCTTGGGCAGGTGCTTCACCTTGTCAACCACAACCGAGCCTTCGAGGCCGGCGTTCTCGGCGATCTGGCGGAGCGGCTCTTCGAGTGCCCGCACGATGATCTGCTTGCCGCTACGGAAGTCGACGTCATCCGATTTCTTATCGATCTTGATCGCTTCAATGGCGTTGACGAGAACGACGCCGCCGCCGGGGACGATGCCTTCTTCAAGAGCCGCGCGCGTCGCGTTAAGAGCATCCTCGACGCGATGCTTGGTCTCTTTCATCTCAACTTCGGTCGCCGCGCCGACCTTGATGACGGCCACGCCGCCGGCGAGCTTGGCGAGACGCTCCTGGAGCTTCTCGCGGTCGAAGTCGCTATCGGTGTTTTCAATCTCGCTCTTGATCTGCTTGATGCGACTCTTGATGGCGTCAGTGTCACCAGCGCCGTCAACGATGGTCGTATCGTCTTTGTTCACAACGACCTTGCGCGCCCGGCCGAGCTGAGACAGCTCGGTATTCTCGAGCTTCAGGCCCATCTCCTCGGTGATGACCTCGCCGCCCGTGAGGATGGCGATATCTTCGAGCATACGCTTGCGCCGATCACCAAAACCCGGTGCCTTGACGGCGACGCTAGTGAATGTGCCACGCAGCTTGTTCACGACCAGGGTCGCCAGAGCCTCGCCTTCGACGTCCTCAGCCACGATCAGCAACTGCTTGCCCTGCTGAATGACCTTTTCGAGAACGGGGAGCAGATCCTGCACAGCGCCGACCTTCTGGTTGGCGATGAGGATGTACGGATCTTCGAGCACGGCTTCCATGCGCTCGGAATCGGTGATCATGTACGGTGAGAGGTAGCCCTTGTCGAACTGCATACCCTCGGTGAACTCGAGATCGAGGCCGAAGGTGTTGGACTCCTCGACGTTGACCACGCCGTCCTTGCCGACCTTCTCAATAGCGTCGGCAATGACGTCGCCAACGGCACGGTCACGAGCCGAAATGGTAGCTACGCGAGCGATCTCCTCTTTGCCTGAGATCTCCTGCGACTGACCTTTGATGGCCGCGACGGCCTCTTCGACGGCCTGCTCGATGCCTCGCTTGACGGCCATCGGGTTGGCGCCAGCAGCGACGATGCGCAGCCCCTCACGAACGATTGCTTGCGCAAGCAGGGTGGCTGTTGTCGTGCCATCGCCGGCAACGTCGTTCGTCTTGGTAGCGACTTCGCGCACCAGCTGGGCACCCTGATTCTCAAAGACGTCTTCGAGTTCAATCTCACGGGCGATAGTCACACCATCATTGGTGATCGTGGGCGCACCGAATTTCTTGTCGAGTACTACATATCGACCCTTAGGACCAAGGGTGATCTTGACCGCGTCGGCAAGCGCATTGACACCGCGCTCCAGTGACCGACGAGCCTCGTCGCTGTACTTCAGTTCCTTAGCCAAGCTTACTCAGCCTCCTCTCGTTCCTTATTCGACGATCGCCAGAATTTCGCTGACGCGCAGAATGAGCAATTCTTCACCATCGGGCGTCTTGTACTCGGTACCCGAGTACTTGCCGTAGATGACCTTGTCGCCAACTTTGACGTCTACCGGGACACGATGCTTGCCTTCGTCATCCCACTTACCCTCGCCAGCAGCAACGACCTCACCCTTCATCGGCTTCTCTTTCGCCGTGTCGGGGAGCACGATGCCACTGGTGGTCTTGTCTTCTTCCTCGACGGCCTTGACGATGACACGGTCTTCGAGCGGCTTAAGCTTCATGCAGTAACCCTCCTCTTCCATGACTCTGGCACTCTCATGGTGAGAGTGCTAACTTTCACAGGGCGATATGGTATGGCCCTATCACGCAACTGTCAAACGGGTCGGCGTTGGGCGACGAGAGACGATAGAATCTTGTCATGAGAGTTCTGCTGCAACGCGTGCAACGGGCGAGTGTCGCCGTCGACGGCGCCGAACTTGGTGCCGTCGACGGCGGATTTCTCGCCCTGGTGGGTGTCACGCACGCCGACACCGCCGCCACAGCAACGAAACTGGCCGCCAAGGTCGCAGCGCTGCGCGTCTTCGCCGATGAAGCCGGGCTCATGAACCTCGCCCTGAATGACGTCGGCGGCGGGGTGCTCGTCGTCTCGCAGTTCACGCTTTACGCGGACACGCGCAAGGGCAACCGGCCGAGCTTCGTGGCCGCCGCCGCACCACAGCTGGGTGAAGAGCTCTACGAGACTTTCGTGGCCGCGTTGCGGGCCACCGGCGTGCCCGTACAGACCGGCCGCTTTGGTGAACACATGACAGTCGAACTCGTGAACGACGGTCCGGTGACGATCTTACTCGAAGCCTAGCAAGTGGACTGAGGGGCCGCGCGCCGAGGCGCGAGCGTCAACCGGCGACGATGTCGGATCCGACGCTCAGTCGAGCGCGCCGGGCGCTAACTTCCAGAGATCAATGCCCAGCTTTTCGTTTTCGGCGTAGTCGATGGGCACATCGACGACTACTGGGCCGTCGACGGCGAAAGCCTTCTGCAAGGTGGTGCGCACGTCGCCGGCCCGCTCAACGCGCATGCCGGCGACGCCAAACGATTGCGCCAAGGCGACGAAGTCGGGGTTATCGAAGCGCGTGCCTGAGACGCGGCCGAACTTGCGCCGCTGATGCATCTCGATGAGCCCCAAGCCGCCGTCCGACCAGATGATGCAAACCAGCGGCAGACCGAGCCGACGCGCCGTCTCAAGCTCGTGCACGCTCATGAGAAAACCGGCATCGCCATTGATCGTAACGACGCGACGACGGCCCTGGCTGGCGAGGGTACCGGCGATGGCGGCCGGCAGGCCAAAACCCATCGCCGCGAAGCCGTTACTGATGAGCACTGTGTTCGGCTCGTGCGCCTCCCAGAAACGCGCCACCCAGAGTTTGTGGGCGCCGACGTCGCTGATGAGCAGGTCCTGAGGATCCATAAGGGCGCGCAAGTCGCGCAGCACCCGTTGTGGCTTGACCGGGAAGTCATCGTCGCTACCTACGTCGAGGACGCGCGAAAAGGCACGCCGGTAGGGCGGCACGTCGAAGCGCGTCAGCGGTTTGTTCCACAAGAGGCTGCCGAGCTGGGTAATGATGTGGCCGAGGTTGCCGATGAGTTCGACCTCGGGCACGTAGTGAGCGTCAATTTCGGGGGGAACCGTATCGATACAGATGATCTGCAGGTCGTTATCGGGATTCCAGGCAGCCGGAGTCCACTCCACCAGATCGTAGCCCATACACACGACGAGATCGGCCTTGCCCATCAGGCCCTCAGGGTAGTTCTGGGCAGTCAGGCCGGCGGTGAAGAGAAACTGAGGATCGGCGGAATCAATCACGCCTTTGCCCATGAACGTCGTTATGACGTGCAGGCCAGTCTGGCGGCAGAAATCGCGTAACGCCTGCGAGGCGCCCTGGCGTACGACTCCGTTACCAACCAGCAGCACGGGGCGCGCCGCCTGCTGCAGGAGGTGAGCGGCGCGGTGCAGAGCGCCGGCATCGGGCTCCATGACAGCAACAGGACCACGCTGCATCGGTCGCGCCTCGAGCGGCGCTGCCATGACGTCGGCCGGCAGTTCCAAATGCGTCGCGCCCGGTTTCTCGGTAGCGGCAATGCTGAACGCCTTGCGCACTGCTTCGGGAATGATGCGCCGGTCATGGACGCTGGCGTTCCACTTGGTCATCGGCTTGAACATATCGACGATGTCGACGAACTGGTGCGTTTCTTTGTGCATGCCGCCCAGTTTGATTTGGCCGGTCAAGGCCACCATGGGTGCATTGTCCAGGGTGGCATCGGCGATGCCGGTAGCAAGGTTGGTGGCCCCGGGTCCCAGTGTGGCCAGGCAGACCCCCGGTTTGCCGGTGAGACGGCCGTAGGCATCGGCCATAAAGGCAGCGCCTTGCTCATGGCGGGTGGGAATAAAAGTGATGCGCTCACTGCGATCGAGCGCTTCGCTGACGTCGAGCGTTTCTTCGCCGGGGATGCCGAAGACATACTCGACACCTTCATTTTCGAGGCACTCAACGAAAACTTGGGCCGCGTTTCGTGGCGCCGCCATCGCGTCGCCGGCGTCGTCTGCACTGCTGAGCGGACTCTTTGGCTGCTGCGTCATTGCTCTTTGAGTGTACCAGCCGACAACGGCACCGGCCACCCGCGAACCGATAGTCGCGGTCCCAGAGCGAGAAGCCGTCAGGCCGGCGGCAAACCCGACGCATAGGCGTCAAGAGCAAGGTAGTCGGGCCACGGGACGGCCGGCAGAAAGGCAGCCGCCAGACCAATCATGGCGGCGTTATCGGTGCACAAGGCAAGCGGCGGCAGGTGCAGTTCGAGGCCGCGCTCGGCACAAGCAGTCGCAAAGGCCTGGCGCAGGCCGGAGTTGGCCGCCACGCCGCCGGCGATGGCCACACGCTGCAGTCCCTCGGCCTGAGCACAGGCGAGCGTCTTACTGACGAGCTGTTTGACGATGGCGGCCTGATAGCTGGCCGCGATGTCGGCCCTGTGCGCAGCAACGTCGGCCTCGCCACGCTCGCGCAGGTGGTAGAGCAGCGCCGTTTTGAGACCACTGTAGCTGAAATCTGGACCGTGCGGCAGCACTCGGGGAAAACGCACGGCCTGAGGATTGCCGAGAGCGGCAAGCTGATCCAGTTCTTTGCCGCCCGGATAGCCGAGACCGAGGAGGCGAGCGCCCTTGTCGAAGGCCTCACCGGCAGCATCGTCGAGGGTGCGACCGACAAGGCGAAAGCGTACGCCCTCAGCAACGACGCCCAGCAAGGTGTGACCGCCGCTGGCAACCAGGCAGACGAAGGGCGCGGCGACGCCGGCGGCGTAGGCGGCCGCGGCGTGCCCCTGCAAATGGTTGATGGGAATCAACGGCAGGCGACGGCGATAAGCGATCGCCTTGGCCGTTGCCAGGCCGACGAGCAGGGCGCCGATGAGGCCGGGACCAACGGTCACGGCGACGGCGTCCAGGTCGGCCCAACTCACGCCGGCACTCGCCATGGCCTCGGCGATGACGATGTTGACCAGCTCCGTATGACGCCGCGAGGCGACTTCGGGCACCACGCCACCGAACTGTGCGTGCAAGGCGTTCTGGGAGCTGACGAGTGAAGACAGGACATCAAGGCCGTCGACCACGGCAACGCTGGTGTCGTCGCACGACGTCTCGATGCAGAGGATGGGGCCGCGCGACAGAGCCGCGGGAACGCTGCGGCCATCGTCACTCACGCCGACTCGCCTTCCCACTCGCGCCACATGATCAGCGCATCCTCGCGATCGTTCGAATAGTAGTTGGGTCGCACGCCACTACTGATAAAGCCGAAGCTGCGGTAGAGATCAATCGCGGCCTGGTTACTGACGCGTACCTCGAGCGTATGGCCGCGATGAGGCTCCTGTTCGGTGAGACTGAAGTAGGCCTCGAGAAGATCACTGGCGAGATGATGGCGACGGTACGGCGCATCCACGGCAACATTCATGATGTGCCACACGTCGATGAAGGCATCGGCAATGAGATACCCCGCAAGCACAGCGTCCACCTCACAAACCAGGTAAATGCCACTTTCGCGCTGCACTTGAGCCACGAAGACCGCCGGCGTCCATGGCTGAGTGAACAGGCGCTGTTCGAGCGCCGCGACGCGGGGAACATCGGCGAGGGTCATGAAACGAATGAGGTGCCCCTGACTCATGATGCCTCGATCGGCGGGTGACTACCGCTCCAGCGCACCGCATCGGGTTCGCGCCCGTAGAGAGGCAGGACGCGAGCCAAACCCTCGACGACGCCCGGTACGCCCGCCAGATAAGCGTGGCCGACGGCCGACGCCGTGGACGCAGTCACCGTCGGCGACAACCGAACCGCGGTCGGCACATCGGCGGCATAAAGATGGGCGCCGTCGCCGCCGGTGACGGCGCCCGGCCATTTGGCCAGATAGTCGCCAATCTTGGCTCGAGGGAGAACGGCCAACCCGGCAAGCACGTGCATACTGGCAGACAGACCAGCATCTGCGGCGCCAGGCCCGCGACCATAAACGGCAGCAAACACCTCCCCACGGCGTCCATCAATGAGTGGCGCCGCAACCGTGGCGTCGGCATCCGCCTGCAGGAGGGCGAGAGCAAGCGCAGCCAGACTGGGAACGCCGATCAGACGGGTTGGCTGCTCGCCTGCCGCCTGAGCCAGAGCGCGCGCTGTGGCAATGCCAATGCGCATACCTGTGTAAGCACCCGGTCCGCGGCCGACGACGACGCAGTCAATGTCGGCCGCCGCCTCGACAGCGCTGACAACTTCATGCACGGCAGCCAGAAGCACCTGCGTATGCGCTCTGCCGCCGTTGTAGAGGCGCTCGCGACGCAGCCAGCCAGCCGCGTCGAAGAGAGCTGCCGAACAGCTGGAGCCAGCTGCCTCAAGGGCGAGAATCACGGCGAGTCCCCCCGGTCGGGCTCTAGCGCAGCGGTTACGCCGCCGGCACGGAGCAGATGAAGCAGATCCTCCTCGCGCGACGGCGCAACTCGCAAGAGTGCCCTGCGCCGCCGGCGCGAAACGTGCACCAGCTCAAGGTCAAGTACTGCCGACGGCAGCTGCGCCGCGCCGGCCTCGGGCCACTCGACAAACGTCAAGGCTTGCCCAAGGTAGTCGTCCCAGGCGAAGAGGTCGACATCGCTGCCAGCTCCCAGTCGATACAGGTCGAGGTGATGCACGGTCAAACCGTCGCGCCCCTGGTAGCTCTGCGCCAACGTGTACGATGGGCTGACGATGACCTCGGCCACGCCCAGCGCACGGCCTATCTCACGCACCAAGGTAGTTTTGCCACTGCCCAGCTCGCCGCGCAGGGTAACAACGGCGGGCGGCTGCAGCCAAGCTGCAAGGACGCAGCCGAGAGAGCGGGTCTGGGCCAGCGAAGAGAGGTTGGCGCGGAGCATTCAGAAGAGGCCGAGCTGCTCGCTGGGGGCCGGCATCTCTTCTGGCCGATCATCCGTCCGATCATCCGACTGCTCGCGCGGCTCAGACCCTTGCTCATCCGCCGACCCGGCATCGGCAGTCGGCCCGGATTGTGGATTTTCCGGCGGATCGGTCGCTGGCGCCGGCGCAGCCGGC
>JBKQWK010000022.1:0-12765 GCA_052139595.1 Thermoleophilia bacterium | reverse complement strand
ATCGTCGGTCTCATCAACGTCGACATTACAGCCGAGCTGGCGCTCAAGTTCGCCCTCGCCTACGGCACGGTACTACCCATGGGCGCTAAAGTGACGACGAGCCGCGACGCTCACCCGGCATCACAGGTGATCAAACGAGCGATCATCTGCGGCCTCAACTCGACCGGTGTCATTGTTCGTGACCTCCGTGTTGCCTCGTCAGCGATTAACCGTTTCGAGGTTAAGAACGGCAGCGCCCAGGGCGGCATCCACGTGCGCATCAGTAGCTGGGACCCGGAGATGATTCAGATCCAGGTCTTCGAGACCACCGGTATTGCGATTGGGCCCAAACGCGAGAAAGACATCGAGAAATACTACGGCCGGGAAGATTTTCGTCGCGCCTTTTACAGCGATTTCGGCGCGATTCAGTTTCCCGATCGGGCCATGGAGACGTACGTGCGCGGGCTCACGAGCGCCTGGGACGTGGAGGCAATTCGCCAGCGCAGCTTTCGCTTGGTCGTCGACTACTCGTACTCACCGGCCTCGCTGGTGCTGCCTATTCTGCTTGGCAATCTCAACGTTGAAGTCATCGCCTTGCACGCATTTAGCCACGAAACTCACACCAGCGTCGGGCCCAATGAACTCGACGCCAACATTGCCGGCGTACAGCGCCTCGTCAAGGTGATGGGTGCCGACCTGGGCATCATCACCGAGCCGGGTGCCGAGCGCCTGTACCTGGTCGACGAAAAAGGGCGCGAGATCCCGCTCGAAAAGGCGTTGCTGCTGCTGGTCAAACTCGTCGCAGAGCGCGCCGGCGCGGGCGAGAAAATCGCCCTGCCGCTGACCGTCACCTCGCTCGCCGAGCAGCTCGCCGGCGCCTACGGCGTTGACGTGGTACGCACGAAAGTGTCGTTGCCGGCGCTGAGCGAGGCGAGCAACGCGCCGGGGGTAGTATTTGCCGGCTCGCTGAGCGGCGGTTACATTTTTCCCCAGTTTCTGCCGGCATACGATGCCGTTATGAGTCTGGGCAAAGTGCTCGAACTGCTGGCGCCGCACTCGTCGCTGGTCAGTCAACAGATCGGCGAGCTGCCCACCAGTACACTGGTCCACAAGACGATTGCCTGTCCTTGGGCCCTCAAGGGCACTGTCATGCGCACCGTCACTGAGCAACTGCAGAACGAGGCCAGCGGCGAGTTGAGTCTGCTGGACGGCATCAAAGTGACGACCGATGGTTCCTGGGCGCAAGTCCTGCCCGATGCCGATGAAGCTGTTTTTCACATCTACGCTGAAGCCGCCGACGATGACGGTTCCGAGCGCCTCGCCGAGCGCTTCGTCAGCGCTGTGCGACGGGTGATCGACGAGCAGGCGTGACAAGCAGGCAGCCGTGGCAAGGCTGGCGAGGCTCTGACGGCGGGACTGTAATGGTGTTTCGCCGCCACGATGAGCCGCGAGGGTGCTACGCATAAGGCAGGAAGGCGCTCGCGCCGATAGAAGAGCACGCACAGAGAAGAGCGGCAGTTCACGTACCGCCTAGTGACATCGCCGGAGAAAGCCGTAGCGTGACCCGAGCATCCTCACGATCAGCCTCATCATGATGCGCGTTCTGCCTCGCTCACGGCGGCTGCGCCTGACGGTCGTTCTGGTCACGGTTCTGGTGGTCGCTTTTATCGTCATTCAGGCGCTGGCTTATGGTCGCATGGCACCGGGCACCATGGCCGCCAAAACGCCCTTGGGCTGGACGTCCACGGAGACGGCGACGAGCCGGCTGCGGGCGAGTATCGCCCGCAGCGGTTTGCTCGTCGCCCGGTTGCAAACGTCCAAGGGCACACTGGCCATCCCGCTTAACCGGCTCGGCATCACCATCGATGTGGCGGCGACGGTGAAGGCGGCTGCGCACCAGGGCCGCCTCGGCGGCCCGCTGCTGCGTCTCTGGTTTGCCCCCGGCGGTCAGGTGCCGGCGGTTGTGCGGATCGACGTGACGCGCTATCAAAGCGAGCTGGCCGCTCTTGCCGCGAACGTCAACCGACCAGCGCGTGATGCCGGTCTCAGGCTGGATGCCAAGACGCTCGTCGTCAGTCCCAGTAGCGACGGCTTGGCCGTCGATTCTGTCGGCCTGGAACGTGAAATCGTCGCGCAGATCAGTGCCTGGCGGCCGTTCGTTGGTTCGGTGCCGACCATGGTCGTAACACCGCAGGTGACGACGACCATGGCCCAGCAGCGGGCCGACCTGGCCCGCTTGTACCTGTCGCAACCGCTGACCCTGCGCTATCGTGCCAGCGTGCGTACGCTTACGCCTGCACAGATGGCGCCCATGCTCAGCGTCAACACTGGCGCTAATGCCGCGCAGCAGCCGCTAACCTTTCAGAATCCACACGCCGAACGCGCGCTGCACCACCTTCTCGCCGGTTTCGAGACACCGGTGGCGAACGCTCAGGTCAGCGTGGTCGGCAAGCGCGTTGAAGTGAGCCAGAGTCACCCTGGCTTTCTGGTCGACATGCCAGTATTGGTCGCCGACCTTGATGCGGCTGTGTCTACCGGTGGCCTGCGCGACGTTTTTGTGCCCATGGTTACCGTTGCTCCGACGCTGAGCACCAGCGAGGTCAATGCCATGGGTATGAACGGCCTCGGTTCTCAGTTCACGACCTATTTCACCTCGCCAGGCGCTCGGGCCACGAACATTGCCCTCGCGGCGCGCCTCGTCGATGGTACGATCGTCGAGCCCGGTCAGGTGTTTTCGCTGAATCACGTCATGGGCCCGCGGACCGTCAACCGCGGCTTTGACTTTGCTCCTGTGATCGCCGCCGGCAACGTCCTGCGGCCGGGCGTCGGCGGCGGCATCTGTCAGTTTGCGACCACCCTCTTCAACGCCGTCTTCTTCGCCGGTCTGCAGGTTGTCGAGCGCCAGGCTCATTCGCTCTTCATTGCCGACTACCCGATCGGTCGCGATGCCACTGTCTCGTGGGGTGGTGCCGACTTCAAGTTCCGTAACGACACGAGCAAGCCGCTGATGATTCGGTCATGGGTGAGCGGCGGGTCGCTTACGGTTGTATTAGTAGGAACGATCGGTCGCCAGGTAACGTTCACCACGTCGCCGTTTTACGATATTCGCCCGCCAGCGTCGTCGCGTGCGCACCCGCGCGTGATCGACGATAACACACTGGCGCGCGGCGTTATCGCCTGGGAGACCGGCGCCGCTGGCCAGTCGGTCAAGGTTGTGCGCACAGTCATGGTGGGCGGCAAATTGCTGTTTCGCGACACGTTTATTTCGGTCTACGAGCCTCGCGACTGGATCGAGCGCATCGGCACCGGCTGAGATGGTCGGGCGGCGCGGTCAGGAACACTCGCCGCTGCTGTGATTCACCGGCTGCACCACGCCGCCAATCCCAATCCTATTGTTCGTCGGCGGGGAAGAGGAGCGCCGCGCTACGCCGTCGCTGACTGCCGCTCAGGTGGTGCGGGCAATCACCTGTTTGGAGACCAGCTTCAAGGTCTCGAAAACACCTTGACCGGTCACGGCGCAGGCCTCGACGACCGGTGACTGCGTGTGGTTGAGCAGGTCATTCAGGTCACTCACCGAGAAGATGTCGGAGAGGTCGCGCTTGTTCATCTGGATGACGAAGGCAAGCTTGTCGAGGCTGTCGCCCTGATCCATGAGGTTGTCCCACAGGTTGAGGTAGCTCTCGACGTTTTCATCAAGACGCGTGATCTGCGAGTCGGCGCAGAAGATGATCCCGTCGACGCCCTGCAGCACCAGCTTGCGGCTGGCGTTGTAGTAACTCTGACCGGGCACCGTGTAGAGGTGAAAGCGTGTTTGCATGCCCTTCACGGTGCCCAAGCTGAGGGGCAGAAAGTCAAAGTAGAGGGTGCGTTCTTCTTCGGTGGCGATGCTGACCAGTTTGCCGCGGGCATCGGGGTTGATCTTGCGATGGATGTACTGGATGTTGGTCGTCTTGCCGCAGAGGCCGCAACCGTAGTAGACGATCTTGTAGTTGATCTCGCGGGCGGCGAAGTTGATGAGTGGCATCAGGCGTCACCCTCGACATCTTTGAAGAGATCGTCAATAACGCGCCCGGCGGTGGCTTCGTAATCGGCATCCATCGTCGGCGACTCTTCATCGCTGGCGCTGGCGAAAATCTGCCGCAGTACTTCGATGGCGCGCTGCGTGTACAGGCGCACCTTGCCGACCTGAGTCTCGCGACCAAAGGTGACGAGCAGAAGTACCTGCTCGTTCACTTGTGAAACGTGGAGGTTGAGCGACTTGCCCTCGTGAAAGAGCAGGGTGAACTCAGTCTCGTCGAGAATGGTGGCAAGCTGTTGCGTGGCGGCGAATGAGCTTGCCGCCAGCGAAGCGAGCGACAGAGTTTCGGGATGGTACTCGCTGGCGGCAGTGGTGATGGGCTGACCCGACGTGCTGATGAGCGCCAAAAAGCTCGAGCCGCTGATCTCTTTGAGCTTGGCCAGCAAGTCATCACAGAGGTCCAGCTGCCGATCGTTGATGACCAGTCCCTTACGCTTGGCCACGCGCCGCTCCCTCCGTTAGCCCCGCACCTGCGGGCGAGTATATATCAGGCGTTGCCCGGGCGGGCAGCACATCAGTGTCTATCGTCACCTCAGGCTCAAAACATGAGGGCAGACCAGGGTACGCCCGGCAGTCCCTCAATCTAAGCTTGAAGGTTGACTTCACGACGAGTAGAGTAGGCACTCACTCACTCTATGGGGAGGTGCAGAGCGGTGGACGACATCGTCGACCTCGTCTCTCAGTCGGACGAAGAACTTAAGGCCCTCGTCGCCGATCTCGAGGCTCAAGAACGCGAGATCTCGCGTCAGCGCCGCCTTCTGCAAGGCAAGCTCGACATCTTGCGGGCGGAGCTGGTCATGCGCTTACAGCGTGGGCACAAAGAGGGTGAGTCGATCATTGCCGCGACTGATGTTCAGCGTCTGTCGCGCATTCTCGCCGGGCTTGGGCCGCTCGGTGACGACGATGATGCCGGTGACCGTGCGGCCGACGACCAGAGTGAGGCGTAAAGTGTTTTGCCCCAGCTGCGGCTTCAGGAACTCAGAGGGGGCAGACTACTGCGCCAAATGCGGTGCGAAGCTGATCGCAGGCGGCGATGTGCAGACGACCGTCAGCTATCAACCGAGCGAAGAAGAACGCGAGATACTGTCTGCGTCGCCGCATCCGGAGCAAGCCACGCTCGTCATTCGCAGCAGTGGTCGCGCCGGTGAAACCTTCGCCTTGGCAAAGGACCGTACGACCATCGGCCGCCACCCTGACGCCGACATTTTTCTTGATGATGTCACCGTGTCACGCAATCACGCGGTCATTGATAGGGAGGCGGACGGCTTCGTTATCAACGATGAAAATAGTCTCAACGGAACCTATCTGAATCGTCGCCGCATTGAACACCAGATGCTGGCAAATGGCGACGAGCTACAAATCGGCAAGTTTAAGCTCACCTTCATCGCGCCGTGACCATGTCTGCCGAATCATCCGAACTCCTGTTTGACATCGCCGACGAGAAACTGCTCACGATCGGCACGGTCGTCGAACGGCTGCGCACTGAGTTTCCCGATGTCAGTGTAAGCAAGCTGCGCTATCTGGAGGAGCAACATCTGATCGCGCCGCAACGCACAAAGTCCGGCTACCGACTCTTCTCGCAAGATGACTACCGTCGCCTGGTGCGGGTGCTGGCCATGCAGCGCGATGAGTACCTGCCGCTGAAGGTCATTCGGCGGGAACTCGAGCGCAACGCTGGCACTGTTCCCAGTGCCAGCCGCCAGGGTCTGCGCAAGGCCGACCTGGTGCCCAGTGACGACGAGCGGCAGTTCACGGCCGAAGAGGTACAAAGTCTCACTGGCGCCGACGCGAGCCTGCTCAGCGAACTTGAAGAGTATGAGCTCGTCAAGGGGCGTCAACTCAGTGGCGTCAGGCGCTACAGCGAGATCGATGCCGGCATCATTGGTGCCGCTCAGCAGCTCGCCCAAGCGGGGCTGCGGCCGAAGAACTTGCGCATCGTCAAGAGCGCCGTCGATCGTGAGGTAGGCTTAGTTGAGGGTGTGTTGCTACCAGCGTTGCGCGCCAACCGGCCGGAGCGGCGGCGTGAGGCCCTCGACGAGGTCGAGCACATTCTGCAAGCAACCACGCAGCTCCGTCAGCTGCTTTTGGCGAAGAACATTCGTCGGCTCACCGCCGGCCACACTGTTGACTGAAGAGGTAAGTGACGACGCCGCCGCGGGACTGCGGTTAGCGGCAGACAATCCACGTACGCCGCGCCCCAGGCGCACGGCTGAGGAGGATCACGTGAAGCAGGCAAGTGGACCTATCGACCTTATTGCCAAGATCAGGGACATTCCTGACTTTCCCAAAGAGGGCATCCTCTTTCGTGACATCATGCCGCTGCTGCAGGATCCCGCTTCGCTGCGCGAGACCATTGATCGCCTGGCCGCTTACGGCGCTGATAAGCACGTTGACGTCGTTTTCGGCGCCGAGGCACGTGGATTCATCCTCGGTGCGGCGGTGGCTTATGCGCTCGACGCCGGCTTTGTCTGCGCCCGCAAGCCGGGCAAGCTGCCCTACGAGACCATCGCCGCCGAATATGACCTCGAGTACGGCAGCAATCGTCTTGAGGTGCACGTTGATGCGATCAAGCCGGGCCAGAATGTGCTCGTGCATGACGACCTGCTCGCCACCGGCGGTACAGCCAAGGCCAACTGTGAACTCGTCGAACGACTCGGCGGTAAGGTCGTCGGCATTGCCTTCATCATCGAGCTCGCCGATCTGAAGGGGCGGGACAAACTTGATGGCTACGACGTCTTCAGTCTGATCACCTACTAAGCCCGTGATCACCTGCTGAGCCTGCGAAGGCGCGCACAATGAGGCGCGGCTGACGAGGCGCGTGTCAAGTCGCCCACGAACGAAGGCGATCGCTTGGACTTGGCGACGGTACGCAGCAGCGGGGAAGACCCTGACGCTCCGCTCCTGAGTGCGGATCTGAGTGCCGCCTTCAGCATCTCCGCCGAAGGCAAAGCATAACTCATCGTTGATGAACGCTCGCGGTCTGCGTTCGGATCGTCAAATCAATGTATTTCACAAGGTCGTAGGCCACCACAGCCTTGTCCGCATTCTGCAGCCTTGCCGCCGTTCGCAGTCAATAGCCATTGTGGAGTGCTGCGGTAGCGCGGGCAGCTGCGCGACACGCGCCGCCGTGATGACCGCGACGAGGGAGTGCAAAACGCGAAACGAACGCCGCCATAAGATTCCTCATTGTGCAACGTGAGGCAGATGAGGCAGAGACGGTTGGCAGCTTGTGGCGGAGGTGAAAATCGTCCATCAGCTCGTACTTTACATAACGAAGATTATCGAGCGTAGAAAACAAAGGGAAAGAGAAGGAGACCTGCGTTGCTGGCGCTGTCTGGCACGTTGTTCGCGGCGTTACGCGCGTGGCCGACGATCACGATTCGGGGTTTATCACTGCGTTTACCACTGACGGCCCAGATAGGTCATTTCCGTCGGCAACTCCCGCAGGCAGTCTTGCAGGTAACGGCAGATCGGCGGGCGCAGATCGAGCTGGCACAACTCAGGCGCAGCGACAGTGGCGACGGCGCGAATCGCGTCATCGCCACTCAACAGGCTGACGGGCTCGCCGCCGAGCTCGGCGGCAAACACCACGTGCAGGACATGCTTGCGATACGACTCAAGATCGGGCGAAATTGATTCAATGAGGGCCAGCGGACGAATCACGTCGACTGGCCGGTCAAGTTCCTCACGAATCTCGCGCTGTAGTGCCTCGGCCAGCGACTCGCCGAAGCGCACGCCGCCTCCGGGCAGAAGCCAGTATTTGTCGTTGCCTCTTCCCTGCTTCACGAGCAGCAGGCGCTGGCGTACGATGATGATAGCAGACACACGCACGGTTGGCAACGTGTGATCGCGCGGACCTGCAGGCTCGGAGAATCCGGCACCGCCGAAAGCAGCGAGCGTGCTCAAGGGCGCTCGCCAATGCCACTGGAGCCGAAACCGCGCTCGCCGCGCGCAGTTGCCCCAAGCTCGGTCACGGCGTGCAGGGCAACTGCCGGCAGATCGATAAGAAGAAGCTGTGCGATGCGGTCGCCAATATTGACGGTAAACGATCGCTGTGTGTCCGTGTTGAGAAGCACGAGCTTGATCTCGCCGCGATAGCCAGAGTCGATGAGTCCGGGAGCATTGACGAGGGTAATGCCGTCGTGAGCGGCGAGACCGGACCGCGGTAGCGTCAGCGCGGCGACGTCGCTGGGCATGCCGAGAGCTATACCGGTGCCGACGACGGTGCGCGATTGCGGCGGCAGGGTCGCCGCTTCGGCTGCGAAGAGGTCAAAAGCGGCGTCATGGTCATAGGATCGTACAGGCAGACGGGCGTGTGCGTTGAGGAGTTTGACCGCAACTGACACCCCTGTACGGGTGTCAGTCATCGGCCGCAGACTCGTCAGCGGGTGGCTTTACCGGGAAATCAAGCGCGGACGCGCCGTCAGGTGACGTTGCCAGGGTGTCGGCGGTAACAGCATACTGGCGATAGCGGCCGGCTTCTGTCGGCGGCAGACTGGCTTCAACGAGAATGCCGGCGTCTGTCTGCTCTTCGCGGATGTCGCTGCCGGCGCCGCGCAGTCTATAGACAATGCCGGCTTCGGCGTACGGGATCAAGAGGCGAACCGGCTGTAAACCGTGAGCAAAGAAATCGGCCACGCGGTCAAGAAGATCGCTGAGCCCATCGCCGTTGCGCGCCGAAACGAGGACTGCATCGGGATGCAGGTTGTGCAGGCGGCGGCGATCGGCCTCGCTGATCTGATCGACCTTATTGAGCACCGTGAGGCGAGGCACTTCGCCTGAGCCGATCTGTTCGAGCACGTCCGCTACCGTTTGCTCGCGGGAGGCGATTTCAGCCGCTGGCAGATAAGCGTCGGCGACGACCAGTATGAGATCGGCCACACGAGTCTCTTCGAGCGTGCTGCCGAAAGCGTCAACCAGTTGGTGCGGCAGTTTGCGGATGAAGCCCACGGTGTCAGTAACGATGTAGTCGCGGTCACGATGGCGAAAACCGCGCGTCGTCGGATCAAGTGTTTCGAAAAGGCGGTCGCGGACCGACACTTCAGCGCCGGTGAGTGCGTTGAGCAACGTCGACTTGCCGGCGGTGGTGTAGCCGGCAAGAGCGATCAGAGGTACGTCGGCGCGCAGGCGCCTCTCCCGTTGCGTGCGCCGCGTTCTGGCCATGCGCTCGATGCGCGCCCGCAGGGTCTGAATACGACGGCGGATGACGCGGCGATCAACCTCAAGCTTGGTTTCGCCGGGTCCGCGCATGTCGACGCCGGCACCGAGGCGGCTGAGCACCTTGCCTTTGCCGTGCACGCGCGTGAGTTCGTATTCGAGTTGCGCAAGCTGCACCTGCATGGTGCCCTCCATGGAATGGGCATGCTTGCTAAAGACGCTCAAGATGAGCTCGGTGCGATCGAGCACGTCGACATCGACGGCGTCGAGCACGGCGGCAACTTGTGCCGGCGTGAGGTCGTCTTCGCAAACGGCCACGGTGGCGCCCGATGCCTGTACCACCTGCTGAAGCTCGATAAGTTTGCCCGGGCCCAGGTACGAATTCGGATTGGGCCGGTCCTTGTGCTGCACAACATCAGCCAGCCAGTCGACGTCGGCTGAGGCAAGCAGTTCTTTGATCTCGGTGAGCGCCTCGTCGCTGGCCTCGGCGGCACCCTGCCCACCGGGGATCGCGGCGAAGACCACGGCGCGCGGACGTTCGCGAAGCGAAGGGTCAGTTAGCATGGCGGCCGATCAGTGATGACAATAGTACTTCTCCTTCAGAAGGTGACACGATCTTCGATGCGCCTGATCGCTTCATCGAGGAGTTCATCGGCAACGGTGAGCGACAGGCGCACGTAACCCTCTCCGGAGGGTCCGTACGAGGCGCCCGGCGAGACGATCACGTCGGCCTGATCGAGAATCAGCTTGGTGAAACTTGCCGACGTGTGGCCAGCGGGCGTGGGCACCCAGAGGTAAATGGTGCCTTTGGGCGCTGTCGCCTGAAGGCCGATGCGCTGCAGCGCCGCTACCAAAAGGTCGCGGCGGCGCTGATAGGTGCGGCACAGAGCGTCGACACTGTCTTGCGGCCCGCTGAGGGCCGCCGCCGCCGCCTGTTGCACGGCAGCAAACATGCCGGAGTCGACGTTCGTTTTCAGGCGCCAATAGGCGTCGACAATGTCGCGATTGCCGACGATAGCGCCCGCCCGCCAGCCGGTCATGTTGTAACTCTTGCTCAGCGAGAGCATCTCGACGCCGACCTCCATCGCTCCTGGCGTTTCGAGAAAGCTCGGCGCCACGTAGCCGTCGTAGGTAATATCGGCGTAGGCGCTGTCGTGCACGACGACCAGGTCGTGCGCACGCGCGAAAGCGACCAGACGGGCGAAGAAATCGTCCTCGATCACTGCTCCGGTGGGGTTGTTGGGGTAGCTGACGAAGATCATCTTGGCCTGTGCCAGGATGGCCGGTTCGATTGCTTCGAGGTCGGGCTGAAAGCCCAGCTTGGGAAGCAGGGGCAGGTGAACGACGCGCGCATCAACCAGGAGCGGACCGGTCGTATAAACCGGGTAGCCGGGATCGGTCGCCAGGCAGACGTCCCCTGGATCGAGCAAGACGGCGCAGATGTGAGCGATACCCTCCTTGGCGCCGAGCAGGGGAATCACTTCGGTCTCCGGATCGACCACCACGCCGAAACGCCGCCGGTAATGCTCGGCCACCGAGCGGCGAAACTCGGGCGTGCCCTGATTGCTGGGGTAGCGATGAGTGGCGGGATCGCGCGCGCCCGCGACCATCGCCGCGACCACATGCTGCGGCGTGGGCGCGTCGGGGTCGCCGATGCCCAGGCTGATGATGTCGACGCCGGCGGCACGCTTACTGGCGATTTGACGCTCGATTGCGGCGAACAGGTAGGGCGGCAGATTCTCTACACGTTGCGAAAATCGGGTCACAGAAGGTGCTCCAGAAACTCGCCGCTCAGGTCACCGTGGTAGATCTCTTCGGCCGGCCCAGTCATGTGCACGCGCCAGTCCGAGTCGACCTCGACGACCAGTTTGCCGCCCGGTAGCTCAACCGTGACTGGGCTCTGGCACTGCCCAGTCCGCACGAGGGCGACGGCGGTGGCCGTAGCGCCGGTACCGCAGGCACGTGTCTCGCCGACACCGCGCTCCCAGACGCGCACCTTGGCCTCATGGTCGCTGACACGCACGACAAACTCGACGTTAGCCTTGCGGGGGAAGAACTTGTGCTGTTCGATCATCGGGCCAACCTCATGCAAGGGCACAAGTTCCAGTGGCCAGGGCGACGTGATGACCGCGTGCGGATTGCCGACGTCGACGAACGTGAAGGTGAAGTTGCGCCCGGCGACGTGCAACGCGGCATCGACCGCGTCGCCGGCGAAGCCAGCCAGCTTTTCGCTGCTAAAGCGAGCGACGCCCATGTCGACCTTGACGGTATAGCCTTCCTGAAGCGTCGGCACGATCTTGCCGGCGCCAGTGTTGAGGACGACCGTATCGGAGCTGATGCTGCCTTCCATCTTCAGTTTGCGGGCCACCATGCGCACACCGTTGCCGCACATTTCAGCTTCGCTGCCATCAGGATTGAAGATCTGCAAGTCGAACTCGCTCTCGCCGCGCTGCGGTCCAACCACGAGAATTCCGTCTGACCCGATGCCGAAGTTGCGGTCACAGAGCAAGCGCACGCGTTCGGGAGTCAACTCGAAGGGGACTTCCTCACGATGGAGGAGGATGTAGTTGTTGCCCAGTCCCTGCCACTTCGAGAACTGCATCTTACCCAAGCCTTGCCATGTCTGGTGCACGCTTGGCAC
Source organism: Thermoleophilia bacterium (assembly GCA_052139595.1). Taxonomy (GTDB): domain Bacteria; phylum Actinomycetota; class Thermoleophilia; order UBA2241; family UBA2241; genus JBKQWK01. Next base: position 910 of record JBKQWK010000022.1, on the reverse strand, counting down.
CTCCTTCTTCATAGTCGTGTCACAGTGCTGCGAGTTACGGTCATGCAGTGCTGAGGTCGCCGAAAATGCCTTTGCCACCGGGCGCGGGAAAAGCGCTGGAATCGACGGCCACCCGGCCCTCGCTGACATGCCTGAAACGCTCGACGATGGCGTCGGCTACAGTGCCGGACGAGCGCCCAGCGGTGGCGATTGTAACAGCATCAGGCAGCTTTCTCATCCAGGTCAGCTGCCGGCGGACGTAGCGCCGCGTGCGGGCTTGAATGGCAGTCACCGCCTCGTCGAGAGTCGTATGTCCGTCAAGGTAGGACCATATCTCCCGCACGCCGATCGCTTGCTGCAACGTGCGCGCGACAACGGTGAGCGAGCGCAAACGAGCGACTTCGTCAACGAGGCCGCCGGCGATCATCTGCTCGACGCGTACGTCGACGCGTGCGCGCAAGTCGTCGCGGTCAGGCGTTAAAGCATAGACAACATGGTCGTAGCGCTGGCCGGTTGTCCACAGGTTGTCGCGCTGAGCGGACGTGAGCGGACCGCCCTGACTGAGAATAGTCTCGAGGGCGCGTAGAACGCGACGTGGGTTATCAAGGTCGACGTGCATCGCGGTTGCGGCATCCAGGCGGGCGAGGTCGGCGCGCAGCGCCGCAAAATCGCCCGCCGCTCGGGCCTCTAAAGCGCGGCGCAATTCAGGGTCGGGCGGCGCTCCGAAGACAAGGCCGCCGAGGGCGGCGCGGACGTAGAGGCCGGCGCCGCCTTCGACGACGACGTGTCGATCGCGGGCGAGGATATCGTCAATCGCCCGATGCGCATGTTGGGCATATTCGGCGACCGAGAACTCATGATCCGCAGAGATCACAGCGACGAGATGGTGCGGCACGCGGGCCAGCTGCTCTGCTGTCGGCTGGTTCGTGAG
>JBKQWK010000021.1:0-7476 GCA_052139595.1 Thermoleophilia bacterium | reverse complement strand
ACAGGCAGGGCGTGGCCGCCGGCGCGCGGCGACTGCCAGCAGGCGCCGGCGCGAGGCCGACGAAGGCGGAGACAATCGTCGTCGTCGAGCCGATTTCAGCGACCAATGCGTCGACCGCTTGTGCCGACGCGTGATCGGGTCGCGATGTCATCGCAGAAAGCCGTTCACCGGCCGCGCTCACGCATCGCCTTGACAATGAACGAGGCAACATCAAGGCCCTTGGTGCCGCGACCGAAGCCGGCGTCCATGCCCCAACTCTTGGCAAGCTCGTCGGTGATCTGGGTGCCGCCGCTGACGAGCAGCAACTTGTCGCGCACCCCTTTCTCCACGGCGAGGTCGGCGAGTTTTTCCATGTTCCCGCGATGCATGTCGCCGTGCGTGATGATCGTGCTGATGAGCACGGCTTGAGCGGCATGTTCGATCGCCGCATCAAGCACTTTTTCGACCGGCACCGAGGTGCCGAGGTATTCGCAGTGGAAACCCCACGTCTCTAGACCACCGTGCTTGATGTCGATGATCTCGCGCATGCCCACCGAGTGTTCGTCTTCACCCACCGTGGCAGCCACGCACTTGAGGTTCCTCTCAGCGACGAACGCCCTGATCTCCTCGTCGCTGAGCACATGCGGCCTCTCGGGGATCACCAGTGTGGCGGGATCGACGACAGCATCGAGGCGGCCCTTTACCTCTACCAGAGTGCCCTCAGCCGGATGCATCACTTGCTTGTGGATCACTTCGGCATCGTGCAGATTCATTGCTTTGGCCAGCTCCAGCGCCGCGAATTCAGCCACCCGCTCGGCCGCCGGCAGAAACATCGTCACCACGACGATGCCGTCGCCGGCCCACTGCACCTCGGGCTTGATGAGGTTCTTCTCACGGAGCTCTGCCGTCTGAGCAAGACGCACATTGACATTGTCCTCGGGATCAAGCTCGTCGATGAACGGCACTTTCTCGGCGTCGCACAATGTGCAGCCGCCGATGAGATCGCAGGGTTTGTCGATGCCCGCAGGCAGATGGTTATCGCCAAAGTGATGACAGACCGGCGCCAGGTAGTCGGCCGCCCGCGGCACGATGGAGCCAGCGGCTACGCCGCCGTCGGCAAAACGGGCGATGCCATCGTCGTGCGTCTCGGGATACTCACCGGAATCAACAAAGTAGGCCTGCTCCACGGCGGCGAAGTAGCCACCGTCCCTGAGCATGCCCTCGAGAAACAGGACCGCGCGCTCCTTGAGTTCGCGCACTTTGGCCTTGAGTTCTGGCGCCTCGCGATCGATCTTGACCATCTCGCGCAGGCCATCCATGCCGACCAGACTCTGGCGTGCCGTGTTCACCGCATGCACGTTGTTGTAGTGCCAGGGCACATTGCGGCCTTCGTCGGGTGTGATCGTGCTTTGAATATCAGCGCTGGTCAGACGGCTGATGAGCAGGTTCATGACGTGCGAGACGGTCGCCTCGCGGCTATCTGACTCCATGTAGCGCGTGTTCTGCTGGGCGCGCATCTTGAAATCGCCGAAGAGGTCGCGCAGGGCGACGGCATAGGGCAGGTCCATGCGCATACAGGGCGCCGGCGGCGCGTCTGGCGGCACCGTGCTCAGGCAGATATCTTCTTTGGGCATGCCGACGCTGACCGAATAGGCACTGTTGATCGCATGCTGGACGAGCAGCTCCGGCATGACCTTCCAGGCTTCGATCGCCGTCGCATTGGCGTTATGGGCGCCATCGATCTGGGCCATGCGCACACTGGCCATGACGTGCTTGGCGACGGCGGCATCGACAAAACTGCGATACATGTTGATATTGCGATAGAGGACGTTGTACTGCGGATCCTGATGAGCGCCGTTCACACCTTCCTCGGCGAACATGACCGCCATCTCGGGGCCGGCGACGCCGCTGACGTAGCTGTGGAAGTTGATCGGCCGGCCAACTTCGTCCTCGATCAGATCGAGCGCCTTGCGCGTGGCGCGAACCTGCTTGCGTGTCACGGCAATGCCGCCGACGCCCTCGGGAGTACCTTCGAGGAGACCGTCCATGTGGCTCTGACCGGCGGTGCGGATGACCATCATGTGATCAGCGCCGTGCCAGGCGGCCATGCGCATGCGGCGAATGTCGTCTTCGAAGCGACCGCTAGCGATCTCCGTCGTTACCACGCAGTCAGGCTGGGGGTCAATGTTGTCAAAGTAGTGCGCCGCCGGCAGTGGCACACTGTTCTTCAGACCTTTGCTGGTCTCGTGATAGTCGAACTTGAACAGGTGCTGCTCTGGCACTGGCTCACGCCAGTGCCAGCCGTGACGACGCGGCCGGTAGTGTTCGATGTCGGCAAGAAGCGCCTGCACGTCCAGTTTTTCGTTGGGCTCGAGGGGTGGTAGTTCGTGCTCCGCGCTCATGCGACCCCTCCCCACTGTGCCGCAACGGTGTCCCAGCCCTCGCCGACGGCGAGCCGGCGCGCGGCCTCGGGCACGGAGCAGCCCCACGTGGTGCTGCACTGAAGCACCACGTGGCCGGCGCCGTGCCCGAGCAGGTCGCGCTTCTCACACTCGCCGGCGATGGCCATGCACGTGTGCGAGTCGAGGCCCATACGCATGAGCACCGAACGTTCGATCGACGGTGAGGTATGACTGCGCGCCAGATCGACCAGAGGATCGACAACCTCCTGCGCCAGCGCCCAGAAGCGAGCTTCAAGTTCTTCGTCTGTGAGCCCGGCGAGATGGCCGCGCTCCTGCTGGTAGGTGTCTTCGCGTGCCATACGCTTACGCCTCCCGTGCTTCTGCCGCGAAGCCGGCAGCCTTCTCGACCGTGCAGTTCGTGTCGGCGGCGAGAAAGGCGATATCGGCGGCAGTGGGCTCATAGTCGGCCGGTGCCGCCGCAACCGCGTTGCGAATGTACGACTTGCGCATGCGGTTGAGATCGAAGTCGACCGCTTGCAACTGTTCCGGCCGCTCGGGAATCACGATGACCTGGCCCGGCTTGTTTTCGCGCGGGTCGCCAGACCGCACCTCAACACCCATCTCTTTGGCGAAGTTGAGCTGCGCCCAGTGATGCTTGCCGGCACCAGTGTACTCGGTCTCCTGCACAACCACGGTCGCCTCCCGCGGCAACTCACGCGCCAGCGACAGAGCAGCCGCCATGGCCGTGTTACCGGCAGGGCCACGCTCAAGACCCTCCAGCTTCACCAGCGCCTCGGTAACGTAAAAGACTTCGCCTTGGGTCATCGTCAGATAACGGTCCATGTATCGCAACGGTCGGGCGGCGTTGCGCGGCACATCGGCGCGGTCGGGCCAGGTGGCAAACGGCACGCCGAAACCGGTGTGACCGGTGGTGAAACTCTTGCGGTTGAAGTCGCGGTCGCTGGCCATGTGCAAGCCGCTGAGGTCAACTGAGGCGCTGATGATCTGCGTTTCAGTCGCGCCGGCGAGCTTGAGGCCGCGGGCCGTGCCGGTCGTGTTGCCGCCGCCGGCATGAGTGATCACGACCGCCGTTGGATAGTCGCCGGTCGTCACCTTCATCTCTTCGGCGATCTCCGCGCCCAGCGTCTCGATGCCAGAAACGCCGAAGCTCGAGTACAACGAAGCGGCGAAGTAACCGGTGTCGTCGAGCAGTTCGAGCATGTGGAAGAACAGCTCGGGGCCAACCGTCATTTGCACGACCTCGGCACCATAGGCCTCGCAGATGCGCGCTTTCTCGACAATCTCCGGCTGACCGATCTTGTGGCTATCGTAGGTCTCCTGGCAAATGATGCACTTGAGGTCGTTGCGCGCCGCCTGACTGGCGACGGCGGCGCCGTAGTTGCCCGACGTCGCCGCGATGACGCCGGCGTAACCCTTCTCTTTGGCGACGTGAATGCTGATACTGGCGCGCCGATCCTTGAAGGCACCGGCCAGGTTGGCGGCTTCATCCTTGACGAAGATGCGCGCACCCCTGCCCGCCGGCGACATGGAGCGCACCAGGTCGGTCATGTTCTTGAGTTCGAGCAGCGGCGTGTTGCCGACACCGGCCGCCGCCTGAATGGCACGAATGTCGGTCAGCGAATAGCCGTGATCAGTCATCATGCCTTCGTAGTCGAAGGCGATCGGACTCTGCTCGAAACGGCTGTAGTCCATGCCCAGAGCGCGCAACATGATTTCGCCGCGACGAGCGGTGATCTCGTCAAAACGGGTGGCGGTCATTTGGCACCTGCCTGACGGTAATCGGCGAGGCGAGCACGCAAGTCATAGCCGACGTGCGAGAGTTCAGGGATGGGATGACCGAAGGTGTGGAAGTAGCCGGGGTTGACCGCGACCAGCCGGCCGGTCACCAGCCGGCCGGTCGCGGTCTCCACCGTCATCTCCTCACCCACGCTGCCGTCAGCCGCCGCAAACCCCTTGACCCACATGAGCAAGGGCTTATCGGCCGTCTCGGGCGGCAGGTTCTTCGAACGCTGGCTCGGGTCGAGAATCAAGCGTTCGATCTCGACCCATTCGCCCTTGTGGGCGCGAGTGACGTCAGCCATGGTTACCTCGGATTCCTCAGACGCTCGGAGTGAGGAAGCGCGGCAGGGGCATGTCGACGACGGTCAACATGCCAGGGCGGGCGTCCTTCATGAGCGGGATGTAGTTACCAGTGCTGGCGTAGGTACCCTTGCCACCGGGGATCTCCGGACTGTTCTGCATATTGACCATCGGATCGCCGATGATCTTGATGTAGTCGCCGGTCTCCTGGTTGGCCAGTTCGGGGTGAATCTGCTGCGGGTGAATCAGGTGAATCTTGAGTTCGTCATTGACGTAGCCCTTACCGACCTGCTTGCAGCCGGCCACCCAGCCCGCCGGCACCTTCACATGCGGCGTCGAACGCTCGACCTCGGTCACGATCGGCTCGCGCGTCTCTTCAATCCTATCGATCTTCCAGCCCAGAGCCTTGCCAATAAGGTGGATCGACTCGGGAAAGCCGATGTGGCCGACGATGCTGCCGTCGGCAACGCCCTGATTGAACTGTTCAACCGTGGTCCCCACACCCTGGCCGATCATGACGGTGGGGCCAAACGGCGAAAGGTCGTTGACGCGCGACGCTTCAATGCTGTCTATGCGCAGGCAGATCGAACTCCACATGACGATCAGTGCGTCAAGCATGAAACCGGGGTTGATGCCTGTGCCCAGGATGCTGACGCCGTGCTGCTTGGCGAGCGCGTCGAAGCGGTCGGCCCAGTCGGGATCGCTGGCCCAGGGGTAGGAGAGTTTCTCGGCAATGCAGATGACGTTAGCGCCGCTCTTGACTGCCGGCTCAATCTGGCTGGTGACCTCGTGCAAATTGCTCTGGGTGTTGATGCAGACGACGTCAGGCTTCGTCTCGGCGAGAACCTTTTCAAAGTCGGTCGTCATGGTGACCTCACACGGGCGACCAAGCAGTTCGCCGACCGTCTTGCCCTCTTTGGCGGGGTTGGTGACGATGCAGCCGGCCAGTTCAATGTCCTTCGGCCGGTCGAGCATGAACTTGAGCAGTCCCTGCCCCATCTCGCCGGTGCCCCACTCCACTACTTTAATCATAATAGTCTCCTCCACTTGAAATACACGTCAGTGCATACACTATATGCAAGTATAGCGGACGGCAAAAGCACGGCAAGGACGGACTTGGGCCATCGGATCGCACGTGTAGCAGCAGACGCGAAACATATCCACGGCGCTCGGCCAAACGGTCAGCCAAACGTTCGGCCAAACACGCACGCTCATCGCGCAGTCGCAGATGTCAGATCCAGATTAGCGAACGCAGGCGCAAGGCAGACTCTGCTCAGTAAGACAACTGCGACTAGGCAAACCGTCGACTATTAGGCCCAAGGGTTCCCGGCCATCGACGTACGTCAGCGGCCGCGCCTGGGCACAAAGAGTCGCGTCAGAGGAGCGAGGCTGGCGGAGGTTGATCGACCTGCACCGGCGAAAGCGTCAACATCTCGTTGGTCACATCGCCTCCAGGTCAGTGCGCTTGAGCGTACCGGCGCTGGCGACGGACTCGGCCGGCGGCCGATCGACGTCGCCATCGGTCGCACTCTATGGCAGGCGGCGATGACGGTCAACCGCCCGGCACATCAGTAGGTCGCGCTACACGATGTGCACACGACCACGGCGACCCGTGCCGGCGCTCAGCGCAGCACCAGCAACACCCACAGCACGGCCGGCAAGACGGCGATCAGCGACCACAGCATCGGCGTGCGCGCACTCTTGGCCATTGCCTGCGCGAAGGTGACCAGACCAAGAACAGCGGCTGCCAGAATGAGCAAAATGGCCGGCCCGTAGGTCGCCCAGGCAAGCCCCGTCTGCGGTATGCCATGGGCGAGATGTAAGTGCTTGCCGCCAACAAAGAAGACAATCGCCACCAGCAGGAAGAGACCGAAACCAACTCCGGCAATAATCATCGCCGCCCGGCGCACCGGACCTACGGGCACGTAGTCGTTGATTCGCGTTGCCCACGGGTACCGCAATTTTTCGTCTGCATTGAGCGCTCGCGGCATCGTCTACCCCTCTTCGTCTCCGATGGATGATGATTGACAATAATCCCGGCAGCGTGATGGATTCAAGACGGAGTCACCATGGTCAACCCAGCACCCAGATGCGGCGTCGCGATTGAGGTTCCGCTTCGCTCCTGACATTCGGTTTTGCGGCGATCGCGTGTCTCGCGTCTGTCGGCTTACGCTGCCTCACTGCAACCCTATCTGGTGAGTTCGATTATGTCGCTCGCTACGGCCGGATAGGCGGCGAGCAAGCTGTCGCGAGCGGCCAATTCGAAGTCGGCGTAGGCAAAGCCGGGTGACACGACACACGACACCAAGCTCCAGTCGACAGCGCCGGCGACAACACGTGCCGCTTGCCAGTCACCGGCGGACACGACCGCCTGGGATTGATAGCCTCTATTGTGCGCCACCTGCAGCGCACTGCCGAGCAGAACGCTGGCGGCGCGACCAGCCGGCAGCAGCGTCAGCAGCTGAGTGACACCACCGCCGCAATGTATCCACAGTTCGTCGCTGCTGAGGCGATGAAAGTGACTCGGCTGTGCCGTCGTCAAGAGAAAGATAATGGCTGTTGCCAAGGGGCTGCAATTGCTGGTGGATGGAAACAGCGCGGAAAAAATACGCGAAGTGCTGGAAGTCGATGTGAGCGCCTACGAGGGTGTGCGGTGGGAGGGTGCGCGGGTGTGGGAGGCCGCTGCCGGATACTCGCCGACAATCGGTATTATGGGTGCGGTATTGGGTTTGATTCATGTGATGCAAACGTTGGGCGATCCTTCAAAACTGGGCGCGGGAATTGCGGTTGCATTTATTGCCACTCTATACGGGGTTGGATTGGCAAACCTCGTGTACTTGCCGATCGCGGGCAAGTTAAAAATGATCATGATGCAGCAACTAGTGAGGCGCGAAATGTTAATTGATGGCCTGGTAATGATCGCCAATGCCGAGAATCCGCGCTTTATCGAAAGCAAACTAAAAGGCTATATTCCTTAATGGACCTATGGTTATGA
>JBKQWK010000020.1:0-2990 GCA_052139595.1 Thermoleophilia bacterium | reverse complement strand
ACCGCCGCGTGTGCCGAACCGGCTGCGTCAAGCTGGCGACGTCTTACGGCACGAGCACGATCTTGCCGCCGGCTTTGCGCTCCATGACTTCGTGGTGAGCCTGAGCAGCCTCGGCCAGAGGCAGCTCTTTCTCGATAACCGGCCGCAGGGTGCCGTTGGCGAGACCAGCGTGCAGGGCGGCGTGGATCTGCGCATACTCCACCGGCGAGGCGAGGTTGAGCAGCATCCCAAGAATCTGCGCGTCACGAGACATGAGGTCGCGCGGGTTCACCTCGATTGGACCGCGGCTGCCGATGATAACGACGCGGCCGCCGATCGCCAGCAAACCGGCATCGCGGCCAAGATTCGTGTGGGCCGCCATTTCGAGAATGACGTTGACGCCGCGGCCGGCGGTCAGGCGCAGGAGTTCATTTGCGTAGCCGGAGTCGGTGTGGTCGAAAACGTGCGCAGCACCCTGCTCGGCAACCAGGCGCCGGCCGACTTCGCTGCCGGCCGTGCCGAAGACGCACAGGCCGGCGGCGACGGCCAATTGCACGGCCGCCAGGCCAACGCCGCCGCTAGCGCCGTGCACAAGGATCGTTTCTCCCGGTAAGGCGTGAGCACGCTGGAAAAGTGCCCTGAAGGCGGTGGCGTAGGGCACTCCCAAGGCGGCTCCCTGGGCGAACGAAACCTTATCCGGCAAAGGATGAACCTGCTCGATGGAGCAGAGCGTCAGCTCGGCATAGGTGCCGCTCAGCGAGCCGGCGACGTACACACGGGTGCCGGGTTGCCAAGGCGACGGGGCGTCGCCGTGGCCGGCTGCCGGCGGCGACCCGCCGTCGGCAGCCGGCTGGGTGCGGACGGATGAGCCGGTCCCGTCGCTGGGCTCGCCGACGGTAACCACCGTGCCGGCCGCATCCGTTCCTGGAATGTATGGCACGGCAGGCGCGCCGGCGTAGCCGCCGGCGCGCACATACGCTTCGACCGGGTTTACTCCGACGGCGGCGACACGTACCACAACCTGGCCGACCACGGGCTGCGGATCAGATGCATCCTCCAGGCGTAAGACTTCGGGCGTGCCGAACTCATGGACGCGGATCGCTTTCATCCATTCTTCCTTTCAGGCGGCGACTTCGTGGCGAGATTCGCCGGCGGCGGTACGGGATGCGGTCTCGGTGTCACCGGTGTGCACGTACGCGGCGATCTGGCGGGCGATTCTGCCGTGGCCGCAGGCTACGGCAACCTGAGCGGCGGTCTCACCATCGTCGTCACGCAGGGTCGCGTCGGCACCGGCACGCAGGAGAATGCTAATCAGGCGGCGGTCGCCGCGGCCAGCTGCCTCGTGAAGTGCCGTGCGGCCATCGTGGCGGCGAGCGCTGACTTGGGCGCCTTGCGCCAAAAGCATTGCTGCTGCTGCCGCGTCGCCTGCGGCCGCGGCCGCCTGTAGCGGCGTCAGCCCGTCCTGGTCGCGTGAGCGGCTATTGGCGGCGGCGCCGTGCTCGAGAAGCAGGCGCACGATGTCAGCATGAGCAAAGATCGCGGCGAGGTGCAGCGCTGTGTAGCCGTCGGGCGTGTAGGCACTCACAGCGGCTGGGTCGGCGCTGATGCGCTGGGCGACAAGGCCGGCATCGCCTGCGGCTGCCGCCTCAAAGAGATCGAGATCAGCGCCGGCTGCGCGCAGCGCGTCCACAATCGTCGCATTCTGCCGATAGCAGGCGACGAGCACGGCCGAGAGGCCGTCACTATTCGTCGCCATCGCCAGTCGGGGTTCGTAGGCGAGGAGTTCACGCACACGCTCCTCGTCGTTGGCGTCTATCGCTCCAAAGAGCGCTCGGACCAGGCTCACGGGACACCGTCCTCTCGTTTTGCCAGACGCTGGCTGTAGAGGCGGTGTTCCCGTCGTCGTGCGCTTCAATCATGTACAGTGGCTGCCAGCAACTTAGCGCTGGCCGCCGGCGACTTAGCGCCAGTGGCGGGTGAGCGCCAGCATCAGGCCAAGGCCGGCTCCGAACGCCGCCGCCGCTGCTGCGGCGCCGCTAGGCGCGATGATGACATTGGCCTCACGCAAGTCGGCTTTGCCGGCCAGCACGAGCCCAACGATGCTGCGCTCGACTTTGACCTGTGGCGCAACGACGACGCCGGCGCCGGCATTGTGCAGGCGAGCCACGTTGCTGGCCGCAACGACACCGCCGGCACTGAAGTGCATGTCGACATTGTTTTCTGCCAGTACCGCTCTGCCGATACTCTGATTGAGGCTGGCGCTCTCTCGGCAGACGGCGATGCCTACGGAGCTGCGTTCGAACGTTGCCGACTCCGTTTGGCACAGGCCGGTCGCGCTGAGCCGCGTGGCGACCGTGCAAGCTTGTATTCGGCCGGCTGAACTGGCGTTAAGTTGCACCGAGTCGGCCTGTAGCTCCGCCGCGGCGCTCAAGTTGAGCTGGGCAGAGTCGGCCTGCAGCGACGCAGTCGCCGAGCGTTCGAGCGTCAGGTCCTCGATGACCTCGCTCAATGGCGTACTTGCTCGCGGCGCCTTCGGCTCGCTGCTGTGGCGCATGGCGTCCTCCCGGTTGATGGCTGACGAAGGCTTCATCCTACCTGATTGGCGTTTGTCGGCGTCGGCGCGTTGATCGCGGGCCGATTGCTTGCCCTGAGCAGGCGGTCATCCTGGTGCCGGCTCACCCGGTGCACGACCCGATGGCCTGCTCGTCGCGGGCGCAAGCTGGCGACACTGCTGGCAGCTTTCTAGATCGGCCGCTCGAAGAGGTCGTGCTCTTGTGCGACCCACATGCCGGCGCGCTCGTAGAGGTGCAGCGCGCCGGTCTCGCCTTCAGCATCGACACCCAGGCCGACGCGGGTCTGCCGGCGGGCGGCGAGCAGCTCGAAGGCGCGAGCGAGCAAGGCGCCGGCCAGGCCGCGATGTCGCCAGGCGCGGCGTACGCCCAACGCTTGCACCCAGCCCAGGTTGCCGAAGTCGTAGGCGATGAGTCCGCCGGCCATCTGTTCGCCGTCCC
>JBKQWK010000019.1:0-12890 GCA_052139595.1 Thermoleophilia bacterium | reverse complement strand
CCCCCCCCCCCCCCCCCCGCCAGCAGATCGGCACCACAATCAGCCCCAACACCAACGCCGGCCGCGACAGCGCCCGGCAACGTGAGTCCTTCTTCGCACGCAAACCTCTTGCGGGGCAGACACAAGCCTTTGTCGAGCAATCGGTGAGCGCCTCTGCAATGCCCGCAGCCCAGGCGGCTGCCGCCACGGCTGCGGCAACAGCAGCCGCCACGGGGCCGGCAAAGAGAGTTCGCCCGATCGCCATCGTCGAACCGGCCGAGGCGTGCCTCGGCTGCGGCACCTGCGTGACCGCCTGTCGGCGAGGCGCCATCACCATCAACCTGCAGGCAAGTCCGGCGGCGCAGATCGACGTCGTCGCCTGCACGGGCTGCGGCCGCTGCGTCGCTGCCTGCGCCGAGCACATCATCGTGCTGCAGACACTGTGAGTGAGCAGAGGAGAATCCCGTGCAGGTAGCAATCGCCAGTGGTAAAGGTGGCACCGGTAAAACCACGGTCGCCACCAATCTTGCCACCGTGCTGACGCGTGACGCCATGACGGTACAGCTCCTCGACGCCGACGTCGAGGAGCCCAACAGTCACCTCTTTGTCGCACCGGACTTTACCGGTCAGCGCGACGTGACCGTTACCATACCCTCCGTCGATGCGACACGTTGCACCCTTTGTGGCCGCTGCGGCAGCGCTTGCGTCTACAAGGCGATTCTCGTGCTGCCAACGACGGTCCTCGTATATCCCGAGCTGTGTCACAGCTGCGGCGCCTGCTCACTCGTCTGCCCCGAGGAGGCAATTCACGACGAGAATCGCATCACCGGAACGCTCGAATGGGGCACCGCCGACGCCCTCTCGTTCGCTCGCGGTACTCTGTCTATCGGCGAAGCCAAAGCTGTACCGGCGGTAAAGGCAGTCGTTGGCCTAGCGGATCACGACGCCGAAGCAGTAGCAGTCATCATCGACGCCCCGCCGGGAACGTCGTGCCCAGTCATCGAGGCAGTCAGGAACAGCGACATTGTGCTCCTGGTCACCGAGCCAACGCCGTTCGGGCTCAATGATCTGCGCCTGGCGGTTGACATGGTACGAGCTCTCGACCTGCCGGCAGCAGTGGCCATCAATCGCGCCGGCACGGGCGACGGCGAGGTCGCGCGTTACTGCCGGGAGCAGTCGTTGCCCGTCGTTCTCGAACTGCCGGACGAGCGCGCGATTGCCGAAGCATCGACACGCGGCGTACTCGCCGTCGACGCCCTGCCGGAACTGGCAGTCGCGTTTCGCGAGACCTGGCGGCAACTGACGCTGTTGTCGCTACCGCAGTACCAGGAAGAGAGCGCACGATGAAGGAACTCGTCGTTATCAGCGGCAAAGGCGGTACCGGCAAGACCAGTCTGGTGGCCGCCTTCGCGCGGTTTGCCGACGGCCGCGCGGTGCTGGCCGACTGCGACGTAGATGCCGCTGACTTGCACCTGGTAGTGACGGCTCAACCGCTCGAAGAGCACGACTTCAGCGGCCGCGACGAAGCGGTCATCGATGCTGCCCTCTGTAACGCCTGCGGCCGCTGCGTGGCCGCCTGCCGCTTCGACGCACTCAAGCCCAGTGAGGTCGACGACACCGCGCCACCGATGGTCGACCCAATTTTGTGCGAAGGCTGCGGTGTCTGCGTCTTGGTCTGCCCCGAGAACGCCGTCGCGCTCGCCCCAGTTGTCAATGGTCGCTGGCTCGTGTCGCAGACGCCGTTTGGGCCGCTGGTGCATGCTCGCCTGGGAGTAGCGCAAGACAACTCCGGCAAACTGGTCACCTTGGTGCGCAACGAAGCGCGACGGGTAGCTGCCGAACACCATCGTGATCTGGTCATCGCCGATGGTTCGCCGGGCATCGGCTGCCCGGTGATCGCCTCCATGGCTGGCGCCAATCTGGTGCTGGTCGTCACCGAACCGAGCGTCTCCGGGGTCCACGATGTTGAGCGCGTGCTGCAGCTGGCGACACATTTTCGCCGGCCGGTAGCAGTGTGCATCAACAAGTCGGATCTGAGTGAGTCGCAGACACGCTACATCGAAGAGCTGGCGACACAGTCGGGAGCCTTGTTCACGAGCCGCATTCCCTATGACCGTGGCTTCACCACTGCGCAGGTTCTGGGTGGCAGTGTCCTCGAGGCGGCGTCACAATCGTCTGCGGCGAAACAAACGCTGGGGCCGCCGGAGCAAGCGACTGTCGCCGCTGTGAAGCGTCTTTGGGACGCCGTCAGCGACTACCTATCCCAAGCATAAGAAGGAGTTACCGATGAATGATGTCGCCAGCCACCCTGCGCACGGAGCGCCACAGCAGTCAGCCGGCTGTGCCTATGAGCCGACTGCCGAATCTCTGGAGCAACGTGTTGCCGAGCGCTTGGCACACGTGCGCCACCGCGTCCTCGTCCTCTCGGGCAAGGGTGGTGTCGGCAAGAGCACAGCCGCGGTCAACCTCGCCGTCGCCCTGGCGGAGCGTGGCGAGAGCGTAGGCCTGCTCGACATCGACCTGCATGGACCAAGCGTGCCCAAAATGCTGCACCTCGAGAACTATCCGCTGCAGAATCATGACGGCGCCGTGCTACCGGTCCAGTTCACGATGAACCTCAAGGTGATGTCCATTGGCTTCTTCCTGCCGTCGGAGGGCGAGGCAGTCATCTGGAGAGGCCCGCGCAAGTTCTCCATGATCCAGCAGTTTCTCGCCGACGTGGAGTGGGGCGACCTCGACTACCTGATCGTCGACGCACCACCCGGAACCGGCGATGAGCCGCTGGCCATCGTTGAACTTCTCGGCCACCTTGACGGCGCCATCGTCGTGACAACGCCACAGGCGGTGGCCATTAGCGACGTACGCAAGTGCGTCTCCTTCTGCCGCACGGTCAAGTGCCCCGTGCTGGGCATTCTCGAAAACATGAGTGGGCTCATTTGCCCGCACTGCGGCGAGCGCATCGACGTGTTCGCCAAAGGCGGCGGCGAAGCCCTGGCCCGCGAAGCCGGCGTCGCCTTTCTGGGATCGATTCCACTCGATCCCGACCTGGTCAAAGCCGGCGATTCCGGCAGACCGTTCCTGCTGACCCACACCAAGACACCGGCCGCCGAGGCATTCAAGGATGCGCTCGCACCGATCCTGGCCCTCGACGCCGACGATAACTGAAAGGGACTCTCATGAACGTACTGGTAAGCGCCCAAGGCAACGATCTCAGCGCGGTCGTCGATCCACGATTCGGACGGGCGGCCTGGTTCTTGCTCGTCGACACGGAAACCGGTGCCTTCACGGCACACGACAACGGCGCCAACGCCGACAGCGCCCACGGCGCCGGTAACGCCTCCGCGGCGCAAGCGGCAGCTTTGGGAGCCCAGATCCTGATCAGCGGTAACGTTGGTCCCAATGCCTTTCGGGCCCTGAAGGCAGCCAGCATCAGCGTCTACACGATTGACCACGGCACGGTTCAAGACGCTCTGACGGCCTTCAGCGAAGGCAGCCTGACAAAGCTCGAAGACGCCAGCGTAAGCGGCTGGTCCTGACCTCACGTTCGGCACGTCCGGACAAGATGGAGGCGACAGACAATGGCTAGGCAAGACAGAAGCCGACGCCGGCAGCGAACACCGGCAGCGTACTGCGATCGTTCTGATGCGGCGCTTTCTGACCGTGTTCAACCCCGCCGGCGCGGCCGCGGCGACGCCTCGCCGGCGGGGCTGCCAGGCAGACGCATTGTGCGCGACCGCCCCATCGTGGCCGCCGTTGCCGGACTCGTCGCGGCCGACCTCCAGCGCCCTAACAGTGTGTTGCGCCCGCTGATGGGGCGTTTTTTGGCGGCCCTTCGGGAACGGCGCCTGCCGACCATCGGCGCGTCCAGTTCTCGCAGCGCTTTGCCGGCCGGCGACGTCATCGATATCCTGCCGGCCGGCAACGACAGCCGGCAGGAGACACCCGCCGACGATGTAGACGCGTCATGAGTTCCTCATGAACAACGGTTCCTGCTTGCGAGTAGGCGAACCTATCGGTATTATGAGCGTATGACCGCACGAATACTTCAGCTTTATTGGTTTCACTGCACCGTGGACGAGCCTCATGAGTAGGCCAACGCGAGAACGGCGTATCCTCGGCCTCCCTGAGAGTGACGTTTTCAAGCCAGCCGGAGTACCCGCTCGACAGCTTGCTCAAGTCGAGCTGCCGCTAGACGAACTCGAAGCAATTCGCTTGGTCGATCTACAGGGCCTGAGCCACGAAGACGCTGCCCTGAGCTTAGGCGTCTCTCGTCAGACTGTGGGTCGCATGCTTGAGAACGGGCGGCGCAAAGTCGCCGATGCACTTACCAACGGCAAGGCGATCCTGGTCGGCGGCGGCGCCTTTCGCATCGCCGACACCCGCTGGTGCGGAACATGCCACGACGAGTGGGTTGTCGAGGGCGACCGTCAGTCCCTCGAGGTGTGCCCCCGTTGCGGATCCACCGACGTGCGCGCCTGCGTTGGCGGTGGCCGTGGCCGTCGCCGTGGCTGCCAGCCCGGCAGCGAAGGCGGTCGTCGCGGTCAGGGACCCCGACATGAAGGTTGGGGCGGCCATCATGGCCAAGCAACAAGACAGAACGACAGCGCCTAGATAAAGCAATTCGGAGGTAACTTCACATGGATGAACTGACAAACAGAACGCTGCGCATTGCCGTACCATCAGAAGCGCCCGGCGGCCTGGACGCTCGGCGTTCGGGCCACTTCGGTCGCTGCGAGTGCTTCACGGTCGTCGATGTCGGCGCCAACGGCGTGAGCGACGTTTTCGTTGTCGATAACGGACCGCATGTTGATGGTGGCTGTCTGACTCCCGTCAATTTGCTGGCCGGCCACAAAGTTGAGGCGCTGGTTGTCGACGGCATCGGTGGGCGTCCGCTGCAAGGCTTCCAGGATGTAGGCATCACCGTTCACGCCGGCTACGGCACGACGGTTGCCGAGACCGTACAGGCGTACGCCAGCGGCATGTTGCCCGTCCTCGGCCTGGAAGGCGCCTGCCATCACTGAGTAGACAGCTGGGTTGGTCGTGGCGACCGACCGGCGGCCCAGGCAGACTCAACCCAAGTCAGCCCTGGCGCTTTACGGTCGGCGCCACGATCCGTTTGAGTTCGCTATGACGAAGAGGCCATTGATGACTGGGGAGGGAAGGTGAACGAGGGTGAGGCGAGGAACAAGTCGACGCCCACACTCGAATCGTTCACGCCTTTTCTCAGAGCATTCTGCAACGCCACCCGCGTCGCCATCGTCGACCGGCTTCTGGGCGGCGAAGCGTGCGTCTGCGACCTCACCGCTGCCCTCAATCTCAGGCAACCCTTGATCTCTCACCATCTCGCCGTTCTGCGCGCCGCCGACCTGGTGCGCACGCGCGACGCCGGCACGCGTACCTACTACTCAATCGACTGGCGCTGGCTCGACAAGCACACGCAGACGTTCAGCGCCTTCGTAGCCCAACGGCGGGCGACTCCACCGTCAGCGGCACTACCCTGCATCTGAGATTCGCGCGACTCAGCCCTGAGCCCGCACCCGGTACATGGTGCGCTCGCCCTGCGCCGTGACGACGCGAACGTAGCCGGCGAAGAGAGCATCGACTGTCGCCTCACCGGTGTCGACCAGCAGAGGCTCGCCGCCGAGCGAAAGCAGTTTCGTCTGACTGGCAACGACGATCACGTTGTCTTGGCCGACTCGCTGCAGCACGCGCGGGCTGATCTGCTGATTACCGCGGCCAAAGATATGCCCCTGCCCGCCAATGACGGTGACCACGATACGTACCGGCAGTGCCGTCCGAGTAGCCAGAGGCAACGCTGGAAGAGCCGGCCGGCTCGAGGCCGCCGCGACACTCTCGTCGAGGAGGCTGAGGATTTGCCCTTCGCTCAGGTCACGGCCGACCAGCGTGCGATCGCGTACAGCGTCAACGCCAAGCAGCGTGTTGGGCACATCCAGGCGCTCCATGATCGTGCGCGTCGTCGTCCCCGGGCCAACGATGTAGAGGCAGCCGGGTTCCATGCCGCTGATGACATCATCGGCGATGCCGGCCATGGTTTGCTCATCGCCGGCCACACCGCCGGCCTTGGAGCTCTGAATGAGTGCCCGCTCGTACGGCACAGTGAGAAAGCCGTACAGCCGCGCCGAGACTCGATTGTCACGGAAGGCGACTTCATCGATGTCCATTACCTCGGCCGCCCGCAGATGCTGGCTGCCAGGTGCTGCAGCGAGAAAATGGGCGGCCAGGTCGCCCGCGGCCAAGGGCGTCGTTGCATAGACTGCCGAGTGGATCTTCACGCCGGCGGGAATGCCGAGGACCGGCACACGGTCGCCGACAGCAGTAAAAATGTTCCGTGCCGTACCATCGCCGCCGGTAAAGAGCAGCAGATCGATGCCGACAGCCAGTAAATCGGCGGCGGCTCGTTCGCTGTCGGCCCCAGTGGTCTGCGGCCACCCAGTTGCACCGACGCCGGCCGGGGCAACGCCGACAATCGTCGCTGCCAAGCCGACTGCACGCGCCTCGTCGGCGCCCATTTCGCCGGCGCAGGTGAACAGCTCGAACGGGTCACTCAGACGCGCCAGGCGCGCGAGCGCGAGCTGGGCGCGCGGCGGAACTACCCGCAGCGCGCCCAGCTCGCGCGCTTTGGCAACGATGTCACTGCCGTCGCTGCCTTTGAGACCGACACGTCCGCCAACTCCGGCCAGTGGGTTGACGATAAGGCCAATCCGCTTCATGCCGGTAGCCTCATTCAGCCGGGGCTACCTCACTGTCGGCGGCGCCGGCTTTCACCCATTGGCCGTCGGCGTTCTTGACCCAGTCCTGGGCCGTGTCGCCGCTGTCGGTCCAATCGGTCCACTGCGGCTTGCGCACGAAGCGATGCCAGGCGTAGTAGCCGGCGCCGCCGGCGACGAGCAGACATATGAACTTCCTCACAGTTCCTCCTTGATCTTGCGCTTATATGCTCGCCAAGTGAAAGCCCACTGCTTCGGGTCTTCGAGCGCTTCGAGGCGCTTCATCTTGGCGATTGGTTGATTCTGCGGCCCTGCCAATACGCTATCGGCGTTGGCATAGGCCTCATCCGACACAAGCCTGATGACCGCCGCCCATTCGTCCAGATCGGCCCGGCTGTACGTTTCGCAGGGCTCCGGAGTGAACGGTTCGGGCACCACCCACGGATGGTGGCTCATCCAGAAGCTCTGAATGCCAAAGTCGATCATTCTGTCGCGCACCGCCTCTGTGCCCACTCCGGTGTCTTTCTGCAGTTGCTCAAGCGAGTAACGCACCTGATCGAGACGACGGTGACCTTGAGCATACGGCCGGGTGACGCCGCGTATGCCGAGCAGTAACTTGTCGAGGTAATTATTGTTGATCACAGCGATTTCGGCTACCTCACGTAAACCTTCCGGGCCCAGGTTGCGGATCCAGGCATAGGCTCGCACCACTCCCATCCAGTTACCCAGAAAGCCGCGCACACGACCAATGCTCTGAGGCCGGTCGTAATCGAGATGAAACTTTTCGCCCAATTTGGTGACCAGCGGCACGGGCAGATAGGGCGCCAGCTTATCGGTGCACAGGTAAGCGCCGGTCGCCGGTCCCTCGCTGCCGTGCGGGCTGCTGAAGGTCTTGTGCAGATTGAAGTGACAGGCATCAAAGCCGGCTTCGCGTGCTCGGGCAACGCCGAGAATGCCGTTAGCGTTGGCCTGATCGGTGAAGCACAGGCCGCCGGCATCGTGGATCACGCGCACGTACTCATCGATGCGCGGATTGTAGATGCCAGTGTCCTCGGGGTTTGTGATCATGCAGCCGGCGGTCCTCTCGCTGACCGCTGCCTTGACCGCCGCGAGATCGGGGTAGCCGTTCTCGTCCGGCATAACCGTGATCACTTTGAAGCCGGCGACCATCGGTGTCGCCGCGTCACAGGGGTGAGAGAAGATCGTCGTGATCATCTCGTTGCGCTGCGGCAGTTCGCCGCGCTCCTCGAAGTAGGCACGCATCACACAGGCATTGGTGTACACCACATGTGAGCCGCCGCCGGGTTGCAAGGTTATGGCATCCATACCGGCGATCGACTTGAGGTATTCGCCGCACTCGTAAACAATCTCGAGCAGGCCCTGCATCGTGTCCTCATCCTGCCACGGGTGCACATCGGCCTGCTTGTGGTAGCGCACCAGCTCTTCGTGCAGTTTGGGACTGTACTTCATCGTGCAGGTGCCCTCACTGATGTCGCTGCCCAGATCCATACCCAGGGTCATCTGCGACAGACGCAGGTAGTGCCGCAGCGCCTGATGCTGTGACAGCTCCGGCAGGTCAGGCGCCATTTCGCGGCGCAGGCCGGCCGGTATGTACTGCAACGGGTCGCCGACGGCACTCTTCACCTCTTCTTCGGCGAGCGGCACCATGATGCCGCGCTCGCCGGGCACGCTCTGCTCCATGATCAGCGGTTCGTTCCAGCGCGGCGCGCTGTAGTCGCGGACGACGCCGCCGTCGCGGCGCAAGTGAGCGATCTGCTGCAGCCTGGCCTGAACGTCGTCGCTGCTCTGCCCGCTCATGCCATGACCTCCTTGAGCGCGAAGGCGAGATAGTCGATGTCGGCCTGACTGTAGTATTCGGTCACGCAGTAGAGCGCACTCTGCCCGAGTTCGGGAAACTCGGCGCTGAGATCCTTGCCGCCGAAGATGCCCTTTTCGAGCAACGCTTTGTTGATCGCCGCCACCGTTTTGCCGCCACCGTCGAAGTTGACGACAAACTCCTTGACGAAAGCCGGCGACAGTTTGATCGTCACCCCGGAGATTGCGGCCAGTCGCTGCGCCGCGTAGTGCGAACGGGCGATGCACGTCTCGCCGATCTCTTTGAAGCCCTGCGGGCCCATCACCGTCATGTAGACGGCGGCCGCAATCGTCCACAGGCCGGATGCCGTACCGACCCAGTCCTTGCCCTGATCGCGAGCGCCGTAGCTCGTGCGCTCGGCCATCGTCTCGGCGACCGCGTACTGCCCAGGCACCTCGGTCTCGAGCAGCGTGTACAGTTCGAGCGGGCACTCGCTGGCGAAAATCGGGTCGTCGTCGCGAAAGGCAATGAAGCCCGAGCAGCCGCCACCGGCATGCATATGCATGCCCAGCGGTTGAATGTCGCCACAAGCTATATCAGCCCCGATGCTGCCCGGCGACGTCAGCACACCGAGCGTGATCGGGTCAACGCCGATGATCGCCAGCGCGCCGGCATCGTGCGCGAGACGAACAATCTCGCCGGCCTGCGCCTCGATGTTGCCCAGGTAACCGGGATTCTCAAAGTAGACGGCGGCAACGTCGTCACCGAGTTTGGCTTTGAGGTCGACGAGGTCGATGTTGCCGCTGGCCGGATCGTAGTCGACCGACTCAAGCTTGACGTGCGTCGGCAGGACCTCCGGCTGAGACAACGTGCGCACCTCGGCCAGGCGCATGGGGCTCATCGTGCGCGGGTACAGCACGCGCTTGCGACCGGTGATGCGAGTCGCCATGCGAAATGAGCGGCCGGCCACGTCACCCCAGTCGTAAATGGGGTTGGCGACACCATCGAGGTCGAGCAGCTCGCCCAGCTGACTGTTGAATTCGAAACGTGCCTGATACTTGCCCAGATCACTGTAGTTACCGCCGCAGTACGCACTGAGAAACTCGGCCCGGTTGATGACCTCGTCGACCACCGCCGGCACGTAGTGCTGCCAACAGCCGGCGCCACAGAAGTTAAGAAACTCCTCACTGGAGGTGTTCTTGTCGAGCAGCGCCTTGACGTGGCGTTCGAGGTCGCGCTCGGCGAGGATCGCCGGCGGTATGTTCAGCGTGCCTTTGAAGCGCAGGCGGTCGGGAATCTCGGCAAAGATCTCTTCGACATCGCTGATGCCGATTTCGCGCAGCATCGCCGCCCGCGTCGCCGGTACCGAGTTGGGAATGTAGGGATGGATGAAAGGTTCTCGTGCCATTTGAGGATAGCCGCTCCTTTCGAGAGGTAGCCCAAACCTGGCGGATCTGCTCGCCGCCGACTCAGCCGTAGGTGTAGCCGGCAGAGGTGCCGAAGTCGATGGACATGAGTGCGCCGGTGATCGGCGCCGCCGCCGCCGAGCAGAGGTAGACGACCAGCTCGGCCACCTCGGCGGCGCCGATGAAACGCGCCTTCTCGCCCTGTGGATAGCTGCCGAGGAGCGTCGCGAAGTAGCCCTCACGGTCGCCGCCGCCAAAATCGCGGGCCTGACCTTCGAGCATTGGCGTCATGATATCGCCCGGGCAGACTGCGTTCACCCGTACCAGATACGGAGCCAGCTCCATGGCCAGCGACTTCGTCAAGGCGTTCACGCCGCCTTTGCTGGCTGTATACACGGCCGTCTCTGGCGTCCCGGTGACGCCCGCCTCGGAACTGACGCTGACGATGCAGCCGCGCGTCTTCTTGAGTTCGGGGATGGCGCGGCTGCAGCAGAAAAACGTGCCTTTGAGATTGACATCAATCACGCGATCCCAAGCCGGCTCGCTGACCGCCTCGCTGCGCCCCTCCGTCCACAGGCCGGCGGCGTTGACGAGCGCGTCGAGGCGACCGCCCCAGGCAGTGGTGGCGGTGATCAGCCGCTCGCAGTCGGCCACGTCAGTTACGTCGGTCACGATCGTCTGTAAGGCCGCGCCAGCGGCGCCACCTGGTGCCAGCGGCGTCAGCGCGGCCTGAGCTTGAGCCAACCGTTCAGTACTGACGTCGGCCAGGACTACTTGCGAGCCTTCCTCCAGAAAGCGCCGGCCAATTGCCAGGCCAACGCCACCAGCGCCACCAGTGATGAGAATGACCTTGCCCGTGAGTTCAGATTCGATCGTCATCGTCACACCTCGTTCGGTCGTGCACCGCCAGCAATCTCTCAGTAATACAGTTCGCTGGGTCCTTTGTACTCCTGGATCGTGTTGCCACCGTCGATGACCACAAGTTGGCCAGTGATGTAGCTCGCATCGTCGCTGGCCAGAAAACAGATGAGCTTGCCCACCTCTTCCGGCCAGGCGGCGCGGCCGAATGGCGTGTTCTGAGCGCCGGCTCGTTCGCCCTCGGTCGTTGAGCCGGTGTTGATCCAGCCGGGACCAACAGCGTTGACGGTGATGCCGTACTTGGCGACGTCGAGCGCCAGGCCGCGTGTCATACCGAGCACGCCGGCTTTGGCGGCACAGTACGCCGCCTCCTCAGGGTTCGCCACGATAGGACCGGTAACCGATGAGACGCTGACGATACGACCGTAACCGCGCTCGATCATACCGTTGATGACGGCCCGCGTGACGTTGAACTGCGTTTTCAGGTTGATGGCAATGCCGAAGTCCCACTGCGCTTCGCTGAGATGAGGAAAGTCGGTGAAGTCCTCTTCCATGCCGGCAACGACCATGCCGGCATTGTTAACGAGGATGTCGAGGCGGCCGTGGCAACCGACTGCGTCGGCCACGGCCGCCTGCACCTGATCCCAGTTCGTCAGGTCGGCGACGTGCGACGAGACCGTGTAGCCACACTCGCGCAAAGCAGCAGCGCATTCGTCAACCTGCTCGCTAATGTCGACGATGGCGAGGACGGCGCCTTCCTGACCGAGAACCTGACAGGTGGCAAAGCCGATGCCGTTCTGCTTGGCGACGCCGGTAACGAGAGCGACTTTGCCCTGCACTCTGCCTGTGCGCTCCATACCTGCCCTCCCTGACTCGTGGCGAACGCCGTGCAACGATTGATTCACGCACATCTCTATCATCAATCGACGGGCCTGTCACCAGAACCAGACCCGACAACAGCACTGAGCAAGGGTGACCAGCGACGGCCAACGCGCGCGATACGATGGGAGTTTTTGCCAATTATGGCAACTTTGGTCAAGCATGACCGCCTAGCTGCCGATGACTTCCTCCGTGACCGGATTCGTGCTCTCAGACGAGAAAACCACGGCGTCTCGCCCGCCGGGCTCTGCGGCCTCAACCCAGCGATGGCTGCGCGTGGGCGAGGTCGCCCACGCGCTCGGCGTGAGCGCCAACACCGTGCGCCGCTGGACTGACGCTGGCAAAGTCCGCAGCTACCGCAGCCTCGGTGGTCACCGGCGCTACCTAGAAGACGAGATCGGCACACTTCTCGCTGCGCAGCCGCAGTGGCAACCTCGACCAGCAGCCGATGACGGGAGCCTGAGGGCGGCGGACGGCGCCACGGTCGGCGCGGTCCACATCGGCGCGGCAGCCGAAGCAGGAGCCCCGGCCGACGGCGACGACAGCACTGGCGAAGTTGCCGGCAAAGCCGCCGCTGCCAGTGCCAAAGCCGGCGTCGACGTCCGAAGCAGCAACCTCTCACTCGCCCACTTGCACGAACTCGTTGAACTGGGCACTCTGGCTGCCAGAACACGCGACATCGAGCAGCTGATGCAGATCGCCGCCGAGCGCCTGCTGCGCAGCACGGATTCGACCACGTGCGACATCTGGCGCTTGGAAAGCGGCGTCTTCCGCTGCCTCGTCAGCGTCAACCGTGACGGCCCTGATGACACCCAGGTGGGCAAGCTCGTCGAGTGGACGCCACCTTCAGCGACCGCGGCGGCAATTGCCGCTAACGACGCCTTTTTTGCCATCACCATTGATGATCCGCGCTGCTCGCAGCATGAGGTTGATCAGCTCACCAAACGAGGCCTCACCAGTGGACTCAGGCTGCCACTGGTCGCCGACGATCGTGTCATTGGCCTGATCGACCTGTCTGACGCACGCCGGCGCGACTACGCCGAGCATCTCAACTTCGCCCGCAACGTTGTGCAACTTCTTGGCGGTGCCTTCGCACAGGCGCTTGTCCTCGATCATCTGGAGGAGGGCAACCACGAGTTGCGCTCCCTGGTTGCTGCTGGTCTGGAGCTGGGCGCCAGCCTCGATGTCGAGGCAGTTCTGGCTTCGGCGGCGGCGCGCATGCGC
>JBKQWK010000018.1:0-62205 GCA_052139595.1 Thermoleophilia bacterium | reverse complement strand
GCAGGAACGGCTTTTTTATGCAGCATCAAGAAAATACTGATTACCCCAGGCAATTTACGATCATAACCCTTGGAATTCCAAAGAGTTAAATCGAGCATTTAGCCCCTCTGGAATTTGGCGTTGGGTGCCATCCCTGTAGATCCGCTCAATCGCCGCAAGGCACTCCGTAGCGGCCTCGTTGTCGCGAGGTTCGTCGATGGCCATGTAGACCTGGCCACGGCGAATGAAATACCACACGCACGCACCTTCTCGACCGGGGAGAGGGTAGATAAAGCTATAGTGGCGCTGTGCCTCACGAAACCGCTGTAACTGCCCCTGGAGGCTTTCCAGGGCTTCCCAGTGATCACGAAGGACGGCTGCCTCTTCGTAGCGGCGTGCCGCCGCTGCCGTCGTCATATCCTTTTCCAATCGCGTCAGGGACGACAGGTCGCTTCCGCTCAGGAATCCCTTTACCGCTCGGACACGAGCAGCGTACTGCGCGCTAGAGCACTTCGACGCGCACGGCGCGAGGCAGGTTCCCAGGTCGTACCGCAAACAAAGCGCTACGTGCTCGGAGAAGAACATCTCCTGCTGGTCGGCAAGTCGCATCGGCACCCCTTGCCCGCAATCGCGCAGTTGGAAGTGGTCGTTCAGAACGTGTACCGCCCGGCGACAATCTCGGCTGGCCCGCACGGGACCGAAGACTGTTGTGTCCCCCCTGGAGGGCGCGGTGGCCAGGTAAACGTATTGGGCCGGTGCCCGGCCGAGAATCAAATAGGCAGGGCGACGGCGGTTCGGCTGCCCCCGTACATTGAACCGTGGCCGCCAGCGCCGGATCAGTTCCAGTTCGCGCAACAGTGCGGCAAGCTCGTCCGGGGCGCTTTCCCAGAGGAGTCGGTGGGTATGAGCGATGATTCGCTGGGCCTTACGCGGGGCCGCCCCGGCGAAATAGCTCACCAATCGGTTCCGTAGCGACTTTGACTGGCCGACGTAGATCAGTTCCCCTTGGTGGTCAACCATCCCATAGACGCCGGGAGCCTGCGGTGCCTCTCGGCGGATCAACTTGCGGGTCTCCCGTGCGTCGCCGCTTACGAGAACGTCCGCCGTGGACCACATAAGGCGGGGGGCCAATGTCCATGTACCGAGACCATCGAAAGTAGGCCGGGGCTCAATGGAAATCAAAGGACGCTCATCCGCGAGGGACTTCGTAACGAGAAAAAGCTCGATCCAAGG
The DNA here is from genome assembly GCA_052139595.1 of Thermoleophilia bacterium. Classification (GTDB taxonomy): domain Bacteria; phylum Actinomycetota; class Thermoleophilia; order UBA2241; family UBA2241; genus JBKQWK01. The sequence goes on along the minus strand of JBKQWK010000018.1, from coordinate 60,993 downwards.
ACATTGTAACGGTCCTCGCCGTTGAACGGCACGTTCCGTCGCAAAAACAGAATTGCATGTCCACTTCGCAGAGGACCATTTCCTGAACCGCGCCAGCTTCAAGTCTTCAATACCGTTTTTCAGCCGCACAGACTTCCGCATTTCGCAACGCCGCACTCGGGAAAGCCGCGTTTCAACCACTGGCGTGTGTGGTCGTATGGGATATATTGGAGAATCGAACCTGATGAGCGGCCGTCTCCATGCTTCGCAACACCTTCATCCACTTGCCCGGCGTCGGCCCCCATCGAGAGCATGTGCTCTGGCAACAGGGGATTCTGAACTGGGAACGCTTCCTGGAAGCCGTCGAGAGCCGACTTCTGCGGCAGCGTATTTACGAGTCCGCCGTGCCGCTGGTACATCAGTCCCTGGGCGCAGTTGCGGCTGGCGACCCGAACTTCTTCCACGACCGCCTGCCGAGCGGAGAAACCTGGCGACTGTACCCGGAGTTCGCCGACCGGGCTCTTTTTCTAGACATCGAGACCACCGGCCTGTCACCCGACTACAGCGAAGTGACGGTGATCGGCGCGCTGGGCGGCGGCAAACTGGCCCTGTTCGTCAAGGGCATCAACCTCGACCAGTTCCCTGCCTACGTCGCTCAGTTCCCGCTCCTGGTCACCTTCAACGGCAGCCTGTTCGACGTGCCGTTTCTGCGGGCGCATTTCCCGGAGGCTCGATTGGACCAGACCAATATCGACCTACGGTTTGTGCTGCGCTCGCTGGGATACCGGGGCGGGCTGAAGGCCATCGAGAGGAATCTGGGGGTCTGCCGCGATGCAGCGATCCAGGGTGTGGACGGATTCGAGGCCGTTCGGCTCTGGCACTGCTACCGGCGTGGTGACCGTGAAGCGTTGCGGAAACTGATCCTCTACAACCTGACGGATGTGGTCAACATGGTCCAGTTGATGGAGATGACGATCAAGCTCAAGTATCCCCAGGTGGCGTTCCCTGGCGAGATAATGGTCCACGAACCCCCGGCTGTACGGAGTTTCGATGCGGGAAATATTGGGCCGTGGGTCGAGGAGACACTTTCATCATGGGGTCGGGCGTGATTAACGTACCTGATTTGCCAATAAACGGTGCTTTCCGTGTCCGGGTCACCGAAGACCTCACCGTGGACGGTGGAACTTGGCAACTTGCTGCCGATGATCCTCACGGTCCGTTGGTCATCATCACACCGCCCCACGTTCCCATGTACTTGCAGGTTGTGAGCTATCTGGAAGCCAAGCCAGCGCCGCCAGTAGAAGGCGTGCGAATTGCCGACGAGACGAGGGCGGCCACCGCCGTCTGCATCCGCTGGGGCTCCTACTTTGCAGTGCTCGCCGACGCGGACAAGCCGTTGACGTCCAGCGCGGGAGAAGCCGATGCGAGCCAGATCCACGACGAAGAAATGGCACGGCTGAACATCGAAATCTCCGCCGCGCTGGAATGGTGGTTCAACCTGGCAAGTTCGGACGATCGGCGCTACTGGGACTTGGTGTACCGGGCCTTGGCATATCTCCCGGCTGGTCCGAAGACGGTTCAGCCGCGTCTGGAAGGCCACGACCTTCATACGTGTTCGCTTCGGGTGGTCGCCGATCAACTCCGCGGCGGTTGGTCGGAGGACATCCTTCGCAGTTGCTTGCCATTGGCAGAGAGGCATGGTGCTCGCGTGATTGCCAATGCCGTGACTCTCCATACCTGGCGAAACGGGCCGGTCGAGAACGTCCATGCGGGCCGATGGGACGGTTTGGGGCTGGAGAAACGAAGTGTTCTTCCCAAGGAAGAAAAAGCCATCATTCGCCAGGCGCAGAGTGGACTGCACGCGGGCCTCAAAGCAGCGTATTCTCTGCGGCTCGATGGAGCATGGCCGCCACCGGCAGACCGAGTCCTTCCGTTCATGCACCCGCTGCTAGCGAGGTACTCGCTGGACTGGTCGTGTACCGAGCAGAGCCGTGCGGTTCGGCTGCCCGTTGCGGAGTCGCCCGCTCCGAGGGAATAGACGTTACGGGCAAGTTTTAGCCAGCCCGCCCACCGCCGCCGACGCAAACCCAATCGCAGCAAGGGGCAGCATCGTCGCGCATCTGGTAGAGTTGTCTGCCAGATAATTTTCCTGGGGGGCCTATTGCATTCTGGTTCGGGCCTGCCTAGATTGATGGTTGCTTCCGGTTTTTGGCCGGAGGCCCGTTCCGAATCATCGAAGAGGCGAAAGGAAGATCATAACGGCCGCTGGGCGGCCATGGACACAACTTGAACGACGCGCGAGCGTCAAGTTCTGCTTCCTCGAAAACGACCAACCTGGGCCGCAAGGCCCTTGAAGTATCGAAGCAGTACTTGGCCCAAGCGCTCCCTGCCCAAGGGAGCGCCGGCCAGGTGCTGTTCGATGCTACCCCTTGGTCGGGGTTCGGGGAGCAGCCTTGGTTTCGGCGCTCCTTTTTTGTTGCGCGTGAACTCCCAGGCGGCTGGCGCAGTTCAATCCGCGAGAGGTGTTTCCGATTGTAATGGAGGTCCAGGGATGATCATGGCACACCGGAGTAGAGGGGTGATCCCGCGTTCACATGCAGCAGGTCGAGGTCGACCGACTTTTTCTATCGACGATTGTTCAGGAACTTCAGCCCACTCGCGATTCCGAGGGGCTGTCCCCCTATCAGTCGCGCTCGCGGCCATCGTCGTTGCGGTGGTAGGATGCGAAGGGCGGCCACAGGGGCCTGACAGTAGAGACGCAACCATCGCTCAACTGCAGGAGCGGATCCGTCAACTAGAAGTCGAGAACAAGGAGCTTCGGGATAAGAACAGTAGTTGGGCCACAACGACGGCTACCTTGTTTGGCGGGGCCGTCATCATTGCCGTGGTCAGCCTTGTCATCGGCTTTGCAATGGGAACGAGGACTCGCAAGGATTTCAAAGATCAGTCCGCTAAACGTCAAACGGTGAACGATCATGGCAGACCACCCGGAACCGAATAAGCACGCCCCGACCGGCGAAATCAAATCATCTCAGCCGCCAGACCAACTGGCGGTCCCCGGCAATCGAATCGCAGGAAGAACACCGCGCGGGTCATTGGTCGCGACGGTTACAGCCTACGTGATTGCCGAGCTGCGGCCCCTTCCGCAGCCTCGCGTAGCCGTTGACTTCCATTGTATGTCTGCCGCAGAGCGTTCGATCGAGGCCATGCGGTACAGCTTTGCACTTCTCGAATACCGCATGGGCCGAAACGGGTGGATTCGCGCGTGGGCCATTTCTACGTTGCGGGTTTTCTTCTTCGTGGTCATTCCGTTGATAGGGGTGCTTTTGATCGTGTGGCTTTGCGTCCCATTGGCCAGCGGGCTGGCTGGTATCTTTCAAAGCCTTGAGGTGGCAACCAAGAGCCTGTTCTGGAGTACGGTGTACATTATTCTGTCGATGGTCGTCATCGCTTCGATGATCGCCATTCTGGGGACGGTCGTCCGTCTATTGCGTAGATGACGGCAGCAGCACGACACGGGAGATCGGTCTCTCGATCCGGAGAAGTTCAGGCGTGCAAGCGAGAAGGGGCGATCAGATGAAGGCTTTTGACTCGTATTACCGCTGGCTCTCGATCCCACCCTAGGATCAGCCACCCAACCACTACCGCCTGCTCGGAGTGCCGCACTGTAAGAACCACCCGGACGTTGCGAAGAGGCGATCCAGGTACTTTGCCAAGCCAGCCGGACAATAAGAAGCGGGAGGCATACGATATGGCTGAAGACATCAATCCCTATCATCGCTGGCTGGGGATCTCTCCCAATGACCTGCCGCCGAACCATTATCGCTTGCTGGGGATCGACCTGTTCGAGGACGATCCCGAAGCCATTCGCGATGCCGCCGAGCAACGAATGGGCCATGTGCGGCGGTATCAGTTGGGGCAGCATGTGGCAGTGTCACAGAGAATCCTCAACGAACTCGCTCTTGCCAAAGCGTGCTTGCAGGATCGAGAGAAGAAAGCTGCCTACGATGCACGATTGCAAGCTGAAATCGGCAAGAAGCGAGCCACGATTACTGTGCCCACGGCATTGGGCGACGAGGTAACAGATGGCGCGCCAACAAGGGCAAGCAACAAGGAGTTGGACATGGCCGAGACGTTCGATCCTTATTATCAATGGCTGAGCATTTCACCCAAGGACCAGCCGCCCAATCACTACCGCCTGCTTGGGACAGATCTGTTCGAGTCGGACTGGAACGTGATCTCCAATGCGGCCGACCAGCGGATGGCGCACGTTCGCAGTTTCCAGGCAGGGCAGCACGCCGCCGAATCGCAGAAGATTCTCAACGAGATTGCCGCGGCCCGAGTTTGCCTCCTGAATGCTGGAAAGAAGACAGCCTACGACGAGGCGTTGCGGGCCGCGATCGCGCCGCACCCAGCCGCGGAGCAGGCCACGGAACCGGAGAGCGATCAGCAGGCCCTGGACTTCGTGACTTCGCAGCCTTCACAGCCCGCGCGGCCTGCATCGCGACGGAAGACAAGTGAACTGACGCGGACGGTGACGATTTTGTCCAGTGGGCTTGCGGCGATCTTGTTCTCGTTCGGACTCTGGACGTGGCTGGGCGGGCGAAGCGAGGCTCCGAAGATGGCACAGTCCAAGGCAGAAAACTCGGCGCAGAAGGTGAAGGCGAGTCCAAAGAGTGAACATCCTGCTTCTCCCGCAGCTTCGGCAAAGCCGGAGTCAACTCAGCCACCCAACCCTAAGCCGACGCCGGAACCGCCGAAGTCGGAACCGCCCAAACCCGAACCATCCAAGCCCGCTCCCCCCAATCCCGAGTTGCCCAAGCCCACCGGCAACCTCTTGGACGCTGTGGACATCGCGAGAGACCGCGAATCGGGTGAGTGGATCCGATCGCCGGACGGCGTTGCCGGTTCGGGAAACGAGACAATAGCGCTGTTGTATGTCCCCGGTGCTGTCATGGCGGGCGACTACGATCTGGACGTGGAGTTCACGCCGCACAAAGAGGCGGGGAGCCCTGTGTGGATCTGTATGCCGGTGGGAGAGGGTGGCTGCACGATTCCTTTCGGTCAGTATTCGCCAGACTTTGGTACAGTTAGCGAGATCGACGCCATTGATGGTCATACTGCCTGGGACAAACCGAACCGCAATCCAACATGTACGCTGTTCGCCCAGGTGGTTGGTCATCGCTACTGCGCGACGGTGAAGGTTCGGCTGCAAGCAGACCGGGCGAGCATCGAGGTACTCCTCGACGGAAAGAAGCACCTTAGCTGGAAGGGACAACAGAAATCCGTTCAGTGCAGCATAGGCAAACCGCGGCAACTTGCAATAGCTGGCTGGGGGCCTAAGCAAGAACGCCCTAGCCCGACCGTCACATTTCACAGCGTCCGGGTAACGCCCCTCGACTCCGTTCCGCTGAAGCCTTCGGAGCCGGTTTCCAGACCGCCCGAGGGACCCAAGAAATGCGCTGTGCCCTCGGCAGAAACCCAACGCCAAGTGGGAGACGTAATCGAAGAGACGTATAAGATTTCCCAGGCCAAGACGCCGGAAGCGAAGATCAAGCTCGCCAGAGAACTCTTCGACGCGTCCAAGAAGACTCCAAAACCGAATGAGCAGTACGTGCTCCTGCACAAGGCGGCGGAATTGGCCTGCGATGGCAGCGACGCCGCGATCATGTTGGAAATGCTCCTCCCGATGACCGACACCTTCGCCATTGATCCACTGAACGCGAAGGCCGCAATGTTGGAGCGGTTCGCCAAGGGGCCTCGCAACGCGGCTCGGGTTCAGTCCCTCGTGGAAGGTTCTCGCAGCGTGATTGACGAGGCTGTGGCCGAGAATCGTTACGAAGTGGCCGCAAGTCTGGCCAAGTCCGTAGCCGACGCCTGCGTCAGAAGCAGTCCGCAACTGCGCAAGGAAGTAGCCGAGCGCCGAAAGAAGGTACAACAACTTCAAGAGCAATCTGAGGCGCTCCAGCAGACAATGGCAGCGTTCCAGCAGGCGATGGAGAGGCTGAAAAAGAACCCGGAAGATGCGGACGCGAATCTTACCATCGGCGCGTGGTACTGCCTTGTCCATAACGATTGGCAGACGGGCCTGCCATACTTGACGAAGGGGAGCGATGCAGTCCTCAAGGCCCTGGCTCAGCGAGAGCTTTCTTCACCGCCAACCAATCCGGAGGACCAGGTCAAGTTGGCCGACGCCTGGTGGGATGGTTCCGGGGATCGTCGCGGAGACGAGAAAACGGCATTCTTGCTCCGTGCGGGCCACTGGTACAAACAATCGCTTCCCAAGCTCGAAGGCGTAAACAAGACCAAGGTTGAAAAACGTCTGGCAGAAATCGCCCAGGTCGGCCAGGATCTCGCGCCGTTCCCAGGCCACCTGCCGCCCTTGGCTGTGGCCCCGTTCAACGAGAAGACGGCCAGGCTTCACCAGGCACGTTGGGCCAAGTACCTCCGCGTGTCCGTAGTCCAAACCAACTCGATTGGGATGAAGCTGGTGCTGATACCACCCGGCGAGTTCGACATGGGCTCGCCGAAGGATCTGATCGAGGAGGAGTTGCGGCTGCACGGTAGCGATGGTTGGTACAGAGACCACCTGCCGGGCGAAGCGCCGCGGCACCGGGTGCGGATCACGAAGCCGTATTGGCTGGGCGTAACCGAGGTGACGCAGGAGGAGTACCAGCGGGTGATAGGCAGCAATCCGAGCAAGTTCCAGGGCGACCTGAAGCGCCCCGTGGAGCAAATCTCCAGGGATGATGCGGTGGAGTTCTGTCGGCGGCTGTCGGAGTTGCCCTCGGAAAAGGGGGCCAAGCAGCGGTATCAGTTGCCAACGGAGGCGCAGTGGGAATATGCGTGCCGAGCGGGAAACCCAGGCCCGTGGTCCTTTAGCCCTCATTCCGGCCAACTCCCGGCGACATTGGAAGAGAAGCTACTGGGCGAGTACGCTTGGTTCAATGCGAACGCGGGCGGCCAGACGCACCCTGTGGGGCAGAAGCGCGCAAACGTCTTTGGCCTGTACGACATGCTTGGCAACGTGTGGGAATGGTGTCAGGACTGGTATGATAGGGACTATTATGCGAAGTCGCCTACGGACGATCCGATGGGACCTCCCGGAGGCTCGTCCCGCGTGGGTCGCGGCGGTGGCTGGAACGGCCCGGCGTGGCGCTGCCGGTCGGCGGACCGCTGCGTCATCTTCTCGCCCGGGGACCGCAGCGGCGACCTGGGCTTCCGTGTCTGCCTAGTTTTGGCAGACAAGTGAGTGAGCGGAGGTCGAGCACACGGCGAGGCGTGCCGAGCAGAGCGAAGGCGAACGAACCGAGAACCTGCCGAGTGCTCGTACCGGAACTATCGCTTCGACGGCGAGCCAATAGGTAAAGAAGCGGTCCCAAGGGCGTTCTCTCGGCGATGAAAGAACGGCCCCGCCCCGCGCCCGGCCCCAAGGACCGAACCGCGAGGCGAGGCGAAAGTGGGCCGTGCAAGACGTGCGGCCCAGGGACGAATCACTCATCGAGCCCAAGTTTGCGAACAACGACCGGCACCAGGACCAGCCCGCTGATGACGGCGAGAGGAGCCGCCCATCCGAACACCGGGACGACGAGTAGGCTACTGACCAGCGCCCACGCCGCAAGTGTCTCCATTCCGTTTCCAAGTCGTTTCATACTGCTCTTTCTTGCCGCGGCAGATAGACATGATCGCCGCAATCCGAGCCTTCAGCGCCGCGCGGCGATCAAAGACGCGACAACCCAAAGCGCCGAGGGCCGCACCGATTCCGAGGAGCAGTAGGCTTTTCATCTTTGACCTCTTTCTTCTTCTTTCAGTCGTTGGCAGGAAAGACGCTCGCCACTACCCGCGCCAACATCGGTAGTGGTTATCCCGATGACTTAACGCATCCGCCGCCGTCGCCGCGAACCGTGGAGGTGGCCCACAAAGTAGCCGCTGTGGCTTCCCTTTCGCTTGCCAGCGGCGTAGGCATAGGCTGCCAGTCCTGCGATGATGCCGAGCAGGATCAAAAAACTCATACGTCCTCCTTTTCTTCTATCAGATTCGAGTAGAACAAAAACGCAGGGCAGTCCCATGCTATCCCTGCCAATCACGGCATCGCGTTTGGTGGTCGCACATGCCGCAGTGGAATCCGGGGCGGTAGTTGAATCGATCGGCGTCCAAGGCATCGAGATACTCGTGCAGCACCGCGAAGAGCCGCTTGAAGTGGGCGTCCGTGCGTGCCGGATAGGCATGGAACTCGATCTTGGGCGTTTTGGTCTTTATCAGCGACCGGATCTCCAGCCCGGCTTCCGATTGCTCGGACACTTGTCGAAACAGGTAGGCATACGAGGTGAGCTGGATCTCATGCGTGATTTCCAGCGGCTCGCTGGAGCGGCTACTGGTCTTGAAGTCGATGATTGTCGGCCCTTTCTGGGCATCGAGGATCAAATCCATGACACCGAGCATGGGGATGCCGAGATTTTCGCCGGTGGCCGGGTCAATCAGCGGCATCTCCACGGAGACCTCCACTGCCAATGGTTTCTCATCCTTCGGCGCGACGTTGAGGTAGGCCGTTACCAAGTCCGTGGCCTGGCGTTGAAGTGATTGCTCGTCGGCGGTGGAAGCGAACTTCATGTCCTCTTCGTCCACGAGCGTTGCCCACGATTCCAGGAGGCGGCGGCAGACATCGGCCGCTTCTAAGGTGATACCCAAGTGGCGATGACGATAGACGACCTGTAACCCGGCGTGGACAGCCTTGCCAAGGAACAGATTGGCGTTGGTCGGCGGCCGGTGGCCGGTGGCCGTCGATGTACGCAAGGCGGTACGCGAGGGGGCATGAGAGCCACTTCGACAAACGACTTGGGCTGACGTAGGCCCAAATGCCCCCCTGTTTCCTTCGCGGTTCCTCACCAATCAAGAGGTCGGTACTCACGAGGTGGTTTCTCCTAATACGGAATCCAGGTCGATCTCGCCTGCCTTCACGCCTTTGAGGGTGTCAATGAGCCCGCTGGCGTCGATGCTGGAGAGGCTGGCAACCGGCTTGCCGAACATCTTCATCGCGAGCTGGTCGAGCTTGCGGACGCCGACGCCTTTGACCTGGCCAGCCAACTGCCGGAGGTACGTCATTTGCTTCGTGGATGGGCCATGCCCATTTTTGCCGTTGCCGTTACCATTGCTGTGCCCGTTGCCGTTGTTGCCATCTCCGTAACTGCCGTTCCCGTTGGTCGAGGCAGACGCTTGGCTCGGGGGCGGAGAGGACTGATTACGGACACCGGCAGCCCCGTTGCCGTTGTTCTGGCATTGGCTCTGCTGTCGGGCCAGTTCATCGTTGACCGCCTTGCAGCAGGCGGCGTAGGCCCGCTGGACCTGGCGGCGGAGAGCTTCCTCGTTTTGGAGGATCGACTGGTCGGCCTGGAACTCGATGCCGCAGTTGGCTGCCAGGCTGCCGTAGTTTGCGTGGCCGATCTTTTTGGTCAATCCGACGTTGATCTTCATGGTTACGCACGTCTCCTGTTCAAGAGGATTGTTGTTGAGGGAATCACCAAGCCGTCTTACTTGGGGATGTCACGCAGGCGGGATGCCACACGCCGTGGGCCTTTAGCGAGCCAGTGCGTGGGGATTGCATGATATGCTCGGGAGACATAGCGATTAGAAACGCTATGCCACCTGGGAACGGCTTGAATATGGCTTTTCTGCCAATGCCTTGAAGAGACTTCTAGCGGGTTTTACGATGGCATTGGGTCGCGTTCCTGTTGGCCTCTGCGGGCTTGCTGCTGGGGTTGATGCCTATCTCCCCCTCGATTGCATCGAGAGCATCAGCGGACAATCGCGCCGTCCGGTAGAACGTGCTGAAGTTTCTTCACACCTTTGTCCGTAACCTGGGTTTTTTTGAGCCACAATGTTGTGAGTTGAGTCAGCCCCTTCAGGTGTTCCAGCCCAGCGTCCGTCACCTGGGTGCTCTTGAGCACGAGCGATCGGAGTTGGGTCAACCCCTTCAGGTGCTCCAGACCAGCATCTGTCACCTGAGTGCTGTTGAGCGCCAAATATCGGAGTTGAGTCAACCCCTTCAGGTGTTCCAGGCCAGCGTCCGTCACCTGGGTATTTTCGAGCGACAACTGGTGGAGTTGAGTCAACCCCTTCAGTTTTTCCAGCCCGGCATCCGTCACCCGCGTGCTGTCGAGTGACAAGCTTTGAAGTTGGGTCAACCGTTTCAGTTTTTCCAGCCCAGCATCCGTCACCTGCGTGCTGTTGAGTGACAAGAATCGGAGTTGGATCAATCCCTTGAGGTGTTCCAGCCCAGCGCCCGTCACCTGGGTGTCGTCGAAGTTCACGTAATCAACATTCCAAAAGAAGTCGTCACCGAGGAGATGTCGCAGCCATCTTGGGCTTAATGGTTGTGCCCCAGTTCTTACCCAATCCGCCTGATAGTCATAGTAAGCACCCCCACCCACCTTCTGTATCTCCTCCACAATCTCCCTCTGTCGTCTGGCCTTCTGTATTTTGTCCCCCAGCCAACTCATTCCGATGCACGCCAGGAGCATGACGAGGCAAAGCGACCGCAGGCTATATTGGAACTTACGGCGGCGGGGTCTCGGCATCTCGTTCATGCCCGCAACCTAGCACAGGTCGCCACAGGATACCAGTCCTTGCCCCTTCTACCGACCCGAAATCCGCCCCCAAGCCCTTTCCGGGCCCTCCCGTCCATCTTGACGGAATGTGTCGCCCTGCCCGTGCCGGAGCGAGCGCCCAGGGGCGGCGGCCATGGCGGGGACTGGTCCCTGACTGGTCGGCCACTGGTGCGGAACCAGTCGGTGGATGCCACCATTGGCCCTTCGCTGCCAGATGTATGCTTCCCACCCCAATAGAGGCCCGCGAGTCTCTCGGCGGACCTTCCCTTGGCCCACGTCGGCCGGTTTCCAGCGTACCGCGGGCGGGAATCCCTTCAAAAAGGCCCAGGGGTTCGCCTGGGGCCAGAACGTGGTCAGGGCGGCCAGAGCATCGTCCGCTTTGTGTGGGCCCTAGGCGCAATGCCAGCGGCATTCCCGGCGATCTTCCCTATTTTGACAGGAAGGCCGGAGCAAGTGGGCTCCGTATAGTCCTTGGGGGGAAGGGTGTGAAAAGGGCCGCTGAGATCCGCTGGCGCAGGCGGCGAAACAGGTGACGATGGATTGTGTGCGGAGCGGTGGAATGAGCGAGTCTCTGATAGGTAACGAGGGCCGCCCCAAATGGGACCGGCCCTCGTGAAGCATTTACCTTGGACGATCCTTCCTACGCGGGCTCCGGCCCCGGTATGGGCTCCTCGCCAACGAACTTTCGCCACGAGTCCATGAGTTCTCTGCGAATCTGGCTGACCCTACCCGCGGACACACGGAACAACTTCGACACCGTGCCGGTGCCTTCGCCGGTGGCCAACGTCAGCGCCAACTTCCGATCGCGGCGGCTGAGCGTTTTCAGCCAACCCGAAAAATCCATGCGGCAGGCTGCGATTTCGGCCGGTCCGGCAGTCCGATCCTCAAGCAGGATTTCTTTCCAAACGCCTTCGTCGTCGTCGAAGCGATCCAACCTTTGGACGAAGACGCTTTTGTTCACCCGGCAATAATCCGACGAAACGTCTTTGACGTTCAACCTCGTGCCCACGCGACGGCCGCACTTGTGCTGGGCAATCCCGTATCGGGCTAGCACGGTCGGGTAGGCCAGTTCGATCTTGTCACGTTCGACGAGCCGGACGAACGCGACGAACGAGTTGGCGATAACGTCCGCGATGGCTTCCTCCCTGGCCTCGGGCGGGAGATTTCGGAAGGCATGCCGAGCGCACCGGCGAATCGTCGGCAGCATCTGGAGGAAGACCGGATGCCAGTTCGGAGCAGAATGTTTCTGGGAGAACTTGCGGGGAGCAACCATACGAAACGACCTCCTGATAGCTAGGCCGCCCCGTGCGGGGCGGCTGTGTTGAAAAAAACACAAACCGCCCCGCTACATCGCAGGGCGAAAAGGAACGTTCAGATCAAAGGATCGGAGGGCGATCCTGAAATCGGAAGCGGAACGGATGGCAACGCCCTGGGCTTGCTTTGGCTGAGTAGTGGCAGGTCGTTTGCGACCTCCTGAATCAAAAACTCGGTCAGGATTTCGTCGCTTTGGCTATGCCGGTTCAACGTGAAGAGCAGGTAGAACCCGAGTCCAAGCGGGATCAAGCAGGCGACAATAATTCCTACGTGCTCGATAGCGGCGGCGATGATTGGGTCCAAGTACCTGGTGCGGGCAATCTCTTTGCGCTCAGTTTCCAGAGCATCGCGCTGCTTGCCTATTTCGGCTTGGTCAGAACGGAGTCCCTGTTGGACGGCGACCAACTCTGCCCGAGCTTTGGCGTCACTTTCGACCAGCTTGCGAGAGCCTTCAGCCAGTTCCTTCTGCGTTTGTTGGAATTGCCGCTGCTGCTCAGCCTGCCGGGCGACTAATTCGCGGTTTGCTTGGTTGATCCGCTCGTCAGGTTTTTCGTCACAACCGAGAATCAACGCCAGCGGTGCGATGGTGATCAAGACCCTGAGACATGTCAGAATCAGCTTCATTCGGCGGGGTCCTCCAACGGATCAAAAGACGCGACAGTAGCCGCTGCATCGCGGTCCTGAGCCGAATTTCGCGCGCCAGAACAGCGATCAAGAAGACGGTCAAGAGCGAACTCACGATCAAAACGGAGGCGGTCATCGAAATCTCCAGTGGGTGTGCCGGGATGAGATCCGCGGCGGGCAAGAAATGAAAAAAGCCCCCGACCTCCGTGAAAATCGGCGGTCGAGGGCTGGCGGCGCGAATCATGTGGCATGCCAAGACAAACAAGACGCTCCACTGGCACGTGGACTACCTCTGCGAAGTCACCGACCTCGTGGAGGTATGGTACACCGCGGACGAACATCGGAGCGAGTGCAAGTGGGCGTCCGTGCTTTTGGAAATGAACGGCATCGTGTTCCAGGAACGGTTCGGCGCGTCCGATTGTTCGTGCCGATCGCACCTGTTCTTTTTTGAGGCGATGCCGTCCTGCCGGACGTTCCGGCGGCGGTTACGGCAATCGGCTTCCGATGGAGGCCGGGTATCGTGCTTGGCTGCGGATCAGCTCCAGGAAGATCAGGCCCGCTGCTGAGCGTTCTGCTCGACGGATTGGACCTGATGGAACTCCACAGTGAGCCGCTCGTCGAGCCGCTGGCCGAGGGCCTCCTCGACGAACTTGCTTGCTTCCCGGCATGACGATCCGACGAAACCCTTGGTCGTGACGGTGGTCTCGCCCTTCGTGTTGACGGTGATTTCGATGCTTCGGCTCATGCGGCACCTCCTGCGACCTGGATGGTGAGCTTGACGGAGCCGTCGCTCAACTGCTGCTCGGCTACGGAGTAGCCCTTCTTCCTGGCTTCCGCCCTGGCACGTTCGACTGCGTAGGCTTGTAGGAACTTGTCCAGTTCCTTCTGATCGCCCCAGCGGCCACCGAAGTTGTCGAACTTTAGTTGGCCGGTGGTGAGATCGGCGACCACGGGGTACTGCCAGTCGGGCAACTGGACGGCCAGCCCAGAGACCTCGCCGCTGAAGAGCGTGGCCTTGCCCTCGACAGGCTGAGCCAAGCCGAGGCGGCGACACGCGGCTTCGACAGCCGAGCGGTCCCGGATTTCGGTCTTGATGGTGACGGTGTGACTCACGGTTTTTCCTATCACTTGCTAATGGACGACACGGCCAACAGGCCCACGAGGATGCCGGCCACTATAAAAGGCCAGTGTCCGTAGGTTGCGGTGACGTACGACATTACACCTGCGACAACGAGGCAGGCGACAACGATGAAAAGGGTCCCGGCAGAGCCGGACGGGTATCCAGGCGACATATGCTGGTCGATCCGTTGCGAGGCATGACTGCGACAATGGCACACGCGAAGGTCGAGGTCAACAGGATCATGGTACTACTCCTGAAGAGGGTGAAACGGGCGTTTTTTTACGTTTCTAGCGAGCTGTCTTGCTGAGGCCCCTAGCAGGCCCGCTGACGGCACGGCCAGCCGCACGGGCTCTTGGCACCCCGGCATCCGCGACGAACGCCAGGGGCCTTCCCGGGGCCTGGAAACGGGGCATCCTGACCGCAGGGGTTGAAACCCTCGATCATTCACGCCGAAGTGGACGAAAAACGGAAATTGGGAAGAGTCGGCAAAGCAGAGAAGGTCTGAAATCTCGAACGCCAAAACCAGTTTTTGGATTGTGTTTGCTTCATTTTATCAGATCGGTACAACGTGAGGTTAGCCGGTGGTCACGGCACCTTGTTCAGCGCGAAGTCCCAAGTCTGAAGGAGGCAGGCCGGACCGGCGACCAGTTGGCGGACCGGCCGCCGCTTCGCCATCGCCCAGGGAGGAACGTCACCAGTCATCGACGGCCGGTGGAATCCGGTTGGCGTCCGACTGCCAGAGCACATGCTACGCATCGTCCGTCAGGCAGCCGAAGTCCCCGGCCAGGGATGGCTGAGAGCGGGGCCTTCGGAACGGGTCTACTCGGGATTCCCGAGTCTAAGCGACCCGCTCCATAGATATTGACGCGTTTCGGGCCGTTATTTCGCTCCTTGGCAACATCGTCGGGTATGCGACGAAACGTGCGATCGGAGAGCGGGATCAATCAGATCGGACGGTTCTCTTGTTACGACGGCGCGGTAGAATGGGGACGGGGTTGGAATCGGCAATCGAGGGTGTTCCGGCATGAAAGACGATCTGCTCAAAGCCATCGACCTGGCTACCGAGGGGCACTGGGATAGCGCCCACCGCATTGTGCAGCAATTCGAGGAGGACCCGAGTGCCGCCTGGATTCACGCCGTACTGCACAAGATCGAGGGCGACCTCGACAACAGCCGGTACTGGTATCGTCGAGCCGGCAAGATGGAGTGTTTCAATCAGGAACCGATGGAAGAGTTGCAGGCGATCAAGGCGGCGATGACGGATTGAGGGAAGCGCTGACGACACCGATTTCCGGAACGGCCATCGCGCAGCGTTCGAGGACCAGCCGCACGGCGATACTCCAACTTCCGCACCATCACCATTTCGTTCGCCGTGGTCTGGAATCCGAATCCTCGTCACGGTCACAATTCGTCGGTGTCGTGGTCCTATCTACGTCCTGCTCTGTTCCTCACTCGCCTGGGTGACTGCGAACGATCCCCGTGTTATTCTGGAATCTGGAAAGATCAGGGGACGCGACCGTGAAGTTTCACGAGTATCGGACAATGTGGGAGGAGATGCGGGAACAGCTCCCACGCCATGTTACTGCCGACCAGTTTTACGCTGCTTCCGTGGCTGGCGGCGGTAGAACGGGTAACGGTCTGGTCCTGGCCGAGGGCGTTTGGCAGCGGCTCCACCGACCCTACTACCAACTCTGGCCGGCCATCGTCCCTGCCCTCTTGAAACTGCGGCTGGATCTCGACGCGAGCTTGATCCATACCCCGCTGCGGGCACTGGCGATCCGCTTGCCGGCCGAGAAACCGATCGGCGGCCTGCCTGGCGTTCATACGGCGCTCATGTACCAGGAAGATGCCGACGATCTTCGCCTGTGGGTGAACTTCATGGGGCCTACGGGCCTGTTCAACCTGCACATGACGCTCGGTTGCGAGCCGGGCAAGACCCTGGAGCGATCCTTCCAGGAGTCGGCCGTCAATACGCAGAGCTATGTCGTGAGCGGCAGTTTCTTCTCCGAGCAGCACCTCCCGATGGCGCAGGATTGCCTGCGGCTCTGTGCGATGCTCTGCCTGTTGGCCGATGACCCCGACGTCATCACGCCGGACGTGTTGGCCGACGACCGGCCGAAGTACGAGGAAAGTGGTGACCATAAGTACGTAGAGAAGGCCCACCGCCGCGGCAAAGTGGGGTGGAACGTGGGCGCGAAGATCGAGGTCATGCCCCACTACCGCCGACCGCATCCGGCCCTGGTTTGGACTGGGCACGGGCGCACGCTGCCGAAGATCGTCATGAGGAAAGGGAGCGTGGTGCATCGGGACGTGCTCGGTCGGGTTCCGACCGGCTTGGCAGACGAAGGTTTGGTTTGACCAAGCCTGCGAACATCTTGCCGCGAGAACTTTCGATGAGCCGATTTTTCTTTTTCATGGCTGCTTGCGATCCGAACATAGTCTTGGTAACCTTGACTACCATGCGACCAGGAGGAACGCGAATCGGCGAGTAGCTTTGATGACCAAGCTGGACGAGTTCGTGACGATCAAGCAGGCGGCCAAGTTTCTAGGCGTATCGCCCAACACGCTCAGGAACTGGCATCGAGACGGCAAAATGGCCGTGTACCGTAACCCGATCAGCGGCTACCGACTCTTCAAGAAGGCCGACCTGGAGGAACTGCTCCGGCAAATCGAGGAGTCAGGAAAGTTTCCAACCGGCTGGCGCCGACCCCACCAACCGCGTTGAAGCGGCGAGCATGACGCCACTTTCGGCCCCCGTCAAGACGGCACCCATGAAACTTATTAAGAACACAGGCAACGACCGCGTGATCGACGAACTGCGTCAGGCCCTCGCGTCGTCGTCGTCGCTTGACCTGGCGTCACCGGCGTTTTCCCTCTTCGCCTTTGCCGAGCTGCGCGAAGTCCTGGAGAAGCTCACCACCTGCCGCTTGGTCCTCCCCGCCATCAATGGTGCCGATCTCGGCCTGACCGGCTCCGACAACGACCGCGCCTTTCGTAACCGCCTTCAAGTCCGCTGGCTGGCTCGGGAGTGCGCCGCGTGGATCAAGGAAAAGGTCGAGTTGCGAAGCGCCCCCACCTTGCTGCCGCAGTCCATTCTCATCGTCGGGAAGCCGGAATTGGAGCTTCGCTTGGTCATTACCGGCAACTGCGCGTTTACGACCGAAGGGTTGGGCCTGACCCCAGGGAATCAATTCAGCCTGATCCAGTGCTCCGAGCGCCCCGATGAATCGGCTGTCCTTGGGGCGTGGTTCACCAGCCTTTGGAATACGCTGCCCGTTTCCGACCAACAGAAGGGGGCCTTCCTTTCGGGGCTCCAGAATCTTTTCGATCCCAAGCCCCCCTCGCTCATCTACTACCTGACCCTCTTCCGTGTTTTCAAGGACCTCGGCGACGAACTGGACGAGGAACGCATCGTCAAGTCGGCCACCGGCATCCGCAACACCACGGTGTGGAAGAAGCTCTACAAGTTTCAGCGGGATGGAGTGGTCGGGGCGATCGACAAGCTGGAGCGCCTTGGCGGGTGTATCATCGCCGATAGCGTTGGCCTCGGCAAGACGTTCGAGGCCCTGGCTATCATCAAATACTACGATCTGCGCAACGACCGCGTGCTGGTCCTGGTGCCGAAGCGGCTCCGCGACAACTGGACGCTCTACAAGGCCAACGACCGCCGTAACTTCCTGGCTGCCGACCGTTTCGGCTACGACGTACTCAACCACACGGACCTTTCCCGCGATGGTGGCAACTCCGGCGACATCGACCTGGCCCACGTCAACTGGGGCAACTACGACCTGGTGGTCATCGACGAGTCGCACAACTTCCGCAACAAGTCCAGCCACAACGATCGCGAAACCCGTTATGATCGCCTCATGCGGCGGATCATCAAGGAGGGGGTCAAGACCCGCGTCCTGATGCTCTCGGCCACTCCGGTCAACAACCGGCTTGCCGACCTGAAGAACCAGATCGCCTTCGTGACCGAGGGCGATGATACTGCCCTGCTCGACCAAGGTGTCCCCAGCGTCGAAGCCACGGTGCGCCAGGCCCAACTCCAATTCAACCGCTGGTTGGCCTTAGAAGAGGCCGAGCGGCGCCCGGCACGGTTGATCGACATGCTCGGTTTCGACTACTTCAAGCTGCTGGACCTGTTGACCATCGCGCGGTCCCGCAAGCACGTCGAGAAATACTACGGCACCCGCGAGACGGGCCGGTTCCCCGAGCGTCTGAAGCCCGTCAACATCAAGTCCGACGTGGACAAGGCGGGTGAGTTCCGTTCCATCCGCGAGATCAACAACGAGATCCGCCGCCTCAACCTCAGCGCCTACGCGCCCCTGCGATATGTCCTACCGCACCGGCAGGCGGCCTACGACGCCAAGTACAGCACCAAAATTCGCGGTGGCGAGAGCTTCTTCCGCCAGGTGGACCGCGAAGAAAGCCTGATCCACCTGCTACGGGTCAACGTCCTGAAACGGATGGAAAGCTCGGTTACCTCGTTCGCCCTTACGCTTACCCGCCAACTTGCCGACGTGGAAGCCACTCTGACCAAGCTCGACGCCCACGCCGAGTCGGTCGACGAGGTTGACATTGAAGACGTAGACGTGGACGATCCGGCCTTCGAGAGCCTGTTGGTCGGGCGCAAGGTCAAGGTGCTGCTTCGGGACGTGGACCACATCCGCTGGAGGCAGGACCTCATCGAGGACCGCAACCGGCTTGCCACGCTCCTCTCGGCCGCAAAGCAGGTGAGCGCAGTGCGAGACGCCAAGCTCGATGCCCTCCGCGAGGTCATCCGGTGCAAGTGTCGTCAGCCGATCAACCCCGATAACCGCAAGTTTCTCGTCTTCACGGCGTTCGCCGACACCGCCCACTACCTGTACGGCGAATTGTCCGCCTGGGCGCTGGATGAACTTGGCCTGCACTCGGCCTTGGTTACAGGGGCGGGCCATAACCAGGCTACGCTACCTAAACTCCGCAAGGACTTCACCAGCATCATCACGGCTTTCTCACCCCGCGCCAAGGAACGCCCCGAGGACCTAGCTGAGGAAGGCGAGGTGGACTTGCTCATCGCCACCGACTGCATCAGCGAGGGTCAGAATCTCCAGGACTGCGATACCGTCATCAACTTCGACATCCACTGGAATCCCGTCCGTATCATCCAGCGCTTCGGCCGGATCGACCGCATCGGATCCGTGAACGAGCGGATCCAGCTCATCAACTTCTGGCCGAACATCGAGTTGGAGGAGTACATCAACCTCGAACAGCGGGTCAGCGGCCGAATGGTTCTCTTGGACATCTCCGCCACTGGCGAAGAGAATATCATCGAGCACCAGTCGGGCAACCAGATGAACGACCTGGAGTACCGTCGCAAGCAGCTCCTCAAGCTCCAGGATGCCGTCATCGACCTCGAAGACCTGTCGAGCGGCGTTTCCATCGCCGATCTCACCCTGAACGACTTCCGCATTGACCTCTCCGGCTTCCTCAAGGAACACCCTGGCCAACTCGAAAAGCTCCCGCCCGGCACGTTCGCCGTCACCACGGCCCAGGGAAACGACGAGGCGGCTATCCCACCAGGCGTGATCTTCTGCCTCCGCGCCGTGGGCGAGGGGGCGCTGAAGGCCATCGAGCCAGGCTATCCCTTGGCGCCGCATTACGTCGTGCATGTCGGCGACGACGGCGCGGTCTTGCTGCCGTTCACCCAGGCCAAGCAGACACTCGACCGGCTGAAACGGCTCTCCATCGGCCGCGACATGCCCGATGCTGGGGCCAGCGCCCGTTTCGACAAGGCCACGAAGGACGGCCGTGACATGCGGGCCGCCCAGGACCTGCTCGCCAAGGCGATCGCCTCGATCGTCGGTAAGAAGGAAGAGCGGGCCATCGCCAGCCTGTTCACGCCTGGCGGCACCCACGCCATGAAGGGCGAGTTCCAGGGGATCAACGATTTCGAGGTCGTTGCCTTCCTGGTCGTGCTCCCTGATGGTAACGGGGAGGCGGTGCCATGAGCGGCAAGAAGAGGATCTTCATCAGCTCAGTCCAGAAGGAACTCGCTGCCGAGCGCCGGGCGCTGAAGGACTATATCCGGGGCGACCCTCTCCTGGGGCGCTTCTTTGATGTGTTCCTGTTCGAGGACCTGCCCGCCTCCGGCCGCGGCGCAGATGAGGTGTATCTGAAAGAGGTGGACCGTTGCGACGTCTACCTGGGCCTGTTCGGCAACGAATACGGCTACGAGGACGCTAAGGGCCTGTCGCCCACTGAACGCGAGTTTGACCGCGCCACCGCCACCGGGAAGGAACGTCTGATCTTCGTCAAGGGCGATAAGGACTCCGCTCGTCATCCGAAGATGCAGGTCCTGGTGCGCAAGGCTGGGGCGCAGTTGATCCGCCGCCGCTTTGCCGAGACTGCCGACCTCACCGATGCGGTCTACGCAAGCCTGGTGGATTACCTGGAAAGCGTGGGCGTCATCCAGAACCGACCATTCGACGAGCGCCCC
Organism: Thermoleophilia bacterium; assembly: GCA_052139595.1. Taxonomy (GTDB): domain Bacteria; phylum Actinomycetota; class Thermoleophilia; order UBA2241; family UBA2241; genus JBKQWK01. The sequence goes on along the minus strand of JBKQWK010000018.1, from coordinate 40,874 downwards.
TGTCCCGGCGCTACCCTTGATGACATTGATGGGCGAGCCGTTTCCGACTTCGTTGGCTGCGCCCGTGCCGAGCGGCAGTTTCCGTTGGCGGCGCGAACCCCGAAGGCCGACGTGTTGGCCCACTTGCACCTGCTCGTGGAGGGGCAGCCCACCAACGCTGCCGTGCTGCTCTTCGGCCGCGATCCCCAGCGATTCGTGTCCAGCGCTGAGGTCCGCTGCATGCACTTCCACGGCACGGAAATCCAGCGGCCAGCCCCCTACTACCAGATATTCAAGGGTCGGCTCTTTGAGCAGGTGGACCGAGCGGCGGACTTCGTGCTCTCCGTGATCAACCGCAGCGTCGGCACCCGCGCCCTGAGCGCGCAGGCGCCAGTTGCCTACGAAATCCCCCCGGACGTTGTGCGCGAGGCCGTCGTCAACGCCGTCGCCCACCGCGACTACGCCTTGGCAGGCGCAGTGCAGGTTTCCGTTTTCGCCGACCGAGTGGAGGTCTGGAACCCCGGCGTGCTTCCGCCACCGCTGACGCTTGAGCGGTTGCGCGAGCCCCACGGCTCCGTGGCCCGCAACGCTGGGATTTGCGAAGCCATGTTTCTGGCCCGCTATATCGAGAAGTACGGCACCGGCACGTTGATGATGATCCGCGAGAGCGTCGAGCACTCGCTCCCCGAACCCGACTTCGAGCAGCGCGCCGGTGAGTTCTCGGTTACGGTCTGGCGCGATTGGCTCACGGAGCAGGTCGTTGCGGCCCTGGGCCTCAATGAACGCCAGAGCCGGGTCCTGGCCCATCTGAAAGCCGCTGGCCGGATCACCAATCAAGAGTACCAGGAGATAACGGGAGCGACCAAGAAAACCGCATCTCGCGACTTGGCCGATCTGGTGGCAAAAGGTGTTGTCGCACGCATCGGCAAGACGGGGCGGGGCGCGTTCTACGTGCTCGCGAGCAAAGGGGACATAAAGGGGACAAAGGGGACATCCGCAGACGCCACCACACCGGGCGGCGAACGGGACATAAACGGGACAAAGGGGACATCCACGGGTGCCGGGAAATCGCGCCGCAAAGGGCTCACAAACGGATCAAAGGGCTCATCCTCTCGTCGTCAGAAAGGGGACCCGGGAAAATGAGCATCGCCACGCTCATCAATGCCCTGGCGCTGCCGCCGGACGCCCGCGTGGACCAGCGGGTGCCCAAGAAGCTGCTGCTGGAGCAGGGCGCGCCCACGCCCGCCGACAAGCGATACCTACAGGACGGCATCGAGGAGCTGACCTGGATCGCGGCGTTGAAGCCCACCAACATCGGCGTGCCGATCTTCCGCGACGACGCACGGGAGTACCTGGAAATCGTCGTGCTCAGTGTCGTGCTGCGCGCCGCCGCCAAGCCGCCCCGGTTGGTCGAGTTGATACACAGGGCGGTGCCCTATCCGGTCGTGCTCGTGACCGCCCACGGTGATACCTTCAGCCTGTCGCTGGCCCACAAGCGCTGGTCGCAGGGCGAGAAGGGCAAGGTGGTGATCGAGGACGTCCGCCGCACGGCCCCGTTTCAGCCAGACGCACCCACGGCGGAAGAAGCGGCGTTCCTGGCCAGTCTTCCTTTGGCCAGCCAGCCTTCCGGCAACCTGTACGCGGTCTACCAGGGCTGGCTGGACCGCGTGGCGGCGCTGGAGGCAGCCGAGATCACCGGCACGTTCGCGCCGCCGGAGTCCACCGACCGTGGTTCTGCCGTGCGGGAGGGCTTGGACGCCCACGCCCAGCTTCAGCGCGATCTGACCGTCTTGCGGGCCAAGGCGAAGAAGGAGAAGCAGATCAACCGCCTTGTGGAACTGAATCTCAAAATCAAACGGCTCGAAGCCGAACTGGCCGCCGCTGAACAAAGACTCGTAGCAGGAGATGCCCCATGAAGAACCAGAAGCAGACCATCAGGAAGATCGTCACATTTCTCAACAACGACGAAGAGGAGGGAGGCTTCTGGCTTCCCAACATCCAGCGGCCGTTCGTCTGGAGCGAAGAGCAGATTTGCAGGCTGTTCGATTCTATCCTGCGCGAGTACCCCATCAGCACGTTGTTGATTTGGAAGACCACGAGCACAATCCGTCATCGCAAGTTCATCGACAACTGGAAGTACACGCTCCGCCTGAGCGATTTCTATGTGCCCACCAACGCCAAGAAGAAGTGCCTCGTTCTCGACGGCCAACAGCGCTTGCAAAGCCTCTTCATTGGGCTGTGCGGTAGTTTCGAGGGCAAAGAGCTGTGTTTTGACATTTTGAGCGGTGAGGTCGCCGCCCCGGATGACGTGAAGTACAAGTTCAAGTTCCTGCCTCCTGCCTCTATCACCTTCCCTTGGGTGAAGTTCAAGGACCTCGTCTTCACCATCAAGAAACAACGTGAAGTGCTCGATTCCCTACAGGCGGCCGCCGGTCCTGCGCTGACCAAGGATGAAAACGACAAGCTCAAGGACCATCTGGATTTGATTGACCGGACGTTCAAGATGGACGAGGCTCTGACCTACCAGGAGCTGGACAGCATCGACAATCCTGCGCTCTACAAGGAAGACGACGTGGTCGAAGTCTTCATCCGCGCCAACTCGGGTGGGACGAAACTGGGTAAGTCGGATCTCTTGTTCTCGTTGCTGAGCGCTAGCTGGGATGTCGCCGATGAGAAGATGGAGGACCTGCTGGAGTCGTTGAACACTCATGGATTCGCGTTCGATCGGGACTTCGTCTTGAAGACCCGTGGTGGCTTCGTTACGCAGCCACTTGCCACCAGCAGCAAAGACGACCGTCCGAACCTTCGATACCCGATCACAATCAACGGACGCGAGATTTGGCCAGAGAAGCAGTGGATCTGGGCTAAAGATCGAGTTGAAGCCGCTATCGCCAACGATGAGGTCGTCGTCAATGAAACGAACGGGAAGGTCAGCGTCAGGGTAAAACAGTACCTGAAGGACGAAAACGGTGACATGCGAGAGATGAAGCCTCTCTCCATTATGATTGGCCCCTTTAATCAGGAGGGCTCGAAAGAGATGGAACTGCTGCTCGGCGATGGCGTCTTCTCGTTTCCTAAGCCGGTGGGCCTGATCGCAAAACTCTTATCGCTCACGATCAATGACGAGAAAGACGAAGATGCCCTGATCCTCGATTTCTTTGCTGGTTCGGGGACGACGGGCCACGCGGTACTTCGGCAGAACAAGGACGACGGAGGAGCCAGACGCTATATCCTTGTGCAACTTCCCGAGCCGCTTGACCCGGAGAACAAGGATCAGAAGACGGCCGCCGCTTTCTGCGACAAGCTGAAGAAACCCCGAAATCTCGCAGAGGTATGCAAAGAACGTCTGCGCCGTGCGGGGAAGAAGACCCGAGAAGAAAACCCCATGTTCGCGGGTGACCTCGGTTTCCGCGTCTTCAAGCTGGCCTCCAGCAACATCCGAGCGTGGGAGCCGGACCGCGACAACCTTGCGACAACGCTCCATGAGCACACCGAGCACCTGAAGGCCGACCGCACAGAGCAGGACATTCTCTTCGAGCTGCTCTTGAAGCTCGGCCTGGACCTTACCGTGCCCATCGAGCAGAAGTGCGTTGCGGGCAAGACGGTCCACAGCATCGGCGCAGGTGTCCTCCTGGTCTGCCTCGCCGAACAGATCGCCACCGCCGAGGTGGAATCGCTGGCGCTGGGCATCGCCGCGTGGCACAAGGAACTGGCCCCCGTGGGTGAATCCCAGGTCGTCTTCCGCGACAGCGCGTTCACTCGGCCTTCCAAGAAAGGTGCGCCGCCGGAGGCCGATGACGTTGCCAAGACCAACCTGGCCGCCATTCTCCAGCAGAACGGTCTGGAAAACGTGAGGAGCCTGTAGGAGGATGACCATGAAACTGCACTTCGAGAACCCATACACCGATGACCACATGAGCTTTCAGAAAGACGCCATCGAGGCCGTCTGCGATCTGTTCAAGGGCCAAGAGACCTGCCGCACGGAGTTCACCGTCACCAGCGATGTCGGCCTTCAGCTTCGCCTGCCAGGCATGGAGAACGAACTGGGCATCGGCAACCGCCTGCACCTGCTCGACGAAGAAATCCTGGCCAACCTCGGCGATATCCAGCTTCGCAACGGCCTGCGTCCTTCGGCCTCGTTGGCGTCAGGCGATTTCACCGTCGAGATGGAGACCGGCACCGGCAAGACCTACGTGTACCTGCGCACCATCTTCGAGCTCTCGCAGCGCTACGGGTTCCAGAAGTTCGTCATCGTGGTGCCCAGCGTGGCCATCCGCGAGGGCGTGCTCAAGAACATCGAGATCACGGCCGAGCACTTCCGCGCCCTGTATAACAACCTGCCGTTCGAGCACTTTGTGTACGACGCGAGGCGCGTCAACCGCCTGCGCCAGTTTGCGACGTCCACCACGCTGCAGATCCTGATCATCAACATTGACGCCTTTCGCAAGAACTTCACCGGCACCGAGGATGAGCAGAAGAGCAACGTGATCTACAAGGAGAGCGACCGGCTCTCGGGCCGCCAGCCCATCGAGTTCGTGCAGGCGGCCCGGCCGATCGTAATCATCGACGAACCGCAGAGCGTCGACTCGACCGACAAGGCGCAGGAGGCGATCCGGGCGCTCAACCCGCTGTGCACGCTGCGCTACTCGGCCACCCACCGCAACGTCTATAACCTCGTCTACCGGCTCGATCCGGTGCGCGCCTTTGAGCTTAAGCTCGTCAAGCAGATCGTCGTCGCCAGCACCGTCGCCGAAGGCGCCGCCAATGACGCCTTCGTACGCGTCGAGCGCATCGAGTACGAAAACGGTATCAAGGCCAAGCTGCGTCTGCAGGTGCAGACGAACGGCGGCCCCAAGGAGAAGTCACTGACGGTAAAGAGCGGCGCCGACCTCTACGCACTGTCGAGCGAGCGCGCCGCCTACGCGGATGGCTTCGAGGTCGCCGAGATCAACGCCGAGCCGGGCGCCGAGTTCGTGCGCTTCAGCAACGGTCGCACGCTGCGCCTGGGCGAAGAGATGGGCGGCCTGCGCGACGACATCTGGCGGGCACAGATCAAGCACACGATCCGTCGTCACCTCGACAAGGAACTCGAGGTCAGAGAGCGCGGCATCAAGGTGCTCTCGCTGTTCTTCGTCGATCGGGTGGCCAACTATCGCGACTACGACGAGGCCGGCCACCCGGCCAAAGGCAAGTTCGCCCAGGTGTTTGAGGCCGAACTGGCGGCGCTGGCGCGCGAGCCGCAGTATGCGGCGCTTGCCTGGCTCAAAGAACCGGTCGAGCGCCTCCACAACGGCTACTTTGCCCAGGATAAGAAGGGTGTCGTCAAGGATTCACGCGAAGGCCGTGACACGCAGGCCGACGACGATGTTTATGCCCTCATCATGCAAGACAAGGAGCGGCTCCTCTCCGTCGATGAGCCGCTGCGCTTCATCTTTAGCCACTCAGCGCTGCGCGAAGGCTGGGACAACCCCAACGTCTTTCAGATCTGCACCCTGAATGAGACGCGCAGTGCGATCAAGAAGCGTCAGGAGATCGGCCGCGGCTTGCGCCTGCCGGTCGATCAGGACGGCAAGCGTGTCTTCGATGAGTCGATCAATCGCCTCTACGTGATGGCCAACGAAAGCTATGAGGAGTTCGCCCGTGCCCTGCAGAGCGAATACGAAGAGGACTGTGGCGTCACCTTCGGCAAGGTGCCACTGACCGCGTTTGCCAAGCTCAGCCGCGTGGTCGACGGCGGCGAGCAGCCTATCGGCCGCGCCGCCGCCGAAGAGCTACGCGCGGCCCTTGTCGAGCAGAAGCTGCTCGACTCAGCCGGCCGCATCCAGCCAGCGTTTGACCCCCGGCGGGCCGGCTTCGCACTTGAGCTGCCGCCGGCGCACGCAGAGCTTGCGCCGGCGGTCATCGACCTGCTCTCGGCCTATAAGATCGAGCGCCACATCCGCCGCGACCGCGACGAGAGGACCAATCGTCTGCGTCGCGAAGTCACGCTCACGCCGGAGTTCAAGGCGCTCTGGGACCGCATCAAGCCCAGGACCACCTACCACGTTGAGTTCGACAGTGAGGAACTCGTCAAGCACGCTGTCGATGCCATCAAGCTCATGCCGGCGATCGACAAGCCGCGTATTCGCGTCAGCGCCGGCCGGCTCAGTGTCGAAAAGGGCGGCGTTACGGCGGCACCGTCAAGCGCCGCCGAAGAACGCGTCGAACACGCCGACGAACCGATCCCCGACGTGCTTGCCTACCTGCAAAATGAGACGGAGCTGACGCGCTCGACGCTGGTGCGCATTCTGCGCGCCTCCGGCCGCGTGGGCGAGCTGTTTCACAACCCGCAGCAGTTTCTCGATGCCGTCGCGACGATCCTCAAGCACGAGCTGCACCGCCTGCTCGTCGACGGCATCAAGTACGAGCGCGTTGGCGGCACCGGTACCGAGGCAGAGTGGCAGATGCTGCTCTTCAAGAATGAAGAGCTGGTCAACTACTTGAGCGCACTGCCGGTGCACAACTCGGTCTATGAGTACGTCGCCTACGACTCCGAGGTCGAGCGCGAGTTTGCCCGTCAGCTCGACGCGCGCGACGACATCAAGCTGTTCGTCAAGCTGCCGCGCTGGTTTGAGATCGACACGCCGGTCGGCAAGTACAACCCCGACTGGGCGATCCTCAAAGAAGATGGCGGACCGCTCTACCTCGTACGCGAGACCAAGGGCACACGTGACTTTCTCAAGCTGCGCACCAGCGAGGCAGACAAGGTACGTTGTGGGCAGCAGCACTTCGCGGCGCTCGGCGTGCCGTTTGCCGTCGTCGTCAGTGCGAACGAGGTCTGAGCGGGGTGTGACGGCGGCGCGCCAACTTCGCGCCCGACTTTGCTCCCGACTCCGCGTTCGACTTCGCGCGGGCTCGTGGCTCGTCGAGTCGACCGGCTCGCCCCCGCCTGCGGCTCCGGATCAGCACGCAGCCATCCTGGCACAACCATCCTGGGATCAGCACGCACGCAATCCCTTGCAATTGGCATCGGCGACAGGCAATACTCCGCAGGCGCGAGGTCTGCGCGCCTGCGGAGTCGAAGGGGGACGATGAGATACCTGCCGTATCTGTCGGATGAGGTTGTGATCGTTCGTCCGTGGAAGGTTGACGATGCCCGCGCGGTCGTGGCCGGCTACAGAGAGCCCGAAATCAGCTACTGGTCGGGCATGCCGTCACCGTTCACGTTCGGATACGCTCTGGCCTGGATCGGTGACGCCGAGGCTGCCTGGGCTGACGGCAACGACGCCCACCTGGCGATCGTCGATGCCGCCAGCGGTAGAGTCGTCGGCGCAATCGGATTGCTCGGCGTAGATCCCCTCGAGTCGCTGGGGCGGTTTCGTTACTGGGTGCGTACCGCGCGCCGCGGGCACGGCTTCGCGCGGCACGCGCTGGCGTTGGTGGCTGCGTGGGCGCGCGACGATCTCGGCCTGGAGCGGCTCGAAGTGGCCACTGCTGTGGCTGACGCTGGCGCCCAGCAGGTCGCTCGGGCCGTCGGTTTTCGCCCCGAGGCCATTTACCGCAGTTATCGGCAGCTTGGCGAGCATCGCACGGACTACTACATCTACGCCCTGCCGATGCCGTCGTGGCACGTCGGCCCCGACTTTGTCGATGGCATTGAGCAAGCCGAGGTTGCGGCGGAGCACGAGCGGCCAGCGAGCCATGACGTTGTGCTTCCTCCTGCGCCGCCGATTCTCGCGGGCAGCGGTTTGCGCTTGCGGCCGTATCGCGACGACGACCTCGCGGCCTTGGTCGCGTCGATTGACGAAGAGACTGCTCGCTGGCTCAACCACATTCCCTGGCCGTACAGCGAAGACGAGGGTCGCTGGTTTCTCAACTTTGTCACCACTTCGTGGCTTGCTCACCAGGCTCAGTTTGCCATCGCCGATGCAGCGAGTGACGCTCTCCTTGGCGGTGTGAACGTCGACATTGACCTCGTTAACGCCATCGGCGAGGTCGGCTATCGTGTGAACCCCAGCGCGCGCGGCAAGCACGTTGCGACGCGCGCGGTCGAACTTGTCGCCGCGTGGGCGTTTGACGAACTGGGCTTGGCGCGTCTTGACCTCGGTATCGACACCCGCAACAGCGCCTCGCTGCAGGTGGCCGCCGGCAGCGGCTTTCGTCGCGAAGGCACGCTGCACGGCCTGGTCAGGCGCGGCGACGAGCGCAGCGACGATGCCGTCTTGTCACTCCTGCCGAGCGATCGGCGTCCCGCGTAGCGGCCTCGGCGAGAGGCGAGCGAGAGTGGGCGACCCCACTCGCGCTCGCTTTCCTGCCGTTCTGTCAGGGCTCATCCGCTCGTGTCTTCGCGGCTGTGTCCGGGCTGCGCCGGCTCGGCCGGGTTCTCTCTTACTCCCTGACCGTCCGCGACGTACCGAGCATCTGTCCGGCGGCATTAAGGGCGCGCACCGCGAAGAAAGGGCCGGCGGCCGTTGTCGTCACGGCCGTTTCAAAGCCGTTGCGCGCCTGCGACGTAACTGGCGAGAGTTGATTGGCGCTGGCGCCGGCGAGCACCTGCCAGCGCGCGACCTGTGTCGCTCCGTTCCAGCTCGCATACACGGTCGTATGGCCGGCTGCACCGGCCGACGCGCGCAGCGCGACGGCCGGCCGGCCGGCCGGGTGCCCGACCCAGAGCGAGCGAAAGGCGCGGTAGCTTTGATCAACGCCGGGAAAGCGGGCGTCGTAGAGCAGGCGACCGTTGCGGGTGAACTCCGAATAGACGGGCTGCGCCCCCCAGCCGACAAACACGTCGCCGTTGGCCAGGAGCTGCACGCTGCCTTGACTGTTGGCGAGCACGCCAACATGCGTGTACTGGTCCACAACGGTGGCCGTCATCGTCGTCATACTGAGCCGCAAAAGAAGAGCCCGCGACTGCGGCCCCACGTTCGGCCCCGCCTCGTTATCGAAGACGCTGATCAGGTTTGGCCCCTCGAACTGAGCGTCGTGCTGAAAGGCGAAGCGCACACCGGCCGACAGCCTGAAGCTCGTCTGCTTGCCGCCGAGCTGCCACACGATGGCGCCACTTCTGAGATTCACGTCATAGATGGTCCACGTATTGCGTGCCGAAATGAGTATGTCACCGTGCGAACCAAGCTCGATTGAATTTACGTGGTAGGGATCCCACATGCCCTTGAACAGCGTCGCGTGAGTGTCGGTCAGGGGGACGTGATCCATCGGATCCCATTGAAAGAGCACCTGTCCTGTTTGCACGTCGACTTCCTGGGCAACTGAGTCGAGCAGCGTGCCCTTGCGCGAGCCGCCCACGGCCGTGGTGTCATACGTTTGCGGCCGGTAACCGCTGATGAGCGCTGTACCCTGTGGCGTGAGAGCAAACTCGTGCAGGTCGGTCTGATAGCCGTTGCCGGCCTTCACCGTGGCAATCGTCTGGTAGGAGCTGTTGGCGATGATGTCGATGCCCTCGCCATAGCCTTGCGGCATAATGCGTCCCTGCCACCACGTGAGAACCGGTTTGCCGCGGTACATCTGGACGCGAAAGTTGGTGGCCACCACTCCTGGCGGTAAGGGATGTACCCAGATCGGGTTACCGGCGTTGTCGACGATCATCGGTGCGGCCTGGCCGATCGTAATGGTGGTACTCATCGGCGACACGAAGATATCGCCCGGGGCGGTGCCGGCAGCGTTGACCGTGACGTTGACACGTGGCGGATGGAGCGAAGGTTCAGAGACGAAGTGCCAGACGTCGGACTGCTGAGAGGCGTGGGGGATTGCCGAGGACGTCGCCAGCTGGCTGCCGGTGGCCAGCGAACCGCTGGCGCGCGCCGACGGCACCGGGGAGCCGGTCTTTGAGCCAGTCGCGTTCACTGTAGATGTGGTTGAACCGGATCCGCAGGCGGTCGCCAGAGTGGCAACGACGACGATCGCGAGGGCGCCGAAGAGTGCCCGGATCGTCGTCGTTGCTCGGCTGTGCGCCAGGTTCACGCGTCTTCGTCTTGTCGCCGCGGTGCTACCACACGGTTTCGTCGGCCGCCGGTGTGGTCATCTGCGTCGTCTCGTCGCTGACGACACGCTGGGCAATCGGCTTTGGCTCGTTCGCGCGCCGGCGGGCACTTGCCCGCCAGACCAGGGTAGCCAGCGCCGCAGCGGCGACGTACCAGACGGCACTCATCGTTGCGCTCGCGATCTTTTCATCGTCTTTCTCCTCGTGATGCTGTTGTTCTGGAACTCTGTTTGCCATCGTGGCATTGACCAGTGTGCCCGGCAAGGCTGAGGTTGTCCTGAGCATAAGCTGAGTTATAGCTGTGCGACCGTCTACGTCAAAGAAAACGGTCTGACGGTGCCACGTCGCTCAAAACGGTCTGACGGTGCCACGTCGCTCAAAAGGATCTGACGCCGTCACATCGCTCCGCTCGCGCACAGGCGGCGTCGGCAGGGCGGTTTGACGATCCGATTTATACTACGATACGAGTTCAGCAACGGCGGGGAGGGTCGCGCCACTGTGCACTGATGGCATTCTTGCTGTCGGCGTGCAGCCGGACGCGGGTGAGTGGCGGTGACAAGTGGCGTGCACAGCATAATCCGGGGCGGCGCTGCTGCCGTTCTCGCCCTTCTGATCGTCGCCTGGCTGCCTTCGGCCGCGGCGGCGACTCTGCCGCTCGGGCATACGCATCCGATTCTTGGCGCTGCCGGTTCATCGACGAACTGGGCCGGCTACGACGCCACTGACGACGTTAACCCGCTCCCGTTCACCTCAGTCACGGCTACCTGGACGCAGCCGAAAATCGTTTCCCTTGGCACCGTCGAGGCCTACGCCGATTTCTGGGTTGGCCTTGACGGCGACAGCGGCAGCAACAGCAACCCGCTCTACAGCAGCACGGTCGAGCAGATCGGCACGGAGGGGTACGTCCAGGGCGGAATGGTCCTGTACGACGCCTGGTACGAGATGTATCCCGCCCCTCCGGTCACAATCCCAATGATCATCCGTCCCGGCGATGTGCTGACCGGCAGCGTGGTTGCCAATCCAATTTCAGCTCCCGCCCCGGCTACGTTTACCCTTTCGCTTGTTGACCACACCACCGGGGTGTCGTTCACGAAGACGACTCTCGTGCCGTCTGGCAATGTGGCTCACGATTACTCGGCTGAGGTGATTACAGAGGCTCCCTGGGCCGGCGGCGTATTGCCGCTGGCCAATTTCGGCCTCGTCAATTTTAGCGCCTGCGCCTTCAACGGCTCGCCGATCAGCGCCTTCAACTGGTCGCAGATCAGCATGGCATCCGACCTCAATGTCCCGGAGGCGAACACGTCGGCGCTCGGCAGCGACGGTGCGAGCTTCTTCGTTACCAGCGACGTCACGCCGCCGGTCACCAAAGTCGCCGGCGCCGGTAGTCTCTGGCACAGCAAGCCGGTGCCGTTGACCTTCACGGCGATCGATAATCCGGGCGGCCAAGGCGTGGCCTACACCGAGTACTCACTGGATAACGGCGCGACCTGGACAAAGGGCACGTCTCTTGTGATTCCGGCGCCGCGTGATCATGCCAATGACGGCACCCACAAGATTCTTTATCGCTCTGCCGATAAGGTTGGCAACCTTGAGCGCGCGCGGATCTGCACCGTCAACATCGACACTCGCCAGCCGACGCCGATCGCCAACTGGCTGGCCAGTGTCGTGCGCGGTCACACGGCATCGCTCTTGTACTACATCAGCGATCCGCGCCCCGGCAGCCCGACGGCGACGGTGATGATCAGAGTGTGCAATGCTGCTGATCGTCTCGTCAAAAAGGTGGTCGGCACGGTGCCGGTCAACAAGCGACTTGCGGCCAGCTTTTACTGCACATTGCCGGCGGGAACGTATCATTTCTACATCTATGCGACCGATCAAGCGGGCAACGCGCAGACCCGGGTTGGGCGCAACCTGTTGCTCGTGCGCAATACGTCGGTCCTGCGCACCACACAGATCGTCCGATAGGACGAGCAGGCTTAATCCTCACCGCGGATGTACCGATGATGACTGTATCCCGCTTGGCGGCGAGGACCACGACGTGTGGCGCCCAGCTTGGCGTTCGTTCCGCTGACCGACGGCAACGACAGGAAGGGTGAGTTTGCTCCTCCAAGGCAACCTCAAAGAGTTCAGTCTGCCCAATATCTTTCAGCTCGTGAAGATGAGTGCCAAAACTGGCGCGCTTACCATTCGGCGCGAGCAGGAGTGGGGCCGCATTTCGTTCCGCAACGGTCTGATCTCGTACGCCTTCACGGTGCCGCAGGCGCTGCCCGTCGGCGAGCGCCTGATCAAAGCCGGCAAGCTGACGTCGGCGCAACTGAAGGCCGCTCTCGCCCAGCAAGAGGCGAACGGCAGCGAGGCACGGTTGGGCACCATCCTCCTCGCCACGGGGTTGATCGACCGCGCCAGTCTCGAGCTGGCGGTGCGGGCGCAGATTGAAGACGCCGCCTTCACCTGTTTCAGCTGGACCGAGGGTGAATTCGAGTTTGCTGTCGACACGACGGGCGACGAGGAAGACATTCTTGTCGCCATGAACGTCGAGGACGTGATCATGGAGGGCTGCCGGCGGGTCGATGAATGGGAACGCATTGCCGCAACTCTAGGCTCACTGGAACGTGTGCCGCACCTCAATTACGACGAACGTGTGCAGGTGCGTGACACAGTGAAGCTGACAGCGGACGAATGGTGCGTAATCTGCCGCGTCGATGGTCGCCGTGACATCAACACCGTCGTGCGCGACTGTGGGCTGGACCGGTTTTATGCCGCCAAGGCCATCTACAGCCTTTACTCGGGTGGCTTGCTCACCGTCTCGGAGCCGGTTATCGAGGGCATCGGCAAGAACCGTGCCATTGTCATCCGGGGCCCCATCGACATCTACAACGAAGTGTTTCTTAACACCCTGACGAACGGCAATGTGATCAAGCATCTACGGGTCGAGATGATTGACGAGAAAGAGATCGAGATCCCGATCTATGCCGCTAGCGTGCCGCCACTCAGTGCGGGCGCAGCCAGCGACGCTGAAAATGGCCATCGCGCCTCTCAAGAGTCTCTCATTTTCACCGCCAGTACCTCGTCGCCGGACGAGGCGTGGCGGCGTCTGGCCAGCGAAAGTGCGGTCTTCATCCTCCTCGCCAACGCCAACTCTGACGACAGCTTGCGGGCTACTAAGCGCGATCTTGCCTTTGTCCACGGCCTCGGCACGGCGCCTTTGGTCGTCGCAACCTACGTCTCGACCAGTGACGAGGCGGTCAGTGCTGGCGTCGTGCGCACGGTGCTTGGTCTCTCCGCCGATGTCCCGGTTGTGCACTGCAGCCTCCGTGACCGCGAATCGGTTCTGGCCGTCGTGAAGACAGCGCTCGCGCTGACTGAAACGTAGAGCCGACGATACGCCGCTGCCGTGACGGCCGGGCGTGCTCTCACATGTCGGGCGGCGGTCGTCGCCGGCTGCCGCTGCCGCCGCCGTGCGTGGCTACCGCGCCACTGCTATACCGTTGCTCCGTGTGGCCGCTGCGCCACACGTCTTGCCTCGGTCGCTCTGGCAGGAGTAGATTGCGGGCAGAACTACTGCAGCGACGACTCCGTCCTACGAAAGGATCCAACCGAATGTACTACCCTAGCTACCGCATGAGGCGACTGCGCCGCACGCCGATCATCCGTGACATGGTACGCGAGACGGTGCTCACGCCGAACGACCTTATTTACCCGCTCTTTGTCACCCACGGTGAGAACGTCAAGAACCCCATTGCGTCGATGCCCGGCTGCTTCCAGCTGTCGATCAGCAACCTGCTGGCCGAAGTGCGCGAGGTCAAATCGCTGGGCATCCCGGCAATCATCCTCTTTGGCCTGCCTGACCACAAAGATTCGGCTGCCAGCAGCGCCTACGATCCCGAGGGCATCGTGCAGATGGCCGTCAAGGCGATCAAACAGGAAGTGCCCGAGCTTGTCGTCATCACCGACGTCTGTCTGTGCGAGTACATGGACCACGGCCACTGCGGCGTTGTCCACGACGGCGAGATCGTCAACGACATCACGCTGGAGCTGCTCGCTAAGACGGCGATCACGCACGCCGAGGCTGGGGCCGACATGGTGGCGCCGAGCGACATGATGGACGGGCGTGTGGCGGCGATTCGCAACGCCCTCGACGATGAGGGCCACATCGACACGATCATCATGGCCTATTCAAGCAAGTTCGCCTCGGGCTTTTACGGGCCGTTTCGCGAAGCGGCCGAGTCGACGCCGGCTTTCGGTGACCGGCGCACCTACCAGATGGATCCCGCCAATGGCGAAGAGGCCGTGCGCGAGGCCCTGCTCGACATCGAAGAAGGCGCCGACATTGTCATGGTGAAGCCGGCACTGCCGTATCTCGACATCGTTAAAGCGATCAAGACCGAGACGAAGTTCCCTCTGGCGGCCTACAGCGTCAGCGGTGAGTACAGCATGATCAAGGCCGCTGCTGAGAGGGGCTGGCTCGACGAGGAGCGCTGTGTCCTTGAGGCGCTGACCGGCATCAAGCGCGCCGGCGCGGACCTGATCCTCACCTACCACGCCAAAGACGTCTGTCGCTGGCTTGGCTGAGGCGTCGGCGGGCGGCTGCGGCGACGGCATGATGAGGGCTCCTAACGGTCCTGTTCTTGCAGCGCCTGCCTGGCCACGTCATACTTTGTCCATATTTTCACTAGTAAGGCATTGTTTATTTGCGTCTTTGACCACCTCAACCTGAAACGGATTCGCATGCAGTCCAATGATCGCCGATCGCCGCCCGACGAGTCGCGAGCCCACAGGAGTGGCGCCCAGCTCGCAGACTCGCTGCCCCGCGTTATCGCTTGGGAGGTCACGCGCAGCTGTAACCTCGCCTGCGTGCACTGCCGCGCGTCTGCCGTACGCGGTCCGTACGAGGGCGAGTTGAGCACGGCCGAAGCGCTCGCCCTGGTTGATCAGATTGCTGCCTTTGCCAGCCCGATCCTCATTCTCACCGGTGGCGACCCACTCATGCGCGCCGACGTCTTCGACATCGCCGTCCATGCCAGGCAGCGTGGTCTTCGCGTAGTCATGTCGCCCAACGGCACCCTCATCACACCTGAAGTTGCTGCCCGCATGCACGAAATTGGCATCGGCCGCATCAGCGTCAGCATCGATTTTCCGACCGCTGCCGAGCACGACGAGTTTCGCGGCGTGCCGGGGGCTTTTGATGGTGCCGTGCGCGGTATTCAGAACGCACTTGCTGCTGGCGTGGAGGTGCAGATTAACAGCACCATCACCAAGCTCAACGTGCACTATCTGCCGGCCCTTCTTGATCTCGCCACCAAACTTGGTGCCGTGAGCTTTCATCCCTTCATGCTGGTGCCCACAGGTCGCGGCAAAGAACTCGAAGAGCAGGAGTTGCCGCCCGAAGAGTACGAGAAAGCACTGAACTGGATGTACGACGCGCAGCAGACGTCAGAGCTTTTCTTCAAGCCGACCGACGTGCCGCACTACTGGCGCGTGATGCGCCAGCGTGCCAAAGCTGAGGGCAGGAAGATCGAAGTGCACCCGCATTCGCATGGCGGTATGAACACTCTCAGTCGTGGCTGTCTGGCCGGCGTCGGTTTCTGCTTCATCTCGCATACCGGCCAAGTGCAGCCGTGCGGCTACTTCGACAAGGTCGCCGGTGACATCCGCGAGCAACCGTTTGCCGAAATCTGGCAGCACTCGCCGTTGTTCGTGCGCTTGCGCGACTTGAGTCAGCTCACCGGTAAATGTGGTGCCTGCGAGTACAAGAAGGTTTGCGGCGGCTGTCGCGCCCGAGCCTACGAATGCACCGGCGACTACATGGCGGAGGAGCCCTATTGCGCTTACGTGCCACAGGGGTATGTGGCACAGTCCAGCTGAGCGCAACCGGCGTCAGGACAATGGTAGCGCTGACCCTGAAGTCGAGGGTGAGAGTTGCCTTCGGGGCGGGTCGCGCTGAACGGCGTGTGAGCGCACTTGTGATCACTTGCACCGGTTCTCCACCCGTTCTCGCCGCGATGCAAGTATTATGTACGAGCAACAGCGGCTGCTCTGGTGGAGGGGCTCGTGAATACTGAAACGTCGAAACGTCTTTTTTCTGAAGCGCAGCTCGTTATACCGGGCGGCGTCAATTCTCCGGTGCGGGCAATGAAGGGCGTCGGCATGCCCTACCCGCTGTTCATTGACCATGCGCGGGGCAGTCACATTTGGGACGTCGATGGCAACGAGTTCGTCGACTTCGTCGGCTCGTGGGGGCCGATGATCCTCGGTTGGGGCCACCCCGCCGTGCTTGAGCAGCTGCACGCTACTCTTGACCGTGGCACCAGCTTTGGCGCTCCCACCGAACTCGAAGTTCGCTTGGCAGACGTGATCTGCGCGGCACTGCCATCGGTCGAGATGGTGCGTATGGTCAATTCGGGCACTGAGGCGACGATGAGTGCCGTGCGCGTTGCCCGCGGCTTCACTGGGCGCGAGAAAATCGTCAAGTTCGTTGGCTGCTACCATGGCCACTCCGACGGCTTTCTGGCCGCTGCCGGCAGTGGTGTGATCACCTTGGCCTTGCCTGATAGCCCCGGCGTCACCAAAGGCACCACGGCCGACACGCTGCTGGTCGAGTACAACGACGTCGAACACCTCAAGGAGCTGTTTGCCGGCGAAGGTGAACAGATCGCCGGCCTTATCGTCGAACCTGTCGCCGGCAATATGGGCGTGATACCGCCGCAGCCCGGTTTTCTCGAGGCGTGTCGTGATCTGTGCACCCGCTACGGCGCTGTCCTCATTTTCGATGAGGTCATCACCGGCTTTCGTGTCGGCTGGAGCGGCGCTCAAGGCCGATTTGGCGTCGTGCCAGACATGACGACGCTGGGCAAGATCATCGGCGGCGGGCTGCCGGTGGGCGCGTTTGGTGGTCGCCGTGAACTCATGCAGACGGTGGCCCCCCTCGGGGCAACCTACCAGGCCGGCACGCTGTCGGGCAATCCGCTGGCCATGGCTGCCGGTCTGGCCACCCTGGCGGTTCTCGCCGAAAACGGCGTCTACGAGCGCCTCGAAGCGAGTGCCAACCGTTTCGCTGAGGGATTGCTGCATGCTGTCGAGGCAGCCGGTGTACCGGCGACGCTCAATCAGGTCGGTGCTATGCTGACGCTCTTCTTTAGCGGGGAGCCGGTAACCAATTTTGCCAGTGCTCGAAAGGCCGACACGGAACTGTTTGCGCGCTACTGGCATGCGATGCTTGGTCAGGGCATCTACTTAGGGCCATCACAGTTCGAGGCGGCGATGGTGTCGCTGGCTCACACTGAAGCGGATATCGAGCGCGCCCGGCAGGCGGCCGTGGCGTTCTTCAAGCAACTGTAGGCTGGGGGAAGCGTATGGCGCGCAACATCGACAAGAACAGTGTCCCCACGGTGACCGTTCCCCGCTTGGCCCTGTACCTGCGCAAGCTGCGCGAGTTGAATGCGCACGGGACCGAGAGGATCTCGAGCAAAGATCTGGCCGAGATGATCGATCTCAACGCGGCGCAGATCCGCAAGGATTTCTCGTACTTCGGTGAGTTTGGCACGCGCGGCGTCGGCTACGAGATACCGCGCCTTATCGAGGAGATCACGTGTCGCCTGGGCCTCAACACGACCTGGAACGTGGCCATTATCGGCGCTGGCCTGCTTGGCACCGCTCTGGCCCGCTACCGCGGCTTCAGCGAGCAGGGCTACCGTCTGGTGGCCATGTTCGACAGTTCGGCGCGGGTGATCGGCGCTAGTTACGGCTCTGGCCGCGTGCGCAGCATCACCGAGCTAGAAGAATTCTGTACCACGCAGCATGTCGACATCGCCATGGTCACGGTGCCGGCGCATGCCGCCCAGGCGACGATCGACCGTATCGTTGCTGCCGGTGTCAAGGCGATTCTCAACTTCGCGCCAGTGCGAGTCTCCACGCCCAAAGAGGTCGTTCTGCGCCAGGTTGACCTTTCCAGCGAACTCATGTTCCTCTCGTTCTATCTGGGCACGGAATGTGAGCAGCGTAGCTGACGAGTCATTGCAGGCAGGTCTAGCGGCAGCGGCCACTGACCTGCAGGTGGCCGCGCCGGCAGTCACCGGCGCCGTGCCGCTGCTGTACGGACCGCTGCTTGTCGCCCTGGCGCCGGCAGCCGTTGACGACGCGCTGGCCTTCGAACTCATCCACGAGGGCTACCTGCTGCACTATCGTCATGGTCGTCTGCTGCGCTCCGCGAGTCGCGAGATGAGCCTGCTGGCTGGTGATTTCTTCTATGCACGTGGTTTGCGCCTGGTTGCGGGTCGACACGATATTGCCGCCGTCGACCTGCTCGCGCGGCTCATGGCGTCGTGCGCCTGCTTGCGTGCAGTCGAGGCGCCGTTCAGCCACGATGACGACCTCTGGGTCGTCACCGTGGCCGCCATCGGCGCCCTGCGTGCCGGTGCTGCCGTCGGCCCCGCTCTGGCGCTGTTTGCGCATGTTCACGAACTCGTCGACGGCAGTTCGACGGCACTGGCGCAGGCCGCGCGCACCTGCGTGCGCGAGTTGGCAGTTAGCGATCGGCGACCACTGGCCGCCTTTCTCCGTGGTGACACCATTGGCCCCGATCTCTGGCTGCGCGCCAGCGTGGCCGGTGCCGCCTGATGGATCTGCACGCGTTCGTTGAACTTCTGGCCCGCGAGGGCGAGCTTGCCAACATAACTGCCGCTGTCGATCCGCGTTTTGAAATGGCCGAGATCGCGGATCGGGCGAGCAAGGCCCATGGCCCGGCACTGTACTTTGCCCGGGCAAAGGGCAGCGAACTGCCGGTGCTCATGAATCAGTTCGGATCGATGCGGCGCCTTGAGCTGGCTTTGGGATCTCCGCTGGACGAGGTCGCAGAGCGAATCGCTCGTCTGTTTGATCTGCAAGTGCCCAGTGGCCTCGTCGGTAAAGTCAAAGCGCTCAGCCAGCTTCGCGAGCTTGCCTCTTACTCACCGCGGACAGCAAAGAAGGCCGCTTGGCAGAGTGTTCCGGTTAACCCGCCGGACTTGAGTCGCTTGCCCGTTCTCACCACGTGGCCAGCGGATGGCGGACCGTTCATCACCTTGCCCGTCGTTTTCACAAAGGACGCTCACGGTCGGCGCAACGCCGGCATGTATCGCCTGCAGGTTCACGACGAACGGACGACCGGCATGCATTGGCATCTGCATCACGATGGTGCCGCCAACTTTCGCGCTGCCGGCGATCGCCTTGAAGTCGCTGTTGCGCTCGGCACCGATCCCGTTGTCACCTATGCAGCGACGGCGCCTCTACCGCCAGGAATCGATGAACTCATGTTTGCCGGCTTTCTGCGCGGCGAGCCGGTTGACGTGGTCCACTGCGCGACCGTCGACCTCGACGTGCCCGCCGAGGCTGAGATTGTGCTCGAAGGGTACGTACAAAAAGGTGAGCTGCGCCGCGAAGGACCGTTCGGGGATCACACCGGCTATTACTCCTTGGCCGACGAGTACCCGGTGTTTCACCTGACGCACATGAGCATGCGGCCCGACGCGATCTATCCGGCGACGATCGTTGGCAAGCCACCGATGGAGGACGCATATCTGGGCAAGGCGACGGAGCGGCTCTTTCTGCCGCTGCTGCGCCTCGTACAGCCCGAGATTGTCGATATGGATCTGCCCATCGAGGGTGTCTTTCACGACTGCGCCATCATCAGCATCAGAAAGGTCTACCCCGGCCAGGCGCGCAAGATCATGAGCGCCGTGTGGGGCATGGGACAGATGATGTTCACGAAGTTCATCGTCGTCGTCGATGAGCATGTGAATGTGCACGATTACAGCGAGGTCATGTGGCGCGTGTTCAACAATGTTGACCCGCGACGTGACTGCCTCATCGTTGATGGTCCGCTCGATGTTCTTGACCATTCCAGCCCGACGGCGCGGTACGGCGGCAAAATGGGTATCGATGCCACCAAGACCTGGCCGGCAGAGGGACACGCACGCGAGTGGCCCGACGAACTTGTCATGGACCCTGGCGTCGTTGCTCGTGTTACGGCACGTTGGGGAGAATTCGACCTGCCGTTCTCGTAACGGCCTGCTTTACTGCCCTGGTGTTGCTGGCTACACTGGCGAAAGGGAAGGAGATTGATGGCTGAAACTCACAGATACCACGTTGCACGACGCTTCTGGATCTTGTCCATCGCCAATTGGGCGCTGGCCGTCATCACCTGGTCAGTCAGTGCCTACCTTGGCGGATCTCGACCGGAAAGCATGCTTCTCTACTCCATCATCTTTGTTATCGGCGCCTTTGCCGTACTCGTCGGCATCGCTGGTTTCGTCGTGGCACGCTTTGGCCGCGAACCAGCCGAGTAGCGACCGCCTTTTTCATGTCGGTTTCGCCTGCGGCCGCCGGGCTGGTGGCTAAGCCCGGCCTGTTCGCACGTCTGATAAAGGTTGAGCACAGCGTTTTTGCTCTGCCGTTCGCGTACGCCGGTGCTTTTCTGGCTCGCCCCGGCTGGCCTGGCTGGACCAACCTCATCTGGATTACCGTTGCCATGATCGGTGCCCGCAGCGCGGCGATGGCGCTTAACCGTCTCATCGACGCCGAGATCGATGCGCGCAATCCGCGCACGGCGGCGCGTGAGCTGCCGGCAGGCCGCCTGCGTCGCGGCGAAGTGATTCTGTTCACGCTGGCATCCGTGGCCGTTCTCGTGCTCGCCGCCTTCAACCTCTCACACCCCTGTCGGTACCTGTGGCCGATCCCGGTGTTGGCCTTCGTCTTGTATCCCTATCTGAAACGTTTCACTGCTTTCTGCCACTACGGCCTTGGCCTGACCGACGGGCTCGCTCCTGCAGCGGCATGGCTTGCGGTGAGCGGCCACATCTCATGGCCACCTGTGCTCCTGTTTCTTGCCGTCGGTCTGTGGATCGGTGGTTTCGACATCATCTATGCCATCTTCGACCTCGACGTCGACCGTCGCGAGGGCATCCACTCGATCCCGGTCAGCCTCGGCGAGCGGGGCGCTCTGCGGGTCGCGGCGCTGTCACATCTGGCCGCGCTGGCGTTGCTGTTTATCGTCGGCGGCTTGCTGCACTTGCCCGTGGCGTACTTCGCCGGCATGACTGTGGTCGTCGCCCTCTTGGCCTGGTCAAACATCGACATCGCCCGTCGCGGTCTGGACCGCGTTGGCATGAGCTTCATGACGACCAACAGTGTGGTAGGCATTCTGTATGGCGTCGTGGCGGTTGTCGCGGCGCTGCTTGCCTGACGCGTCCTGACGCAGACGGCGGTTGCTATCGCCCCTCTTCAAGCCAAGCCGTAGCTGGTCGATGTTGGCTTGCCGTCGGAGGATCCTGGGGTAGGAATGAAGTTGTCGCCGACGAATACCCTTCGTGGTACAATGTGCCGGCTGTCACAACCGGTTTCGGCACAGAGTTCTGGGGATGCCGGTTCATCAGTCGGTACGAGGAGCCACAGGGGATTATCGAGTGAGCGACGATTCGTCAAGCCAGAAGGCTGGTGCGCAGCATAAGCCCTGGTATCGCTCAACCTGGTTCATCATTGTTGCTGTTCTGGCGGCAGTCCTGGTCGTTGCGGTCGTCGTCTATGTGCCGGTGCACCTCACCTCGTCGACGTCCTACTGCGCGAGCTGCCACCAGATGAAGCCCTACCAGGCGACGTTGGAGCACTCTGTGCACGCCAACGTCGCCTGCGTCAGCTGTCACGTCCCTCCGGGCCTGTTCGCGTCGATCAAGTGGCGTACCAAAGAGTGGGTCAACATTTGGGCCACGTACTTGGATATGACGAACGTATCAGCCAAACAGCAGCTGCCCTCGAACGCCAACTGTACGAGCTGTCACAACGTGAAGAATCTGGGCCCCTCGCAGACCGATATTCGCTTCTCGCACCAGATTCACCTGAATCTGGCCAACCTGACGTGTGTCGACTGTCACAACGAGGTGTCGCACGCCAAGCCTGGGCAAGCGACGACAGTTTCCATGACCATCTGCTCCATGTGTCACAGCCAGCAGATTCAGCAGAACCAGTGTTCGTTCTGTCATACAACGCCGCCACCGAAGAACGTCCATCCCGCCAACTACATCGCGCTGCACGGCAAGCAGGCGCTTGCCAATCCGGCCAGCTGTCTGACATGTCATCACGACGAGGCCGCATTTTGCGGTGCTTGTCACGCCAAGCCACCGGCTGACCACTTCAGCGGTACGTGGAGCTATACGCACGCCGGTCCAGCCAAGGCTGATCCAGCCTCGTGTCTCGGCTGTCACAACTACCAGACCTTCTGCCAAAAGTGCCACCAAGTGAATCATCCGGCGAATTGGGTGACCACGCATGGGCCGGTGGCCGTCCAGAACAGCGCGTCGTGCTTGGTCTGCCATCAGCAGTCGTACTGCGATGCCTGTCATAGCAAGATGGGGATCACGCCGTGAGTAGAGCACGCATCATCATCGCTGGTATTGTCTTGCTCGTCGTTGCCGGTGTCTGCGCCGCCGGTCTCTTCTTCGCTGCGCCGGCGCATGCACAGGCGCTTACGCCGGCAACGCAGAATCAGGCGTGTTTAGCCTGTCACGGTGTGCAGAGTGCCAAGAAGACGATGATTATGGTCAACGGGGTCAAGAAAAGCATCTATGTGAACGCGGCCGTGTACAACTCATCGCTCCACGGCGAACTCGACTGCACGAGTTGCCACATTGGCTTCAGGGCCGACAAGCACACCGCCGCCGAGACCTCCGGCTGGCTCGAGATGGCCAAGCTCACCTCGTGCTCGTACTGTCACGCCAGCGAGTTTTCCATGTACAAGGGTTCGTTTCACGGCACGCTTGTACTCAAGGAGAACTCGACCAAGGCGCCGCGGTGCGCCGACTGCCACGACGCGCACGACACAGTGAACGTCGCCAGCCTGGCGTACCGCAAACAATCGCTGACGATGTGTGGTCGTTGTCATCCGGCTGCCGAGGCCTCCTACCTCAACGAATATCACGGCCAGGCGTTTGTGCTTGGCAAAACGGAAGCAGCAGTCTGTATCGACTGCCACGGCGGCCACAAAATTCTGCCGCCGTCGAATCCGGCGAGCACGATCAGCAAGCAGAACATCCTCACGACTTGCCGCAAGTGCCATCCCAGTGCCAACGCAAACTTCACTGGCTATCGCATTCACATCGATCCGAGTAGTCCGCGCTCGTCGCTCGTCGTGTTCTTAGTCTGGCTTGCATACACTGTCCTTATCGCTACGGTCTTCACGTTTGGTGGGGTGCACACGGTCCTGTACATTTACCGCGGCATCAAGTCTGGTGGCTACAGGAAACATCATGAGTGACGAGACGATTACTAACATCGGTCAGGACGCGACTGTGCCCACCACGGCACGCGTGAGCGTCGAGTACAAGCGCTTCGGTGCTTTTCATCGGTGGATGCACATCATTGTCTTCGTCAGCTTCACCGTACTCGTGTTTACGGGTATGCCCTTGAAGTACAAAGACAGCGGTTGGGCGATGTGGGTCATGAACGCCATGGGCGGGGTCACGGCCGCCGGCGTCTACCATCGCATTGCCGCCCTGTTTACCGTCTTCTACTGGACGGCGGAGATGGTCGCCATGTCCATCCTGGTGTTCAAGCGCCGCGGTCGGGGTCTCTTCAACCAAGACTCGATTTTGCCCACCAAGAAGGACTGGGAAGATCTCAAGGGCATGTTCGTCTGGTTTTTCGGCCGCGGTCCTAGGCCGCAGTTTGCGCGCTTCACGTATTGGGAGAAGTTCGACTTCCTCTCGCTCGTAGCCGGCACGGTGATCATCGGCGTCACCGGGTTCATGATGTGGTTCCCGATTGGCACCACTCGGATTCTGCCCGGCATTTTCCTCAATATCGCTCTCGTCATCCACGGCAACGAAGCGCTGCTTGCCGCTGGCGTGATTTTCATCTTCGTGCATCTCTTTAGTGCTCATCTCAAGCCGGGTGCGTTTCCCATCGACAAGGTCATTTTCACCGGCTCGCTCCCGCTCGAGCACTACATGGAAGAGCGTCCGCTTGAGTACGCCAAACGCGTGCGCGAGGGTACTCTCGACGAGGTGCTGGTCGAGCGTCGCATCACCTGGCGCACTCACGTTACGAATGGTATCTGGTATACCATCACTGTGGTTGCTGGTCTGGCCGCGGTGGCAATGACTGTGTTTATGGTCTGGTCCGTAGTCTCCTGGTTTGCCGGGCGGGGGTGAGACTCGACGTGGGATCGCACGACGTAAAGCGTCTGATCGCAGTATTGGTAGCATCGTTGGCTGTCGCATGTGCGGCACTGTCCTTCAGCGCAAGCAGTGCACACGCTTTCAGTACGTGGGCGCACGACGGCGCGACGCAGTGTTCCGATTGCCATTCAGGCTCAACGCCGACCGATACCAATTGCCAGAGCTGTCACACGGGCTATCAGGTAGCTGCCGGGCAGAACTGCTGGCAGTGCCATGAGCCGGGTGCCGATCAATCTGCCGGCCAGACGGCTGCCGGCTGTTCAGCAACGTGCCATCTCTGGGATCCGCTCCTGAAGCTTTACATCACGCCATTCACGCATGGCACTTCACCTCACCTTGGTGCGTCCGGTTATGGCAAAACCTGCACGGACTGCCACCCGGTCAGTCAGTCTATTGCCAATCCCGGTGGGGATCCGCACCACAGCGGTGTCACCCTCAAAGCACCGACCTGCGCTACCTGTCATAACGGCAAGTATGCCGTGGCTCAGGTGTCCCATGCCGGTGTCTCCTGTCAGTCGTGCCACAGCGGCATGAACATCCCTGCGACGCCAGCCGTGTGCTTGAAGTGCCACACCAACATTGGTTACAGCAAGGCGAATCCGCTGTCGTGCACCAATCCGGCTTGTCATGGCACGGCGATTATCCACAACGCCAAGCCGAAAGTAGATACGAAGTGCACGGATTGTCACAAAGCCCACTATACGAATCTCGGCACGTGTATCACCTGTCATCCCAATGTGAACGGCTATCACCATGGCACCGTGAAAGCGGTTCCACTGGCGAGCTGTACGGTCTGTCATAACGGCAAGATCGCCGTACGGATGCAAAATCACGACTCAGTCAAGCCTGCGTGTACCGCCTGTCACGGTGTGAGCATGAATATTCCGACGACGAGTACCTGCCTGCGCTGTCACTCCAGTGCCGCAAAGCACGCCGGCGGTTACAGCTGCCTGCTGTGTCATCTGAGCGCCGTGCACAACACGCATCCCTATCCCGGCGGACTTAACGGCGGGCTGTGATCATGCTGATTTCGCTTCACGAGCAGCAGATCATGGCGCGAGGCGTGCGTACGTGACAATTCGCGTTACGAAACGCTTCTTTATCGTCATCACGATTGTGGTGACGGCCGTCGTGGTGGCACTTGGCTTCGCCTTGACAAGCACGTCGTCGGCGAGCTTCTGCTCGAGTTGTCACAACATGAAGGCGACGGTGCAGGCTCTCGAGCAGTCGCCACATGCCGGCATCAACTGCGAAGAGTGCCATACCCAGCCGGGTCCATTCTTCTTCCTCACGGCCAAACTTGAGGCACTGGAAGAACCGATCCAGCAGCTGACCGGTGACTATGAAAAGCCAATCCTCGGTTCTGTGGTGAATGCTTCGTGTGAGCGTTGCCACACCGACAAGCAGCTCTTTCGAACCGTCGACGTGAACGTTGTCACCGTGAATCACATACATCTCACCATCAGGGTCGACCATCAACAGTTCATTCAAGCCGGCTACCAGTGCGTCCAGTGCCACTCCGCTGTGGCGCACGGAAACGCGGTTCCGGTGGGTGCGCGGACCTCACCGACTATGGATCAGTGCCTGGTCTGCCACAACAACCACTACAAAGCAGCCAATGGGGCCGTCGCGGTTAGCCGCTGTAGCCTCTGCCATGTCAACAAGCCGCCGGCCGAACCCGCTTCACACGATAACGCCGCGTTGTGGCTCAAGACTCACGGCACGAACGGGATTCTGTCGACCTGTACAGCCTGCCATACAAGTGCGACTGCCTGCTCCTCGTGCCACAACGGTGTCGTCATGCCACACCCGGCGAACTGGCTGGAACAACACGGGCTTGTCGAGAAAAAACTGGGCGAGAAGGCATGCAGCCTCTGTCATGACACGAAGACGTATTGCGTCGCCTGTCACCAGGTGCCAATGCCACATCCCAGCAATTTCCTCGCTCTGCATCCGGCTGCGGCGGCAAAATCCGATGAGACATGCTTCAACTGTCACTCCGTGGCCAACTGCCAGGCGTGTCACGAAGAGCACGCCAGCGGCAATCCTCCGGCGCATGGTTTCTTCACGCAGACTCCCAGCCCGTCTCCGTCGCCGAGCCAAACTGGGCTCTGAGAAATGACTGACGAGCAAAAGACTCCGTTGAGTCCCGGCGAACCGCCGGAGTCGCAGGGCGCGGCCGACGCGTCGCCGCCGAGCGGCGGCGATGAAGCGTTGAGCGCCGGCGGCCGGGCCGGTGCTGCCGGCGGTACACCGGCTCCCAGCGGTGGCGGCAAATCGCCGCGCCGTCGGTCGCTCGTCGACGTCGTTATTCCCCGGCGCTGGTTGTGGGGCGTTTTGGCGGGCCTGGTTGTCATCATCGTGGTTTCCGTAGTGGCTTTTGCGGTCGCTACTCGCACGTCAACGTGTGGCACCTGCCATCTTCTTGCCCCAGAGGTCAAGAGTTATGAAACGTCCGCCCACTATAAGGCGGGTGTTGGTTGCCTCGCGTGTCACACGAAGCCGGGAGCTTTCCGCTACTTCATTGAGAATCTGCAGGGCGTTGCCAATCTCATCAGCTATATCTCCGGTAACTACCAGAAGCCGCTGAGCACGACTGTGAGCACCGAGAGCTGCGTACAATGCCATCCCGCGAGTCAGATCGACAAGAATGTCGTTGTCAATGGCATCATCGTGAATCACATCGGTTTACAGGCAGCAGGTTTCCAATGCGTTACCTGCCATGATGGTGTCGCCCATGGCACGACCGGCGCGTTTGGTTCCCGGCCCACGGTTAATGTCATGTCGGTCTGCGTCACCTGTCACAACGGCGTCAATCAGCCGGAGACGTGCTCGATCTGCCATGTCAATGGTGTTCCGCCGGGATCCGTGCACATTGCCATGAATACTCATCTGACCGCGACGGACTGTCAGAGCTGTCATTCGACCTCCTTCTGCAGCAAGTGCCACAATGGCGTGCAGATGCCCCATCCCGCCGTCTGGAGCAGTACCCACGGCGCCTATGCGCTGCAGCACGGTCAGACCGCGTGCGTTAAGTGCCATCAGGCGAAGGACCCCACGTTCTGCAGCAGTTGTCACGGCTTGGCAATGCCACATCCTGCGACCTGGCTCGCGACTGGCCATGAGAAGGCCGGTGCTGCGACACCCTCACTCTGCGTGAAGTGTCATGGCACCAACAGCTGTCTGCGCTGCCACGGGTTGCCGATGCCGCATCCGAGCAATTGGCTTGCCCAACATGGCCAGGTCGCGCTCAACAACGCTGGCCTGTGCAGCAAGTGTCACAGCTCGTCCTTCTGTTCGGACTGTCACGGTGTTGTCTTGCCGCACCCAGCGAGCTTCATCGCCAATCACCCTGCTGAAGTCCTGGCCAATGGTGCAATTTGCGTCAAGTGCCATGGTAATGCGGGCTCTGGCCCCACGGGCTGCTATGGCGGCAGTTGCCACCACGACGGGGTTACCAGCGCGCCGTGACGCCGTCGGCCGTGCCGTCGGCCGGTGGTAGACTGCAATCCATGACTAGTCCGCCACAGACACTGTTTCTGGGCGTTACCGGTGCCAGCGGCGCCGCGTATGCGCTGCGTCTGATTGAGGCCTTGACTAGCGCTGGCTGCCACCTCACGCTGTGCGTCTCGGACGCTGGTCTGCTGGTCTTGCGCCACGAGCTTTCCTTGCCCGGCGAAGGACGTGAGGAGTTGGTGCACGCATTTCTCACGCGGGCGCGGGCTGGCAGTGTCGCTATCGTCAATCCAGACGAGTTCGAGAGCTCCGCAGCCAGTGGGTCGAGCTTTCCGGACGCCGCCGTTATTTGCCCCTGCTCGCTGGCGACCGTTGCCCACATTGCGACGGGCGCGGGGCACAATCTCATCCATCGCGCCGCTGACGTTGCTCTCAAGGAGCGTAAGCCTCTGATTCTTGTGCCGCGCGAGATGCCGCTCTCGACGGTGCACCTGCGTCGGCTGCTCGATGTCGCTGAAGCCGGTGCCGTGATCCTGCCTCCGGCACCTGGTTTCTACGGTCGACCACAGACAGTCGCCGACATCGTCGACTTCGTTGTCGGCAAGATTCTCCAGAGCCTTGGCTTTGCGCAGCACCTGTACCCGACTTACGAGGGTGCAGCTTCGTGATTGCGCAGGCCGGTGGGGCCGGAGTCGATCGAGACCCTGGGCGTATTGCGGCGATGTTTAGCGCTATTGCTGGCCGTTACGACTTCATGAATCGGCTCATGACGGCCGGGCTCGACCGCCGCTGGCGCAGCGCGGCGGCGGTCGTGGCGGCCGTGGGTCCGGGCGAACAGGCGCTGGACGTCTGTTGTGGCACTGGCGACCTTGCCTTGGCACTGGCGCGAAGGTATCCGCAGGCAGGGGTTATTGGCCTCGACTTCAGCGCCGTCATGCTTGACTTGGCCCGGGCCAAGGCGCAGGTAGCGGCCGACGATGGTTGCGCTCCGCTTGAGTTCGTTGCCGGCGACCTGTTGGCGCTGCCATTCGCCAACGGCCGGTTCAGTGCCGTCACCGTTGCTTTCGGGGTGCGTAATGTATCTGATCTGCCGCTGGCATTGAGCGAGATGGTGCGTGTTTCCGCATCTGGTGGTCGCGTCGTGATCCTCGAGATCACTCAACCGTCGGGCGCCTTCGGCCGTCGGTTCCACGCTCTCTGGTTCGACCGCTGCGTCCCATTGCTGGGCGGCCTGATCGCCGGTGATCTGAAGGCCTATTCTTATTTGCCGGCGTCGGTCCGTGCTTTTCCTCGAGCTGACGTATTGGCGGACCTCATGGTTGCCGCCGGGCTGCGACAAGTGCGTTACCGACGTTTTGGCATGGGCATCATTGCCCTGCACGTCGGTCGCGTGCCGGCGCGCGGCGG
The DNA here is from genome assembly GCA_052139595.1 of Thermoleophilia bacterium. Classification (GTDB taxonomy): domain Bacteria; phylum Actinomycetota; class Thermoleophilia; order UBA2241; family UBA2241; genus JBKQWK01. Next base: position 11,852 of record JBKQWK010000018.1, on the reverse strand, counting down.
AGCAGGCGGGGGCGAGGCGACACGATGAAACCGGCCGACGTCGTTGCTTGGCGCTCGGTCGCTCAAAAGCGTCGCTACCGACGTGGCCTCGAGCGCGTCGAAGAGCTTCTTGAGACGGTCGTCGGTGATTGCCCTGGCACACTTGGCTCTGCCTGTGCCGTTACGTTGACGGCCGGCGGCAAGCGGGTCCGTCCACTGCTTGTCCTGCTCAGTGCGCGTCGTGATCGGACGCTCTCTGCGGCTACATATCGAGGCGCAGCTGCGGTTGAGCTATTGCACATGGCGACGCTCGTGCACGACGACGTGCTTGATGGAGCTGCCCTCCGTCGCGGGCGGCCAACGGTTGCCCACCAGATGGGTGTGCCGCTCGCGATCTCGGCCGGCAATTACTTGTTTGCCCAAGCCTTCGGGTTACTGGTTGCATCCGGCGATGGACGGGTCGTTGACTTGCTTAGTCGCGTCGCAGAAGGACTCAGTCGCGGCGAGGTACTGCAGATGGACGAGGCGTACCGTACGGATCTTTCGCCGGCCGACTACGTGCGTCGCTGCGAGTTGAAAACCGCCGACCTTTTCGCTGCTGCGTGTAGCCTGGGCGCCATCGTTTCGAATGCCGACGAGAGTGATGTCGAGGGGCTCGCTGCCTACGGGCGCTCGCTCGGTCTCGCCTTTCAGATTTTTGACGACATCCTTGATCTCACCGGCGACGAAGCAAAGACCGGCAAGCGCTTGGGCACGGACTTGCGTGACGGCACGGTAACCTTGCCGGTCATCATGGCGTTGAGGACGATGCCTCATCTTGGTGTCCGTTTGCAAGGTCCACTTGCTACTGGAGCCGATGTTGCTGCCGTGATCGCCGACATCGTCGCCAGTGGTGCCATAGAGCGAGCGCGTGCGGCGGCGCTCGAGCAGATCGCGACGGCTCGCGAACATCTCGCGCTTTGTAGCGACCTGGTGGAGCATGAACTGCTCACTGACGTCGCCGGCTGGGTGGTCGAGCGCTTCAGCTGACCGTCAATCAAGGCAGGGCGCGAATTCGTCAGAGCAGGGCGCAGATCAATCCCCGCCGAAGGTCGGCGGGGTACAATGAATGTGGCAAAGGTCGCGCTGTTCGCCGCATCAGGCGTGGCGCTACATCACCTTAAGACTACGGCGTGCCGCAGGCGCGCAGGAGCGCTCACTTCATGGAAGCAAACCACGTCGCCGAGCTGGCGGCTTCGGCTGGCATCGCGCCCATCTGGGACAAAGTGTTCTCCGGCGACAGGCTGAGCGAAAGCGACGCCGTCGCCCTGCTTAGCTCGGACGACATCCTCGCTCTCGGCGCGATGGCCGATTTTGCGCGCCGACGCGCGGTCGGCGACGATGTTTACTTCATTTCCAATCGCCACATCAATCACACGAACGTCTGTCGTAATCGCTGCCTCTTCTGCGCCTTCAGCCACGACGAAGGTGATGTTGGTGCATACACGCTCTCGGTTGACGAAGTTGTCGATAAGGCGCGAGAGTCGCTGACCAGCGGCGTTACCGAGATCCACATTGTCGGCGGCGAGCACCCCAGCCTGCCGTTCGACTACTACCTCGAGATGATGCGTGCGCTCAAGCAACTGGCGCCCGACGTGCACATCCAGGCGTTTACGGCCAGCGAGATAGCCCATTTTGCCAAAATCGCCGGCAAACCGGTTGCGATGGTGCTGGCTGAACTCAAAGACGCGGGTCTGGGCTCGCTGCCGGGCGGCGGGGCCGAGGTTTTTAGTGGCCGCGTGCGCGATCTCATCTGCAACCGCAAGATCAGCGGCCAGAGGTGGCTCGATGTCATGCGCGCCGCTCACAGCGTTGGTCTGCAGTCGAACGCAACCATGCTCTATGGCCATGTCGAGACGGCGGCTGAGCTGGCCGATCACCTGCTGCGCTTGCGCGAGCTGCAGGATGAGACGGGCGGTTTCAACGCCTTCATACCGCTGTCGTTTCAGCCCGCCAACACGGGCCTCAGCGAGCTGCCTGGGCCGACGGGCTACGATGACCTCAAGATGCTCTCGGTCGGTCGGTTGGTCCTCGATAATTTCAAGCACGTGAAGGCGTTCTGGATCAATGTTGGTCTCAAGCTGGCTCAGGTGTCACTGGCGTTCGGCGTCAACGACCTTGATGGTACAGTGGTCGAAGAAAAGATTAGTCACGCCGCCGGTGTGCAGACCGGTCAGGAGCTGGACCGCGAGGAGCTCGTGCGTGTGATCCAGGGGGCCGGCCGCAACGCCGTCGAGCGCGACACGTTATACGGTGTTGTGCGTCGCTACGACAGAGCGGTGGCGTGAGCACGGATAGGCGTGCGGCCCGCCCGCGAGTGGGCCGCATCGAGTTTGTCAACTGCTTTCCCCTGTACTCTCACTTCGAGGAGGAGCTGGCTCGCCTTGGTTTCGCGGCGGATATCGTCGACGGTACGCCGGCGCAACTCAATCGCCTGCTCGTTGACGGCGAAATTGACGTGGCTCTACCGTCGTCCATCGAGTTCGCTCGCCATGCCGAGCAACTCACGCTCCTGCCGGGCATCTCCATCAGCTCGTTCGGCGCCGTCGACTCGATCCAGCTGTTCACGCAGATGTCGCGTGAGCAGCTCGGCAGCGTGGCGCTGACCGAGAAGAGTGCGTCGACGGTCTGCCTGCTCAAGGTGCTCTGTCGTGAGTGGGATCTGGCGCCCTCGTTTGCGCTGCGCCAAGGACCTCTCGCGCAAACGCTGGCCAACTTTGGCGGCCTCCTGCTCATTGGCGATGAGGCGCTGCACATTCTGCGCGATGGCGTCTACCCGCACCAGTACGATCTTGGTGAGGAATGGCGTCTTGTCACTGGACTGCCGATGGTCTATGCGGTCTGCGCTGCCCGTCGAACCTTTGTCGACCGGCGGCCGGATGAAGCGCGGGCGATTGAAGCGGCGCTCATGGCTTCGCGTGACCGCTGTGCCGCTCGCCCAGGCGAGACCGCGGCGGCGGCGGCGCAGTTCTACGACTTCAGCGCCGCCTACCTGGAGGAGTATTTCGACAAGCTCAAGTTCGGCTTCACGGCGGAGTACCGGCGGGGGCTTCTTGAGTTCTACCGTCGCGCCGCTGCCATCGGCGAACTCGATGCCGTGCCTCGTCTGAACGACGGGCTGGACGCGCCATGAGTCATGGCGACAAGCTGTGCTCTGCTCCAGCGCCGTTGCGTCGTCCACGGCTCGGCGACCAGGAGGCACTGGATCTGCTGCTCGGCGCTGACCTGCTCGATCTGGGCCGCCGCGCCGACGACGAGCGTCGCCGCCACTGGCCGGTTAACGACGTTACTTTCATCGTTGATCGCAACATCAACTACACCAACTACTGCATCTCGGGCTGCAAGTTCTGCGCTTTCTACAAAACTCCGGCCAGCGGCGAAGGCTACCTGCTCTCAGACGACGACATCTACGTCAAGATTAAGGAGACGCTCGAGCTCGGCGGCACGGCAGTGATGATGCAAGGTGGCTTGCATCCCGGCTTGCACATCGACTACTACGAGCATCTCTTTCGCGGTATCAAGCAGCGCTATCCCGTACACAATCATTCGCTCTCGCCGCCCGAGGTGGCACACATCGCCGAAGTCAGCGACCTGAGCACCGTCGAGACCCTGCGGCGTCTGCAAGCAGCCGGCTTGGACTCGTTGCCCGGCGGCGGGGCAGAGGTGCTCGCTGACCGCGTGCGCACTGCTATTAGCCCGCACAAGATCTCCACCGACGTGTGGCTTGACGTAATGCGGCAAGCGCACAGCCTTGGCATGCCGACGACGGCGACGATGATGTTCGCCTCGCTCGACACGCCGGCCGAGCGCATCGAACACCTGCGCCGTTTGCGCAACTTGCAGGATGAGACAGGCGGCTTCACGGCGTTCATCCCCTGGACGTTTCAAGCCGGTCACACGGCCATGCAGACAGGTCATGTGCCGGCCACCGGCATGGACTACCTGCGCTTGCTGGCGGTAAGTCGCATCTACCTCGACAATTTCCCCAGCGTTCAAGCTTCGTGGGTAACGCAGGGGCTCAAGCTCGGTCAGGTGGCGCTTGCCTTCGGCGCCAATGACTTGGGGTCGACGATGATCGAAGAGAATGTGGTGCGCGCCGCCGGAGTGACCAACTTCGCCGACGTTGAACAGATGGTGCGTGTGATCCGCGCCGCCGGTCGTGAACCGGTGCAGCGTGACACGCTCTATCGGGAGGTGCGGCGCTTCTAGCCGGCGCTGCGCGCCGCGCCGCCGGCGCCGGCCGCCGTCTCGCACGTCGCACATCGTCTGAGTCGAACGGTACGGCAGCCGCACGCATTCATGACAGACGGCGAACTTTCGTTCGGTGATGCTTGGCGCCTGCTCGCCGACAGACGGCACGTACCTATTGGCCGTCGCACGGTCGTGATACCCTTGGCCAACCGCTAGCCCGGCCGCGGTTGACGACAGCGAGTGCACTCTTGAGCCCACCGTTGATGAACAATACGTTGCCCATCCCCGCGATCGAGCGGCGTACGAGGGTGCAGCTGTTCGTCGTCTGCGTCGCGAGCTTTGTCGCTTGGTCTGGTTTTGGCGCGATCCTGCCCTACCTGCCCATCTTCCTCAGGGAAGAAGCACACAGTTCGATGTGGCTGATCGGCGTCATCGCTGCCGCCTACTACGTCGGCACGTTTGCTTTTTCCGCTCTTCTTGGCCGGGCCAGCGACACCGTCGGGCGCAAGCCGATCATTGTCATCGGGGTCTGGCTCTACGCCATTTCCACACTGCTCTTCGTGACCACGACTCACGCGGCCTGGTTTACCGTCTTTCGCCTGCTCGAAGGTGTTGGCGCGGCCGCTGTGGGGCCGGCCAGCCAGGCGTTCATCGCCGACATTAGCGACAACCGGACGCGCAGTCGCGCGTACGGCTGGCTAACGACGGCCCAGTTCGGCGGCCTTGTCGTCGGTCCCGCCCTGGCGCCGCCGCTCTATGCTCTCGGCGGCGGGCAGGGCAAGTGGGCCTTCTACACGATCTTCCTCTTCGGAAGTGCGCTTTCCGCTGTCACTGCGGTGGTTCTCATGGTCACGATCAAGGAGCCGGCGCACACGGCGCAGCGACGGGCCGAGAAGGCCGAGCGACCGGCCCTACGCAGCTTGGTTTCGCGCCCCGTGGCCATCTTCGTCATCATCGCCGCAACGAGCAACTTCGCCATGGGCAGCTTTGAGGTTTTGTGGAGTCTGTGGCTGCAGCACCTCGGCGCCACGATGACCTACATCAGTGCTACCTGGATTGTCTTCAGTCTGCCGATGCTGCTCTCGTTCGTCGGCGGCTCGATCGCCGATCGCGGCAATCGCTTCTGGTTGATGTTCTCCGGTTATGCGCTCTCGGCCGGCGCCTGGATCATCTATGGCACGACCCACAACCTCTGGCTGTTTATCATCGTCAACGCTCTCGAGGGCCTGGCGGTTGCCTGGTCCTATCCCGCGAAGCAGGCCTTTCTCGTGCAGGTGAGTCCGCCGCGCTGGATCGGGGCGGTACAGGGGTTGGAGAGTTCGGCGGCACAGTTGGCGGCGCTGATCGGCACTCTCGTCTCGCCGCTGCTCTACAGCCTCATCGGCGGCTACACGATCAGTCTTGGCGGTGTGCTCGCCCTGATCGGTCTGGCCGCCGGCGCGTCGGTCCTGAATCGTGAGTGGAAGCGCGTGAGGGTCGCTGGCAGCGTCGCCGCTGACGACAGGGTTGTTGAACTCGAGGCGAGAATCGAAGATGTGCGGTCCGCCCCCCTAGCCAGCTGCCCGCCTGAACAGGATTGAGAGCGCAAAAACAGTCAAATTCACCAGATGTTCGCGTGCTTCAGACCACACCCGCGCGGCCATCCTGTCGGCGGCGGCGCTTGCTGCCCTTTTCCATCTTTGATCTCTAGCTTGAGCGTAGGCGCGGGATCAGCAGACCAGCCAGGCCAGGTAATGCGATGATGGCCCCGGCGACGACGAACAGTAGTCGCAGAGAGAACAGGCTGGCGGCAGCGGCACCAGCGAGTATCGACAGCGCAAGTACTGTCTGCGTCAACGTGAATCGCACGCCCCAGACCCGACCGCGCAAGTGCTCGGGGATCGTCTGCTGGAAAAAGGTATCGATCGAAATCATGGCCACCGCGTTCGCCGTGCCGGCGATGAAAAAGGGCACCAGCGCCACGGTCATGGAGTGCGCCAGCGCCACGGCGACAAGGGCGATACCCATTGCGGCGAGACCGAAAGTGGTCGCAGGGCCAATCCGCACTTGGGCGGATAGTGCGGCCATAACGAGCGATCCGCAGAGAAAGCCAGCGCCGATGGCCGCCTCGAAGAAGCCGAATGTCCTGACGCCACCGCCGATTACGCGCACGGCAAACAAGAAACTGAGCGGCGAACAGGCGCCCAAGCCGGCGGCCGCGAAAAGCACGAGTACGGTGTTTACGAGCATCGGCCGATTGTCGCGAATGAAGCCGACGCCCTCGCGAATCTCGCCTCGCAGGCCGACTGCAACCACGCTCGCCACCTGCTTAGATGGAGGAGCGTAGCGCATGACGAGCAAGGCCGCGGCCGACGCGGCGAAGGTGATGGCGTCGATGCCGAACGTCATACGAGTACTGAAATAGTAGGCGACAAAGCCGCCGACCGCGTAGCCAACAACCTCGGTGAACGTTTCCGCCATCGAGAGGAGAGAGTTGGCGCGCATGAGCAGCTGATTCGGGACGAGATCAGGCAGCACAGCAAGTTTGCATGGCTCGAAGAATACGCCGATGCTGGCGATCAGAAAGCCGAGCCCGTACACGAGTGGCAACGAGTGCGTGGCGGCGAACGGCACGGCGAGAACGAGAACAGCACGGGTCAGGTCGGAGATGATCATGACCCAGCGTTTGTTGAAGCGATCGATGGCCACCCCGGCAATGGTCCCGAAAAATACGTAGGGCAGCGTATAGAGGGCCAGGGCGACGCCAGTGCCAAATGCCGATTTCGTGCTGCCGTAGATCAGCCACGGGAAGGCAACCATCGCCAGGCGGTCGCCCATCTGTGAAACGAACTGTCCTCCCCAGAGCAGAGCGAAATTCGCTCCCAGCGCAGGCTTGGCTGCCGTGCCCGCGTCTACTTCCACCGCCACCCTCCGGTCGAGTTCCCAAGGCAAGCACACACTATCAGGATGAGAAAGTGTAGCCTACCTTGAAGAAGTGTTGTCCAATTAGGCAATATGATCGGCAAAGGTTGATCGCTTTGTCCTAAGGAAAAGTCGAGCGAGCCTGCTGTGCCTCGATTAGCATGACGGCAGTCGAATCGTCAACCACTAGTTATCGGCAGGTTGGCGGCCAACCTTTAGGGGGAACCATGATTCGCAGCTATTACAAACTTCACTAGGATAAAGCACCATGAAGAAGGTCAGCTCAATCCTCTCCTCTTTGGTCTTCGCTTTCGTCACTGCGGGCGGCAGCAGCAAGATTCACTAGGCATCCGGTTAGCGCCAAGAATTCGCTCAACTCGTCGCCGCTTTTGCCGACAGTAGTTGTTAGTGGCGACCAGAGGTAATTCTTGGTAGGTGAGGGACAGCAGTTCAAGTTTCTGGTCGGAACGGCGGTTGCCGTTTCGACCGGACTTGTTGTCTGTTCGCTGACGGTGTTCCGGTTTGCGTCGCCGACTGTCGCGCAACTTTGGGAAGTTGGGCTCCTCGCATTTCTCGCCATCATTGGCGAAGAGCTAGCCGTCGAGCTCTCCTCAGTGACGACGCTGGCTGCCAGCAATCTGCCTATCCTGCTCGGGATCATGTTCCTCGGTCCCGTGCCGGCGATGGCAATTGCTGCGGTTGTCGGTGTTTGGGGGTGCTGGCGCGAGAGTTCTCTCTTCGTGGTGGCCTTCAACGTGACGAATTACGTCATCGCGACTTTTCTCGGTGCGGTTGTTTTCGTTTCCTTGCACGGCAGCCTTTCTTTTAATCTGCATCAGATCACGTTGGAGTTGTTGGTAGCTGGCGCCTTGGCCAACCTCTTTCAAGTGGTTTCCAACACGATGCTTGTCAGCCTTGGCGGTCGGGTGAAGTATGGCCGGCCGATGACGCAGTTTTGGCGGGAGGAGAGCCTGCCGTTCTTGCGCTCCCTGGCGATCCTGACTGCGCTTGGACTCACGGTGGCCGCTCTCTTGGCCACGTCCGGCATGGTCGCCGTTGTTCTACTGTTTGTGCCTCTCTTTGCCAGTCAGTACATGTTCAAGCTTCTGCTCCGTGAGCGACGTCTTGTGACCAAGCAGAAGCAGCTCTCCGACCAGTACCTTGAGATGAACATTGGTCTGGCCGCGGCGATGGTGGTGCTGCTCGACAGCAAGGATGAGTACACGGCCAGTCACTCTGCTGCCGTGGCCATGTACTGTCGTGATATTGCCGTGGCGATCGGATTGCCCGAAGCCGACACCGAGGCGCTGCATCTCGCCGGGCTTCTGCACGACCTCGGCAAGGTTGGTACTCCCGACGCCATTCTGCGCAAGGACGGTCCCCTCGACGAGGAGGAGTGGGCGTTCATACGTCAGCATCCTGCCAAGGGGGCCGAGGTTCTTTCGCATCTGGCCGCCTATCAGGATGTCGCCCAGATCGTGCGCTACCATCATGAGCGTCTGGACGGCAGCGGCTACCCTGACGGTGTGAGTGGCGACGAGATTCCCGAGATGAGCAAGATCCTTGCCGTGGCCGACACGTACCACGCCATGACCTCTAACCGGCCGTACCACGATGCGCTCAGCTCCTTTGAGGCGCTCAAGGAGTTGCGTGGGCTCGCCGGCAAGACGCTCGATAGCCGGTACGTCGAGGTGCTCGCTGGCGTGCTACGTGACAAAGATCTTGCTTATCGCGACGGTACGTCGACCGATTTCATGGATGAGTACCAGCGGGGACGGATCAACTTGCGTTTACGCGGCGATGCGCTGGCCGACCTCAGCGGGGTCGCAGCACTTCGCGAAGACCCAGAGGCAGGCTAGTCAACGCTCGCGCCGCGAGCGCAGCGACCAGCGTTTTGACGGCGTCGAAGAGTACGAAGGGAGCGACGCCGACGCCGATTGCCGCATACCAGCCAATATGCTGCTGCGTGGCCAACCACAGTGTTCCCAGGGCGTAGATTGGCAGCAGGCCCGCCAAAGATATGGCGACCGTCGGCAGTAAACGCTGATCACGTATTCGTGAACGCAGCCAGCCCACCGACCAGGCAGCGAAGACGAATCCCCAGAGGTAGCCTCCGGTTGGCCCGAAGAGGACGCCTATGCCGGACGTTCCGCCGGCATACACGGGGGCGACCATGCCGACGAGGAGGTACGCGCACATGCTGAGGGCGCCGAGCCAGGGGCCGAGCTGCAGGCCGGCGAGCAGCACGACGACAACCTGCAGCGTAAACGGCACAGCGCCAACGGGGACGGAGATGAAGGCGCCCACCGCTGTCAGTGCAGCGAAAAGGGCGGCGTAGGTGAGATGTCGTGCGCTGAGGGAAGACATGGTCGAGCCTGTTTGCGGTGGAGCAGAACCACACTGTACGAGCCGCAGCCGGCGGCTGTCAACGACAGCCGCCGGCTGCGGCTCGTATCTTCTCGGGTACCAGCTAACGCAGACTGACTTCACCTGAATGGAAACGGCGAATTTGGCGGTGGGGCAGTTCTACGAGCAGGGCACCGTGTTCGTCAATGCCGCTTGCTGCACCCACGACCGGTCCTTCGCGTGTCTGCACGCTCACGCTCTTGTTGAGCAGGTAGTCACGCTCTCTGAACTCGCGCAAGACGCGCTCAAAACCGTTGGCGGCGGCGTCTTCATATGCCCTTTCCAGGCTGAGTAACACGTTGGCCAGAAGCTCGCTACGGTCGACGGGCGCACCGCCGGCCATCTTGAGAGAAACCGCCGTCCGACGCAGCGCGACCGGCAGCTCGCTGTACTCGGTGTTGACGTTGATGCCGATGCCAACGACGATCCACTCCACCTCGTCGCGCTCGCCGGCTGTTTCTAGGAGAATGCCGCCGACTTTCTTATTTTCGATGAAGAGATCATTGGGCCACTTGATGCGCGTGGGGATGTTCGTTTGCCGTTCAATACCGGCGCACGCCGCTGTGGCCGCCACTAGCGTGAGCAGGTGAGCCTGACTCAAGGTCAGATTTGGCCGCAGGATGACCGAGAGCAGCAGTCCTTTGCCGGCCGGCGAGGTCCAGCGCCTGCCCAGTCTTCCCTTGCCGGCGGATTGGCACTCAGCGATCACCACGGTGCCTTGGGGGGCTCCCTCGGCAGCGAGATTGCGCGCCTCGCTGTTCGTCGATTCGATCTCATCGTAGTATCTGAACCGGTGACCAAAGGCGCTCTCGCTGGTCAACTTGGCGACCACTGGCATGGCGAGGCGGCAGGGCTCTTCTTCGAGCTTGTAGCCTCGATGCGAAATTCCAAGGATGCGATAGCCGCGATACCTCAGCGACTTGACGTGTTTGTGCACGGCATTGCGCGAGATGCCGAGGACGTCGCTGATCACCTCTCCGGAAACGAAATCCGGACTTTCGCGCAAGATCTCGATCACCGTGCGTTTGCGCTGACTCATATGGTTCGACTCGACATAAATGACCGATGTTGACGCTTCCATGCCACCTTTCCCCTCTGCTGGTGTTTGACTCCCTGATGGCGATGCTAGCGGAGGGGTGACGGCTGTGAATCATTCCCTGGTTGTATCTTTGCTGCTGGTGGTGGGTCGATTTACGTTCGCCTGAGCCGCATCCGCACTCATGCGACTGTGGAACAGAAGCACTGCTTGAACTCTGTCGTGAACTCCCAGTTTTGTAAAGATGTGATTCACGTGCGTTTTTACCGTGGCCGGCGAGAGGCAGAGCTGACCGGCCAGCTCACGGTTCGAGTGCCCGCTGGCGATGAGGCCGAGAATCTCGCGTTCGCGACGAGTGAGCTCGGGGAACTGTTCGCGTCGCGATGGTGAGTCGCCCAATGCATCGCTGTGCAGCATCTCTGCGGCGAGGCGGCGCACACCAGGAAACCGGCTTCGGGCGCTACCATGTGCCAGTTCGCTCTGCTGTTCCGGTGTGAGGTGGAGTCTGGCTGCACTCAGGGCGCGGACGCCGACAAACTCCGAGATGCGCGTCGCTTGCGACAACATCGACGGCGCGTCCCAATGTCGCGCCAAGGCATCGAGCAACCCGGCAACGACCTCCGGCCGCGAATCGGCTGCCAGCAGGCGACACGTCATTTCATTCAGGAGCGTCAGCTCGCTGCTCAGAAATGAGATGTGCCCGAGTTGCAGCTGCATTGGTGTCAGTTCGAGGAGCGCGTCGAGGGCGTTGCGCCGTGACCCGAACGCATAGTCGAGACAGGCGGCGAAAAACTGTGATTTCAGGTTGACGAACTGCAGGTTCATATCGCTGGCCCGTTGCGCAATCTCGGCCAGGACGCTCGTCTCGGCGCTCTGGCCGAGACGGCGGCGACTGTACTCAAGATTAACCTGGCAGTTGAGGTGAACTGTGGGAAACGCCGCAACATTGTCGATGGCGAGCACGGATTCGTAGAAGTGGATCGCCTGCTGCACATTGCCGGCTCGCCGCCACGCTGTGCCCAGACGGATGAGGTCGGAGGCTAGGCACAGTGCATCCTCTTCGATGGCGGGGTCAGAGGCGGCTTGCCCGACGAGCGCGAGACCCAGATCTCGCTGCCCCAGCGCAAGGAGGTTAAGCCCGTGCGTGCCCTGTGTGGCGCGCCGGATGTGTGCGAAGCCAAAACGGTCACAGAGAGCGAGGCACTGGTCGATGCGGTCGCTTGCTGAAGCGTAGTCACCGCAGTGCACATCGATCAAGGCGAGCGCGTTAAGAAAGGGCGCCAGCAGGCTGACCGGACCG
>JBKQWK010000017.1:0-9036 GCA_052139595.1 Thermoleophilia bacterium | reverse complement strand
TCTGAGATGGAGTGATGTTGATCTTGAGGCGGGCAGACTTGCCGTGCGGCGGGCATTGATCCCCAATGGCCGCGGCGTGATCATCTCTGAACCGAAGACGGCCAAGGGACGACGCGTCATCGCCATCGATCCCGGTACCGTTGAAGTACTTAAAGGTCAGGCCGCCCGACAGCTCGCTGAACAGCAGCAGTGGGGCGATAACTGGAGTGACTCAGACTACGTCTTCACCTACGAGAACGGCGCCTCCCTCGATCCCGAGAGCGTCAGTCGCTACTGGCGGCAGGCGGTGAAGAGGTCGCTGCTGCCGAAGATCAGACTGCACGATTTGCGCCACACCCATGCCACTCTGGCTCTGCAGGCGGGCATTCACCCCAAGGTGGTCTCCGAGAGGCTCGGTCATGCCACTGTCTCGATCACGCTCGATACCTACTCACATGCCATCCCCGCCCTGCAGGAAGAGGCGGCGGCGCTGATCGCGGGCCTGGTGTTCGCAGGGCAGTCGTAGCGTCAGACGTTCAGCCCTGCACCCCCGTGGCGCTGTCACAGAAGCCCTCAGCGCCGCCGGCACGGGTACAGCCGGCCGCCGCCTGCGAGCTGCATCGGGAGCAGACCGTTCAGGTCCAGCTCACGATGAGCGGCGCCTCCTACTGCCGCTCCCGCAGCTCCCGCCAGTCCCCCAGCTCCAGAAAGCTGCCCTCGACGTCCGCTTCCATCTGCAGGAACAGCTTCCAGGGCACGGTGTACGAGAGGATGTCGCGCGGCACCCGGTTCCGCTGGGCGATGTCGAAGAAGCCCACTACGCCTCTCGGCGCGTCACGCTTGGCCTCTGCGTAGCCATAGAGGATCGACTGGCACGCTCCGCCGTAGGGGGCGATCGCGGGTTCGCCTCTGCCCCGCGAGAAGTCGGTCATGACGATGAGGGCGGACAGCTGATCGGGGTTCACGAGGAAGACGACGAGCTCGGGCGCGTCGGATCCGCTGATGCGCTCCAAGGGCTTCATGACGACGTACGCGGTGGGAACCTCGGTCATCGGCAAGCGGCGCAGCCACTGCTGAACGAGCTCGGGCATCTTGAAGAAGCGCTCGCCCTCGGCCATGTGGCTGCCGGCGCGGTACTGCTGGGCGGCCTCTGGGTCGCCGGTCGAAAGCAGCTTGTCGATCGCGAAGCAGCGCTGCTCGTAAGTGTTGCCAAAGCCGAGACCTACCCCGCCGCCGGGGCAGCCGTAGCTCTGCCGGTCGAACACCGCCGTCTTGCCCTTCGACACCCCGAGCATGTTCGCCGCCACACAGCCCCAGCCGTTCTTTTTGAACTGCAGCGCGGCCTCGGGCTTCTCGTCGGTCAGGATGACGGCGATCGGGGACGACGCGAGGCCGATGGCGTCGACGAGCTTGCTCTGCATGCGGACCTCCTGTCCGTCACGAGTGAATTGATGTGCTTGTGCCCTCACCCGAGCGCCTCGACGACGGAGACGGGGCTCAGCCTGGTGTCAAGGCTTTACAGGAGCGGATCATCTGGCAGCCGGGGATGCTTGGCGTCCAGAGGGCGACGCTACGCGCGTACAGTTTACACCGCGCCGTCTGTCGAACGTCACGCAATTCCCCACCCGGGCGTCAAACAATTCCCCACCCGCTCTCGTGCGTTCCTTCTGCGCTTTCTCTCCTCCCTTCTCAAGCTTTCCGCCCTGTCCCGGTCGCCCCTCGGGCCGGAAGCTCTTGCCCTCCCTGTGCACGTGGTAGGAGCTGTTCACGAGCCGGTCGAGCACGCTCTCGGCGACCACCGCGTTGGGGAAGAGCTCGTATCAGTCCTTCGGTGAGCGGTTGGCGGTGAGGATGAACGAGCCCTGCCCGGCGCGTTCTCAGACGAGCTCGTAGAAGTCGTCACCCTGGCTGGAAGTGAAGGCGCACAGGGCGAAGTCGTCGAGGATCAGTGATCAGTGGATCGACGCGCGAGTCTGCGCAGGCGAGCCTCCCAGCTGCCGTCGGCGCGCCCACCGGCGAGTTCGGCGAGCACGCGGCCCGTCTTGGCGAACTCACTCTGCGCAGCGAACCGGTGCACGAGGAAGCGTTCGTTCACCTGGGAGCGGCACCACAGCTGTCGGTAGCGCAGTGGCAGACCGCCTCCGAGACCCTGCGCAGCTGGGCCGCCGGTGAGCAGCGGCAGCCGAGTGAACTCGGTGTGCGGGTGACCCTCCTTGTTCAGCTACCGCTGACCGCCGACAGCCTGCCCGATTGCGACTTCGCCGTTCCGCTGCGTTGACGGTTCGCCCGGCGAGCGCTGGGGAACGAACGAGGCCAGTTCCCTGCACCTCTCTGTTTCTCAGCCGGGAGCTGTCTCGCGCTCGCCAACAGAGGTAACTTTCGCACCCTCGCTTGGTTGGAGAGCCGCAGGGGAATGAACTGGAGGCTGGCTGTCTCAGCCAGCGCGTCATAGCGGCAAGCACAAAGGAGTGAGGACGATGGCATCATGCAGCGAGATGAAGAGCGGCGAGGTGTATGTCTGCAAGGATTGCGGATTGGAGATCCAGGTGCTTAAGTCCTGCGCCGACAGCCCGGAGGGTGCCTGTTCGTGTTCAGAGCCGCTCTCCTGCTGCGGTGAGCCGCTGCTGCTGAAGAAGTAAGCGCCCGACCAGGACAGCGGGCGCTGTCGAGCGTTGCTTGCTGGTTGGCATCGACACCAGGGGTCGTCAATGAGTGCTTGGGCTGCACCACAGCCGCGATCATCTCGGATGTCGATTCGCATGCCATCCCGGCGCTGCAGGAAGGGGCGGCGGCACTGATCGCCGGGCTGGTGTTTGCCGCGCCACGCCCAGAAGCCTGACTAGAGCGGATTTGCGTTTGCCACGGTCTAGTCTGTTTGGTAGCGCAGGCGTGCAGGGTCACAACAAGGGACGTTTCGCACCCCTGGCCGTCACCTGACTTGCTAACCTGTGCGCGGCCACATTCCGCTGCACAGGGCGCTGCCGCCGACTGCTTGCCGACGCAGCGCCTACGCTTTTGCCGAGTTCACTTGCGTCAGTTGCCCCTCGACTGCGTACTTGAAGATCAACCCCGAGAAGGGCTCACTGTGCTTTCGGCCGTCGACCGTGAAGGTGTAGGCGATCTCGCCAAAGCCAAAGAAGATCTCGGTCTTTTCGTAGCCGGCGCGACGGATGGCAATCGCATCGGCGTAGGCTTCGATCGAGGTCAGCTTGGCCAGCGGAACCTCAAGCGAGCGTAGCTTGCCGGCAAAGACGAGCCGCTTGTTGGTCAGGCTGAGGCTGCCACGATCGATATCCTTGAGTTCCTCATGGCTCTGAGCGCGAAAGGCGCCGGTGCGCAGGGTGAGACCCTTGGCGACGTGCAGGCTGGGCCCACCGTAGTAACCGGTTGAGACACTGTGCGGCTCACGCAAGGTGATCGCCGGAACGACGAACAGGAGGCGTTCGCCCGCCTTGAGCAGCAGGGATGTCTGACTGGGGGCCGTAATCGTGACGCGGCCTTGGCGCAGGAGGGTCAGCTCTGTGGCCAGATCGAGTCTGGCCTGCTCCTCGTCTGAGGCCCCACCAGCGGCAATACGTTGCCACTCCTCGGCTGTAAGCGTCTTATGGGCGTAGGTCTGCCAGGCCGGTAATGACGGCTCATGGGTCTCTGCCAGTTCAAGGCGGCTGGCATCGTTTTTGTCTTCGAGTAAGAGTGAGCCGCAGTGGGAGCAGCTGAGGCCGGCCTGGTGATGGAGGCCCAGGGCGGTCTTCACCAGCGTCGGCTCCAGATTGGTCTGCCGACAGACGGGACAGAGAAAGCTGCCCGGGGCGGCAGGAGCGGTAGCTCGCGGCGGTGTTGGCGCTGACGCCTTGACCGCCGGCGGCGTGAGCGGCGCCCCGCACGTTGCGCAGAAGTTGCCGCTCGCCTCGTGGCCGCAGTGTGGGCAGATCATCGCATGCCTCCCTGGTTTTGCCTCCTTGCTCGTCGGCTGCTCGGCCTCAGAGCCTGTTCTCTAAGCTTAGACCGCAACCGGGACAGAAAGGCAAGCAAGACTGATGCATGGCGACATTCTGACAAGCACACGTCGCGATGAGCGCATCAATCGGCAACGATAAATCGTCGCAGACGACACGCCGCGTGCTCCACCTGCCGAGTGGCGAGTAAACTCGTTTGCTTTGAACCTCTCGGCAGCGGAGACGCCAATCAGATACGATGATCGTCACGGCCACGAGCGTGCAACTGGAGGGGAAGCATGGCGGTCTATCAAGACAAGGCCAAAGAGCGGATCAAAAGGAGCCTGCGCAAGTTCAAGCCGATCGCCGCCAAAGCGCGCAGTAACACCGTCAATGAAGCCGACACGCGCCTGCTCGTCAGTGCCATCCTAAACGAGACCCTCGGCTGGGATCCCTTCACCGACCTCACTAGCGAACACTTGATCAAAGGTCAGTACTGCGACTTCGCGATCAAGCAGCAAACGGGCCTCTTTGCCATTGTCGAGGTCAAGGCGGTCGCTATCCAGCTGTCGCCGAAGCACC
The DNA here is from genome assembly GCA_052139595.1 of Thermoleophilia bacterium. Taxonomy (GTDB): domain Bacteria; phylum Actinomycetota; class Thermoleophilia; order UBA2241; family UBA2241; genus JBKQWK01. The sequence continues at coordinate 4,540 of JBKQWK010000017.1, read as the reverse complement.
TCTACCAGGCCGTCAGCTATGCTGCCAACGAGGGCGTTGACTGGGTGGTGCTCACCAACGGCGCCGACTGGCAGGTCTACCGCGTCGTCTTTGCCAAACCGGTCAACCAGGATCTGGTCTTCGAGATCTCGCTCTTAGATGAGGAGATGTCACCGACCAAGAAGGCCGAGCTGCTCTACCTGCTCTCGAGCGAGGCGCAGCGCACGAACGAGCTCGATGCTTACTACGAAAAGAAAGCCGCCCTCTGCGGCACCAACATTGCCAAGGCGCTGCTCGACCAGAAGGTGCTCAACGCCTTGCGCCTCGAGATGCGCCGGCGACACGGTCATAACGTGAGCCCGCAGGAACTCGCTACGATGCTGGTTTCCGAGGTCTTTCGACCCGATGTGCAGGGCGATGAGACGGCCCAGCTCATCCTCAAGGCGGCTGCGCAAAAGAGGACGGTCGTCAGTCACGCCGAGCGGCCAAATAATCGGTCCCACGTGCTGCCCAAGCCGGAAGACCATCTCGCCACAGCAGACGGTGAGTTGCGCGCGATCGCCGACGAGCTCTTTGCCTACCTCGCGGCTCTTGGTGGTGACGTCGCGGTCAAGCCCCTATCGACCTACATCGCTTTCCACACGAGACACAACTTCTGCAGCCTCGCTGTCTACCCCAAGCACCTCTTCCTCGACCTGAACCTCGATCCAGCCGTGGCCGATGGTTGTCAGTTTGCCCGCGACGTGACGAACATCGGTCATCAAGGGACCGGCGATCTCCAATTGCGTATCGATAAGGCTGAACAGATCGAGAAGGCTAAGCAGCTGGCGCTGCTCGCCTACGAAACGTCGCTTCGTTCCTAACGGCGGCGGCGCGGGGAAGTAGTTTGGTCTAGGTTCGCCCTGTTGCGCTTGCGGTGTCGGCGTCACGTCATTGCCGAACCTGTCGGTAGACACAAGCTGCTGCTGCGGATGCGTCTGCGCCGCAGCGGACCACTCCACCCCAGCGCATCCGCGGCTCCAGTGCGCCTTGTCGTGCCAGCGGTGAGCGGTGCTGCTCCGGCACTTCAGACACGATGACCAATGTGCGCCTTCCCGTACTCCCCAGCCACCGGCGCCTACAGTCCGCGCCGCCGGCCGCGTTTGCCCGCCACAGGCTGCCGTCGCGGATGTACCTGCGCACCATCGCTTCCGGGCGGTGTCCCGTCTGGCGCATGATGTCGCGCTCACTGCTGACTCAAGCCTGACTACTAGCAGGCCATCTGGCGCAACCAAGACGGTTAACGGAGGCCACTGACGCGACGCGGTGATTTGGGCGACACTCAGCCACCCCACTCGTTGCGTGGCCGCATTCGCCACTGTAGAGCGCCAGTGCCGGCGCTTGGCGCTTACAGTCCGAGCGCCGCCGGCCGCCGTGACGAAACCGGCCCGCCTAGATGTACCAGGTCGCGCCACAGACAGAGCAGTGAGCCTCGGTGGAACTTTCCTTACGCGACAGGCCGGTGGCGAGAATGGATAGGCCGCCGGTTAAAAGCGCGCCCGTTGCTTTGCCGCCGCTGATGCCCTTCTTCGACCTGACGCTCTTGGTCGTCACGGAACCCTTCGTCTGGCAGTGCGGACAGATCATGGCGGCGTCGCCGGTCAGGACCGGCGCGAGACCTTCTGCCATGTGGGTTCGTAGCAGGGCGGCGATCTGCTTTCCCTCTTCGATTTGTCTCCTAGGGAAAGGGGACATACCGGTCGTCATTAATTCAAGCCGGATGTTCTCCCCCGTTTCGTCTTCGTAGCTGATGGAGATGACGGGTCGCATGCCGGGTTTCCTGGTCACACTGAAGCCGCGCGCCGCGCTGTAGGGAATGGTCAGGCCGGGAAACCACTTCTGGGCCGGCAGTTCAAGCCGGTCATCGAGCACCCGGAGTTCGATGCTACGCACCTTTGTGTTCGGGTAGGCAGGCAGGCCGCTTCTGTAGATAACCTCATAGGACTCGATCGGCTGCTCCGTATGGGCATCTCCCTCACCTACGGAAGATGCCGATTCGGCAGTCACCGGCGCCGGCCTTGCTGCGGCCGGAGACGCGGGTGTCTCCCCGCTTGTTGGCGACCCGTGCTCTGCTTCGCTCACTGCGGACTCTGCCGGGGGAGCGTCCGTGAACTCGGACGAAGGCTGACTGGCTGCCTGCGTTTCCGGCCGAGAAGTGCGCTCCCAGCCTGCGAAGTCTCGCGCCCATTCGCACAACCCTTCCCGCGCCCATTCGACTTGGCCTTGCGCGTCGTAGTCGAGGACATTCTGGGCGGTAATCGGTCCGTGATCTTGGAGGATGAACTGGCGTTGGACCTCTTCATAGGTGATGGTCTTGCCGGACCAGCCCGTCGTCTGGTTGAAGACTGCGACAAGCATGCTCATGGCACCTCCTAGCCTAGTGGCTCAGTGTTGTTCGTGCGTCGGCCTGCTCAGTTGGTCAGACCTCAGGCGGGGGCGGGGGAGACGGAGGCTGAGCGGCCTGAGGCGCTTCGGGGGCCGGTGCCGCTGGCGGCAACGGCGGCGATATCGACTGAGTCGGCCACGGCGGTGGCGCCTGTGGTGCCATCGGCGGAGGATCCGGCGGCAATGTGTACTCTCGGACGTCCCCAGTGTCCGGCGCTCCGCGCGAGCCTCTGCGCGGTATCACGGCCACGATGATCAAGCCGATCCACGACAGAAAGAACCCTAAGACCAGGCCGAGCCATCGGCTGTAGCCCTTGCGGCTGGCGATCTTCCAACCGAAGTACATCGACAGAATCCAAATGACAAGTGCGATCACACCGACGACACCAAACGCGGCTCCGCCGCTGGCGCCTACTATCGCCGTTACGCCACTCATAGACCCTCCTCCTTGAATCGTCCGCTGGACGAGATGATGAGAGACTGGCCCTTACCGGGCACCACTACCAACCACGCGATGGGCGGCACCTCTGCTGACCCTCGATCCCGACCCGGTCTTACTTCAGCACAAAGGTAAGCCACATCGTCGTGGCCGCCGTGTGCGCCGTTGTCTTGGCGATCGTCGTCTTGATGCGGTAGCTCGCCCGCCTAGTCGGTTTATAGGCCCAGCTGTAGGCGCCGCTGGTGCTGATCGTGCGCGTCAAGCTGGTAACTGCCAGCCAGTGACCACTCTGCTCGCGCTGCACGGTCAGGGTCACCTTGCCACTCAGGTTGGTGGGCGTCACTTTGCCACTCGCCGTGAGGAGCTTGCCGAGCTTCATGGCGCCGCTTGTCAGGCCGCTCAGTTTGAGCGTCAGCGTTGGTTTGATAAGGACGGTGAAGCGCGCCGCGCTCGTTGCCGTGCCGCCAGAAGTGGTGACGCGGATTGCCCCGCTGGTGGCACCGCTGGGCACATGCGTGATGATCTGCGTCGCGCTGCGAACGGTGAAGCTCGCCGCAGGGTGACCATTGAAGTTCACGGCAGTAGCGCCGCTGAAGTTCGTGCCAGTCAGGGTGACACTGCTGCCGACAAGGCCGGAAGTCGGCGTGAAGGCGGTGAGCGTGGGCTTCGAGATGATCGTTGCCGCCCTGGTCACCGTAACAACGTAGGTCTCACTGGCGCCGTTCTGGGCGGTGACCACGACGTCGATGACGTTAGCGCCCACGCTCAAGGCGATCGGGTTGCTGACCGTGGCGCCGCCCACCTGGAGTACGTAAGTGGCCTGGCTGTCGTTCGTCGTCGGCGTGACGGTGATGCTGGCGACGCTGTTGGCCACGCTGTCGCTGTAGCTCTGGGTACCCGCTGAGAAGGCCGGGCTCAGGGTGCCGGCTGAGACCGTGAGGCTACTCAGGGGCGGTATGACGATGCCCCCCGTGGTGGTGATAAGGGTAGTGCCGCCCCAGCCTACCGCCCAAGCATGCGTGGCATCGGTACAGGTGACACCGCTGAGCGTGTCGGTCGTGCCCGTTCCTTGCGGACTCCAGGTGGTGCCGCCGTTCGTGGTGGCAAAGATGATGCCGCCGCCGCCCACTGCCCAGGCATGCGTGGCATCGGCACAGGTGACACCGTTGAGCAGGAGGTTAGTGGTTGTGCTTTGCGGACTCCAGGTGGTGCCGCCGTTCGTGGTGGCAAAGATGGTGCTGTCGCCGTTCGGGTCCGGGCCCAGCGCCCAGGCGTGCGTGGCATCGGCACAGGTGACGCTATAGAGCTGAGTGGTCGTGCCGGGGCTTTGCGGACTCCAGGTGGTACCGCCATTCGTGGTGGCGAGGATGGTGCTGTAGCCGGCCGAGTCAAAGCCCACTGCCCAGCCGTCGCTGGCGTTGGCGAAGGCGACGGCGGTGAGGTATTCAGTCGTGCCTGAGTATTGCGGACTCCAGGTGGTGCCGCCGTTCGTGGTGGCGAAGATGGCGCCGGTGTAAGTGCCGATCGCTGCATCGTAAACGTCGCCCAGCGCCCAGCCGTCACTGGCATTGGCGAAGGCGACGGCGGTGAGCTCGTCAGTAGTGCCTGAGTTCTGGACGTTCCAGGTGGTACCACCGTCAGTGGTGGCGATGATGGTGCCATTATCGCCCACTGCCCAGCCGTCACTGGCATTGGCGA
>JBKQWK010000016.1:0-17958 GCA_052139595.1 Thermoleophilia bacterium | reverse complement strand
CAAGACATACCGGATTCTGCGTAACCAGATCATCTACGCACATTCCTACATAGACAACTGAGCCCAGCTTAGGGCGGGGGGCGGGGGGGCGTTAGCGCCGCCGGCCCCCGCCCTAAGCTGGGCTCAGTTGTCTATGTAGGAATGTGCGTAGATGATCTGGTTACGCAGAATCCGGTATGTCTTGTAAAACGCCTTTTCTTCGCTGTCATCCATGTTGAACATGTCCGCCTCAAGGCTGTCCATGGCGGCGCTAGCGTCATAGAGGGCAAGCACCAGTTTGCCGGTCTTGGTGCTGTCGTCGCGATTCTCGACGATGCGGATCCACTCCATCAGCTTCTCGTCGCAGGCGTCGGCGATAACGGTGTCGAGGCCGGCGCCCATGAGCATCACCAGGTACATGCGATTGATCAGCGGCCGCAGCTCCGGCGGGGCACCGTTGCTGATGTTCGACAGACCGGCGGTGGTGGTCGGTGCTGGGTCGCTGAGCTGCTTGAAGATGCGAATTGCATCGACTGTCTCGGTGGTGACGTCCTGATTGCCCATGACGGTCAGTACCAGGGGGTCGAGAAAGACGTTGGGCATGGGGATGCCCAGCTCCGCAGCGGTTGGCAGCAGCACTTCCATGGCCAGGGAGGCGCGGCCGTCGGCGCTCGGCGGGATTCCGTCGACGCCCATCGTCAAAGCGATGACTCGGGCGTGGTATTTGGCGGCCAGCTCCATGACCGGGCGCAGCCGCTCCGGGTCGGCGCTGGTCGAGTTGAGCAGGGCCGGTTTCTTGCAGACTTGCAAGCCGGCCTCCATGGCGGCGACGTTGGTCGTATCGAGGGCCAGGGGCGAGTCGGTAACGGCCTGTACGGCCTCGATGACCCAGGGCATGATTTCGGCGCCGTGCCGCTTTTGCGGGCCGATGTTGAGGTCGATGACCCCGGCCCCGGCCGCCACCTGCCGCAAGGCCATGTCCTGGATGAGCTTGGCGTCGCGGTTTGCGATCGCCTCCTTGACATCGGCACTGAGAATATGGATGTTCTCGCCAATGATCAGCATGGCCTGATTCCTTTCACTTTGCGGGGACGGCGCTGAGGATCGTGCCGGTAACCTCGCGCACGGCCGACCAGACAGGGTTCTCGGCAGGTAACTCGGTCATCGGACGACCGATAGCGTCGTAGTCGGCAACCTGTTCGTCGGCCGGTACTACGGCGATGAGGTTCAGACCATACTGTTCTATGAGGGCGTGCTGCTCGGCGCTCAGGGGTCCGGTGGCACGGTTGATGACCAGATAGTGACGGCCAATCTTCGTCTGCAGCTCATCGATCAACTGGACGATGCGGCCGGCGGTCGTGAGGCCGCGCAACGACGCGTCGCTGACGATGAGCAGAACCTCGACGTCGCGCGTCGTGCGCCGACTCAGGTGTTCAAGCCCCGCTTCGTTGTCGATGACGACCCACTCATAGGCGTCGGCGATGTGGTCGAGAATCGTGCGTAGCATGGTGTTGGCGGCGCAGTAGCAGCCTGGTCCTTCAGGGCGACCCATGGCGATCAGGTCGACACCGGTACCTTCGACAATGTTGGAGTTGATCTCATAGTCGAGGATGTCGTGTTTCGTGACGCCGGCCTCGAGCTTGTTGTTGCGCGCTTTTTCGGTCGTGTCTTCACGAATGTCGCCAACGGTGCGCTCCAGCGGCAGGCCGAGCACGGTGTTGAGATTGCTGGCCGGGTCGGCATCGATGGCCAGGACGGCCTCTGACTGGATCGTCGCCAAATGGCGAATCATGAGCCCGGCGAGTGTTGTCTTGCCGGTCCCTCCTTTGCCGGCGACGGCGATGGTGACGGTCATTGCGATCCCTTCTCTCGAGCGGAGACGTCCACGGCGGATGGGCCGCCGGCGCTAGTGGCTGTGTCTGTTGTCGTCGGCCTGTCGTCGCGACGCTGCGCGAGCAGCGCTTTGACCGAAGGAAACGCGTCCAGGTCGGTGTGTGGCAAGAAGAGCGCCGACATGTAGGCGTCGGTAAACGAATTGTCGACGCTCAGCTCGAGGTACGTCATACGGTCGGCAATGGCGCGCATCTCGCGACGTACCGAGAGCGAGAAGAGATGAGCGCAGGCGCCTTCGCCACTGGTGTTACCGAGGTAGCGGAAGCGCTCGCTGGGCATCTCAGGCAGCAGGCCGATCTGGATCGCCTTCTCAATGCTCAAATGAGCACCAAAGGCGCCTCCGATGAGCACCTCTTCGACATCGGCCATCTGCATGCCGACGCTCTGGCAGAGGACCGTGGCGCCGGCGTACACCGCAGCTTTGGCACGCATGAGGTTGTCGATGTCGGGCTCGGTGATGACGATGTCGCTGCCGGCCGATTCACCGGCCCAAGCGACCACATACTCGGTCCCCCACTCGCCGGTGCGCACGTGGTCGGTGGGCAGGCCGCAGTCGATCTTGCCCGACTTGTCGATGACGCCGCTCAGAAGCAGTTCGCCGAGCAGCTCGATGAGGCCGCTGCCGCAGAGGCCGCGGGCCGGCTCGTCGCCGATCGTGTGAAACGTCGGTTTGCAGCTCGCCGGATCGATGGTCACGCTGTCAATGGCGCCGGGCTCGGCCCGCATGCCGTGCTTGACGCCGCCGCCCTCGAAAGCGGGGCCGGCCGAGCAGGCACAGCTGATCAGCCAGTCGGCGTTGCCCAGCACCATCTCGCCGTTCGTACCGACGTCGATAAACAGGGTGAGTTTGTCGCTCTTGTAGGTGCCGGACGCGTAGACGCCGGACGTGATGTCGCCGCCGACGTAGCTGCCGACGGCGCCGATGCAGTGCACGCCGGCCGTTGGGTTGGCGTTAAGACCGAGTTCGGCCGCCAGCACCATCGGCGGGGTAGCCACCGTCGGTGTATACGGTTCGCGGCGCACATACTCGGGGTCAACGCCCAGCAAAAGGTGCACCATGGTGGTGTTGCCGGCGATCGACATCTCGTAGATCTCGTCGGGCTCGATGCCGATGTCGGTGACAAATCGGTCAATGATTTCGTTGATCGTTTCGGCCACCAGTCGCTGCAGGGTGGCCAGGCCGTCGCCGCGGCGGGAGTAGGCGATACGGCTGATGATGTCAGGGCCGCAGGTCGTCTGCTTGTTGAGCATACCGGCTGTGGCGACGACCCGACCCGTGTGGCTGTTGATGAGGTATCCCTCGACGCCGGTGGTGCCGATGTCGACGGCCAGGCCGTACGTATGCAGCGGCTCGTTCGCCGGGCGCACATCGACCACGCGCAGAGGGGTGGCGGCGCTGTCGCCGCCGGCGCCGCCACCGGCAACTTCGCCAACGACAGCGACGCGCCAGTTGCCGTGGCGCACGGCGTTGCCGAGTACGCGCAGGACGGGCAGGCCAATGTCAACGTCGGCGATGCCGTGCTGCATGGACAAGGCGCGCCGCAGTCGGTCGAGGTCGCTCGTGTTGTCGCTCAGTGAGGGCTGTTCAAGGGTCACTAAAAACACGCGGACCCCCGGTTCGCGCTGCCAGCGACGTTCGCTGTCGAAGATGGCGCCCTTGCCCTGAGCGGCGGGCTTGTCTTCTCGCCGGCGCGCGCCGGGTACGTCGATGACGACATCCTTGAACACACGTGTCTTGCAAGCCAGCGTCCAGCCGTCGGCGATTTCGCTGGGCGTCAGGCGGGTGCCGGCCTGGGGGTTTACGCGCCCGGCAAGCAGGCGCACCCGGCAGCGCCCGCAGGATCCTTGCCCACCACAGTGGGCAGGGATCTCGATCCCGGCCAGCACGGCTGAATCGAGCAGCGTTGTGCCAGGGTCAACTTCGACGCTGACGTCTTCCGGTTGAAAATGTACCTGCGGCATGACGACCCCCTCAGGCGACCCAGACGTCCTTGAGAAACTTGCTCACGTCAGCTGCCTCACGTGGGCCGACCATGATTTCCCAACCGGGCAGCTCCTCTTCGAGTTCGCCGCTCAGGCCGGCAACGTAGCCGGGGATAACGAGCTTCTGGTGGTTGATCTTGTCGGCGACACCCATCGTCTTGATTGCCTTGGCGATACGTTCGGCGTCGAACTTGCCCGCCGCCCACGCGGTGAGCACCGAGAGGCCATCGGCATCGGTGACGAGCAGCCAGGTGGGTACACCGGCGGACTCGATTTCGCCCTGTACGACGAAGTAGGTGAGCGAAAAGTTGGTCGTTACGAGCAGCGGACTGTTGGCAGTGACCTTGCCGACCTCGTACAGCGCCGGCTCCACCTGAATCGGCTTTTGCGGGTCAGTGTAGATGTTCTGCCGCAAGGTCATGAGAACGTAGAGTTCGGCCGCTTCGAAGTGATCGAGGACGACCACACCGGCGTACTTGAGGATCGCCTGGGAGGCGTGCACAGTCTCTGCCTCGAGCGTCTCCGCCCCGGCGAACGAGATCATCGGGTAGCCGAGTTCACGCAGGTTCTTCTTCAGGGCCAGGCGGTGCAGTTGTGTCATCGCCGCCAGCTCGGCCGCCAAGCCGTGGGCGCCGGGGTCGAGGATGATGTCCTCGGCGCCGGCCGCCTTCGCTCGATCGGTCAACGCCAGGAGGCCGTTCAGGTCGCCGTCTTCGCCACGCACGACGAGCGGGCAGGCATGTTTGACGGCCAGCGCGGCCAGAGCGTCGACGGTGGCCGCTGTGGCCGCGCAGATGAGGGGACGCTCAGCGCCGACAACGGCGAGAGCAGCTTCGAAAGCGGCGGTCTCGTCGGCCATCAGCACGATGGGCAGACCAGGGGCCGCGGCCTTGACCGTTTCGGCCGCCGCGGCAAAGGTGGCGGCGTCGCCGCTGCTGTTTTCCAGGGCAATGCCGTTCAGATACAGGCTGATGCCGACACGTTCGATCGTGTAGGCACTCACCTCGGCGGCCAGGGTAGCGATGTCGCTCGCCGTGTCCTTGACGTGGATGACCAGGCCGGGATCGTGGACGAAGGTCTTTTCATGGCGGAAGAGCACGGTTTCGTTGCCAATCTGGAAGGCGCGCTCGCCAACGCCGACCTTGACCAGGCGTATGGGCGGCGCCGCGGCGGCGTCGAGGGCAGCCCTGGTTTCGTCAGAGACGTAGGGACATTTTGCCAAGTCGGTGCCTTTTTGCGACAGCTTCATGGCGAAAGCCAGACACGTCGGAAAGCCGCACTCTTTGCAGTTGGTCTTGGGTAGTTGCTTGAAGATTTCGAGGCCGGTAAGAGCCATTGCCTATCTCAACTCCTTTCAGCGCCGCGTCAGCGGGCCATCATGTCGGTGATGGTCGCCTTAACGCTGGCGAAGGAGCGGGGATGGCGCAGACTGATGATGTCGGCGCCGGCCTCAATCAGGCTCATGGCGGTGCTGATTTCCCAGAGCACACCGCGAGTGGCGAAGTCGCCCCATACCTTGGGTACGCCCTCGGGCTGGCGAGACTCTTTCTGTCGCCAGGACTCGAAGCCGGCCGTGCAGATCATCGGCAACTGCGTCATGGTGTCGCCCATGAGGGCGGCCAGGCGCAGGCGTTCCATGACCGAGTAGGTGTATTCGAGGCCGTAGCCGAGAGTGCCGGTGGTCGGGTCCATGAGAATCCGGTCCAGCGTCAGGTTCATCTCGGTAATGAGGATGTTGAGCTGCTTGGCCAGGTTCACGTCGATCGGGCTGTTGGCGATGACCACCTGGTCGTTACCGAGGGCGGCGGCGACGATCGTGCGATAGTTCTTGTCTTCGCAGTTGCCGAGGGCGATGCGCTCGCCCTTGGCTGCTTCAGCGACGGCGACGAGCACGTCGTTGTCTTTCTCGACCACGCCGGGACCATTGACGATCAGCGGCACACCGACGGCGGCAAGCACGCTCTTGACCGTCTCCGCTGCAGCCTCAGGTGAGGCATCGCCGGCGTCGGGGTGCGTGCTCGTCAAGCGAAGAGAGATGACGTCGGCGCCGGCCTCAACGGCCTTGACGGCCCAGGCGGCCGGGTCGGTGACGACGCTGCCCCAGGCGCTGAGCAGCTCCGGTGACCACTCCGTCGGCTCACTGTCCCAGATCTCGGCAGCAATGACGGGGGGGTGGGGCAGTTCGCCCTCGAACTGCAGAAACGGCAAGGCCTTCTCGCCACCGACGGTGACGGTACTGGTACGCGTGCCGCCACCAAGCGTCACTTCCTGCACCGCTGCCGACCACTTCTCCTTCGGGATCTCAACCACTGTCATGTTGTTCACTCTCTTTCTTCGTGATCCGTGGGCCTCAGAACAAAGGATCCATGGTCAGGGCGGGATGGTTCTTCTCCTCAAGGAAGGGGAGCAGAGCGTCGACGTCAGTGCAGACGGTCTCATCGGCGATCTGATCGAGGAGTTCGGGGCAACCCTCACGCTCGCAGACGATCTCGAGGTCGTCGGCCATCGCCTGCTTGATGTTGCTCGACATCCAGACAACGCGGCGAATGCCGCCGTCGGCCGAGATGAACTTCTTGCTCGTCAGGTAGTACTTGCCGATGCCCATCATGCCCGGTGTCTGGTTGCCACCGCCGACGATGCCGGCCAGGGTGGAGAAGGTCATGCCGCAGGGGGTCATGCTTGGGTCTTCGCGGCTGACGACCATGAAACCGTTGGCTTCGGGGACAAGAACCATGACGCACTCAAAGCAGCCGCACGACGTCATCGGTGCGTCCATGATGGAGTACAGGGTGACCCGTTCGACGCTGCCGTTGGAGTGGGCGTTGATGTACGCGTTCGGCCCTTCGAATTCGCCCTTGATCGGGTCCAGGCAGAGGCCCTTCGGCACCGGCTGGTTGGGCCCCGTGGGGTTGATCTCGTTGGCTGCCTTGCAGTCGAGCCAGTTGTAGGCGCCGCAGAGGCCAACGCGCTCCGGGTCGACCACGCAGACGTGGGTGGGCGCGAAGCTCTGGCAGAGGAGGCAGCTGTAGAACGTGTCTACCGACTCGTCGGTGAGGGTAGCGATGCGTTCGTTGCGCTCGCGGTAGGCAGCGCGCGCTTCGTCAAGCAGGGGGGGCACCTTTTCACTGTCGGTGATCAGCGTCACCTGCACTTTGTCGACGATCTTGCCGAACTCCTCCTGGATTTTGGCGTGCAGGATCTTGCCGATGTGCTCGGTGCGAAAACCGCGATCGAACGCCTGGTTGCTGATGCGAATCCAGGCGATGTCGCGCTGACCGACGTGCTGCACGCTCTCGGCACAGTTGATGAAGTTGTGGAAGTTACGTTCGATGATCGACTCGAAGTCTTTCTGCATCTTGCGTCCGGCGACGTCGACGATAATGCCCAGGTTCATGGCTCCGCCCGGCTCGCAACTATCGAGGTCGGGGCCGTCGACGATGATTTTGCCGTCGTCGATGCTGTCGGCATCGGCCATGCGCACAAATTCGAAGGCGCGCGCATGGCGGCCACCGAACTCCATGTGCAGGTTCTCTTTGCGCACGCGCTCGCCTTCGAAGGCGGTGCCGAAGCTCACCGGGATCGGTACCTCGGTCATCTTTACCTTGACGCCACGCACATCGAGACAGCGCTTGACCAGTTTGGTGGCGCGCTCTTCGTCGCTTTCGGCCTCAATCTCGTCGAACGGCATCGAGACGACGTGTTCGTACGTCGTCACGCCGGTGGGCAGGATCTGCGGTATGCGAGTGTCGGCGATCACCGGGAAGCCGTAGCTGATGGCGCCAGCGGCGGTGGCGTACTTGAGATCGTCGACTTCGCCCAGGGCAAGGACGAAGGCGAAGACGCGGTACTTGTTGTAGAGCATGATCTCGCGCGCCTTGCCGGCGGCCATGCCGCCAAAAGTCAGGGCCGAGCGGGCGGCGAAGCCGAGGGCGTAGATCGCCGAGATCGTGTCGCGACCAAAAGGTACCGTGAACGTGTTGTAGCCAAGCTCGACGCCCTCTTCTTCGAGCTGGTCGATGATCGAACGGCCGTTCACGTTGCCGCTCAAGAAAACGAGGATGCCGCGCGACTGCAGCTCGCGCACGATTTTCACGGCGACTTCGTTGCTCTTGGCGCAGCCGACGATGGCGGCGAAACCGGGCATGCGCCCGTCGACGAGCTGGATGCCCCAGGCGCGCAGCTGGATGTCGTCAATGGGGCCGTTGAGTGCGGCCCCATTGACACCCATCTGCGGCTCCAGCGCCCGGGCGAAGCGAGCCCCCTCAAGTGCTTCCTCGGCAAACAGTGTCGCCATGCCGGCGTCGAGCGTCTCGCCCAGGTACGGCAGCCACATTTTGTCGCTGGGAGTGGGATGCAGCAGCTGCTTGGCGTGCTCAACGACCGGCGTCAGGTCGGCCAGCTTCTCTACCTTGCGGCCGGTGAAGGCATAGGTCACCGGCAGGTAGTAGGCAGTGTTGGTGAACTGCACCGGGGCCTCGGGACCGAGTTCAGCGATGGCCGAAGCCACCGCCTCTTCGGCCTCGCCGACCATGGCTTGCGCCCCGCGGATTGCGTGCGTGGCGATGTAGCGCGACATCAGGCCTCCTCGGTACTCGGGGCGTGGATGTGTGAATGACCGTCGCCGTCAACGTGTTCGTGCGAGTGCACGAACCCGTCACCGTGGTCATGCAGAAGGTCGAGTCCATAGCCGACGCTGTCGGCGGCCGTCTCGTTGGCAGCCGCGTTGGCGGCGAGACGGTCATAGAAGAGGTCGCCACTCTCGCCGAACTTCGACGGGTCATACGGCTGCAGCTTCAACGCGGCGCGTTTGGCATCGATATGTGCGAGCGCCTTCTCCAGCGCCAGGTTCCAGTCCGGTTCAAACTCCATCTTGCCGCCGTAGTCGGCTTCCCAGCCGGAAGAAAGAATCTCCACGACTTCGTCACTGGCCGAGACGGGGTTGTTGACGCCGAAGATGACGTAGGCGCCGCTGGCGGCCGAATACGTGCCGATCGAGATCGCCTTCTCGCTCATCCATTCGGGGCAGAACGCGGCGGCGGGAATGTCGCTGATGTCTTCGCCGACGCCGCCTTCGGTGGCTACCTGGGTCAGGACTGTCAGGATGCGTGAGTTGTCGACGCACGAGCCCAGATGCAGAACCGGCGGAATACCGATTGCCTCGACGACCTCGCGCAGTCCGGGGCCGGTCGCCTCGAGAATCTCGGGGCTCAGGTAGCCGGCCTTGCCGGCGCCTTGAGCGGCACAGCCGGTGACGACGACGAGCACATCTTTGGCAATCAGGTCCTTGATGATGCCGACGATACCTGCGTCCTGGGTGACGCGGGCGTTGTTGCAGCCGACGACGGCTGCCAGCCCGCGTATGCGCCCGGCGATGATCGCATCGTTGAGCGGCCGGAATGAGGCTCGATACCAGCCGCCCTGCATGTAGTTGAGGTACTCGTGGGAGAAGCCGGCGACGACGTCGGTCTTGAAGTCGGGGATGTAGATCGGCCCGCGATTGGGATAGTTTTCGACCGCCTCACGGACGATGCGCTTGGCAATGTCGAGGGCATGAGCTTCGTCGAACTCAATGTGTTCGGCACCGACGATCTCAGCCTTGCGCGAGGTCGTGATGACCTTGGTGTGGAACTTCTTCGCCAGTGGTGCCAGCGCCTGCATGACGCATTGCACATCGACCATCATCGTCTCGACGGCTCCGGTCATGATGGCCAGTTCCTGGTGCAGGAAGTTGCCGGCCGGCGGAATGCCATAGCGCATGAGGATCTCGTTCGCGGTGCAGCAGATGCCGGCGAGACTGATCCATTCGGCGCCCATTTCGTGAGCAAGAGCGATGAGGTCCGGGTCTTTGACGGCTTCTACCATCATCGCTGCGAGACCCGGCTCATGGCCGTGAACGACGATGTTGACCTCGTGCTCCTTGAGCACGCCAAGGTTGATGAGCGAAGTGATTGGCGACGGTGTGCCAAAAAGGATGTCGCTGATGTCGGTAGCGAGCATGGAGCCGCCCCAGCCGTCGGCGAGGGCGCAGCGCACGGCCTGGCGCAAAATGTGTTTCGCATCCTGGTCGACACCCATGTGCGTACGGTGCATCATTTCGACGACTTCACGGTCAACTGCGCGTGGCGTGACGTCGAATTTGTCCCAGAGCGCTTGTCTCTTGGTCGTTGCTCGCCGGGTGGTGATGATTGGACCATCAGGCTGGCCGAACTGAGCCAGAGCAGTCTGGCCGACCTCGAGGGCGATATCGGCGACCTCACGGCCGGCCGTGGCGATGCCCATGTAGCCAGCGACCTGAAGCAGCTTCTGCTCGTCTTTGATCTTGTACCCCTGCGCTTCGCCCTTGGCTGTGCCAATGAGCACACGGGCCAAGTCACGACCGTGGTCTGAGTGGGCGGAGGTACCGCCAGCGACCATGCGGGCGAAGTTGCGGGCCGCGACGGTGCCCAGATCGGCGCCGCAGAGGCCGCGTTTATCGCCGGCGTTCTTGCCCGTCAGCCGGCAGGGTCCCATGCCGCAGATCTTGCAGCAGGCGCCGGTTTCGCCAATCGGGCACGGTTTCATCTCATCTGCACGCGTAAAGGCCGATTCATAACCTTGATCTTCGGCGCACGCCAGCATCGCCATAGCGGCTGGATCAATGCTTTTTACCTCTGTCATCGTCGCTCCTTGCCAGCCGGATCAGTAGTTACGGTAGTCGCCCGACATGGCCAAGTCGGCGGCGTTCGTTTTCGTGGTGCGGATGCCGGTCTTCCAGTTGTCGGCGCCAACTTCGCCGCCGTCAGGGTTGAACGTGCCTTCGGGGTAGCCTGCCGCGGCGAGATGCGCACGGATCGCCGTTTCATCGATCTCGGCTGGTTCGTAGCGCAGCGTGAGCGTGCGCTCAAGGGCACTAGCGAGCATGTAGCTCACGCCCGGTAGGTCGTTCACAACAGCCCGCACTTGCACGACGTGATGATCTGCCCACATGCGCGGCAGGGAAAGCGTCACTTCGTTCACTGGCTCCTCCTTAGGTGCATAACCCTTGGTCAAAGAGGGTGATATGTGGTCTTGCGATAAATTTCACAAGAGGCATGATAAACAATTGTGAACTAAATCACAACAGGGGCGCTACCACTTGGTCACAGGCGCCCACCTGTCGTGGTAGAAAAGTGGTGCCCTGAAATCTCGACTCGGCAAGCGCTGATGTCTGGTGATCCTGGCAATCGTCGCTGCCCGAGTATCGCCTGGTGGGTCGTGGTCGAGACGCTAGCCGGCGCGAGAACCCAGTGCAAAGCAGTTCGTCGATGAATGACTCCTAAAATACCAATCGGAACGGCGAGGCCGCCGATTCTTCTGGTACCCCGAAGGGTACGTGATGTCTAAAGAGCACTGTACAGACAGCGGAATCGGATGGCAACAGTATGTACTTAATGTCACAAGCGGCGCATCTGTGCGCGCTGCACTGCAGTGGTTGCCGGCAGGGCGAGGTGATATCAGGCGGCGCCTGACGGTCTCAGGCGTTCATGACGTTCTTGCCCATGTACGGCACCAGAACGTCGGGCACCGCAATGCTGCCGTCGGCACGCTGGTAGTTCTCCATGATGGCGATCAGGGGGCGGCCGGAGACGCCGGTGCCGTTTAACGTGTGCACAAAGCGCGGGCCCTTCTCGGTGCGGTAGCGACAGTTGAGACGGCGCGCCTGGTAGTCGGTGCAGTTCGAGCAGCTCGTCACCTCGCGGTATCGCTGCTGGCCCGGCATCCAGGCTTCGCAGTCGTACTTTTTGGCTGCCGGAGCGCCGAGATCGCCGGCGGCGATGTTGACGACGCGATAGGGGATGGCGAGGCCGCGAAGGATTTCCTCTTCGGCGGCGAGGATAAGTTCGTGCTCGGCTGTCGCCTGCTCGGGCAGGCAGAACGAGAACATCTCCAGCTTGTCAAACTGGTGCACGCGCAAAATACCGCGCGTGTCGCGGCCGGCAGCACCGGCTTCGCGGCGAAAACAGGTCGAGTAGCCGGCGTAGCGAATGGGCAGATCCGCGGCGTCGAGGAATTCGTTCATGTGCAGCGCTGCCAGCGGCACTTCGCTGGTGCCGACCAGGCACTCGCCATCGGTTGTCCGGTAAATCTGCTGCTCGTCGGCGGGGAAGAAGCCGGTGCCGTACATGGCTTCTTCGCGCACGAGCACCGGCGGCAACACCGGCCGGAAGCCCTTGGCCATGACGATGTCCAGGGCATATCGCACAAGGGCAAACTGCAGGAGCACGAGGTCGCCCTTGAGGTAGGCGAAGCGTGAACCGCTGGCTCGCGCGGCGCGCTCCATATCGATGATATCGAGGGCGACGCCGAGGTCGAGGTGGTCTTTGATGGCAAAGTCGAACTGTGGCTGTTCGCCGACGTAGCGCAGCACGATGGAATCGTCTTCGCCGCCGTCGGGCACGTCGTCGAAGATCAGGTTCGGGATCTGGAGGAGCATCGTCTGCAGCTGCTCTTCGATCTGGTTGAGCTGCTCCTCGATGTCCTTGATTTCGCTGCCAACCTGCTTCATGGCGGCGATTCTGTCGTCGGCTGCCTCGCCGGCACGCCGGGCTCGGGCGATCTCGTCGCTCACCCGGTTGCGCAGGGCGCGACGCTGCTCGACTTCAGTGGTCAGACGACGGCGTTCTTCTTCGACGCTGAGGAAGTGATCGAGCGAATCTGTGCTGCCGCGTCGCTGCAGGGCTCTGCGGACCAGGTCTGGCTGCGCACGGACCAGCTTGATGTCGAGCATCGTCTCTCCTCGTCGGTCAGGGGTCGGTCCGTGTGCCTGTCGTCAGCGAGCGCTGACCGTAACGTCTGGCAGTCGCTTTTCGAGCACGACCATGCCGCCTTCGGACGGCTGTGGTGCAAAACCGCGACCGGCGAAGAAATGCAGGGCGCGCTGATCGTCGCCGGCCACCAGCGTCGTCATGTGAGCCACGTGGTGACTGAACGCGAGGCCCTCGACCCAGTCGAGCAGCTGGTGGGCGACACCGCGGGCTTCGTAGGCAGGGTTTACGCAAACCAGTTCGATCGCCAAGTCGGGCAGCTCCTCGGTTACGGCGATGTAGCCGGCAATGTTGCTCTCACACTCGGCGACGAAGACCTCGGCAGATTGCAGGAGGGCAACGACATCGGCGTCGCGATAGTCGGCGCCGCGGCCGCGTGTTTCTGCGAGCGGCCGCAGACTCTCGGCGGCGAGCAGGACGAGCATGCTGTCGTCGGTCGCTCGTCTGGATCTGATCTGACACCTGAGACGCTCCATCATGCCTCCCTTGTCAGGTGGTCGGTCGGCCGCCGCTGCCGCCCATGAGTGTGCCGGCGGCCGAACGTCATGTGACCGGGTACGAACCCAGGATTTTCACCCATGCGAGCTTGCACTCCAGGCCCTTGAGAGCGAGGTCGATAGCTGGGTCGCTCAGGCGGCCCTCCATGTCGATGAAAAAGATGTAGTCGCCTAACCCTTGCTTCGAGGGCCGGGACTCAATTTTCGTAAGATTGACGTAGCGGTAAGCAAATTCACTGAGGATCAGCAAGAGGCTGCCCGGTTGATCCTGCGCAATGCCGCAAACGATGCTCGTCTTGTAGGGCGTGTCCAGATCCTGCGCTGCCGGTTCGCGGGCCAGAAAGACGAAACGGGTGCGATTATCGACCGAGTCTTCGATGTTCTCGTGCACAACCAGGCATTCGTACATATCGGCCGCGAGTTTAGGACCAATGGCCACCCAGGGCCGCTCGACGCGGCTCACTTGTCGTACTGCCTCGGCGGTGCTGTTGGCGGCCTCGTGCTCGGCGTTGGGCAAATATTCGCGCAGAAACGAACGGCATTGTCCGTACACTTGTGGGTGGCTGATCACTTTGCTCACGTGGGCCAGGTCGAGTGGTGCACGAGCAATGAGCTGTTGGTGGACCGTGTGCGTGGTCTCGCGCACGATCGAGAGGTCGTCGTGGCCAAAGGCGAGCAGGTCGAGGGTGATAGCGACGGCACCCTCGAGCGAGTTCTCAATCGGCACCAGCCCGTAACGAGCTGATCCGTCGCTGACTGCCGCCATTACGTCGGCAATCGACTGATAGGGAAAAGGATGACAGCCGGTGGGCATGGATGCCAGGAGGGCCTCTTCGCTGAAGGTGCCCTCCGGGCCGAGAAACGCGACTGGTTCCGTGTGGTTCTGCTGCATGGCCAAACCTTATCAGAGAATGGCCCGCGCTAGTCGCCGGAGAGCGTCGCGGCGCTATCGGAGTTGTTGCCGGCGACCGGAGTGTCGTCCTTGGTCGGCGATACCTGCGGTTGCGGAGCGGTTGCAGGTCGATCGTCGCGGCCCTCCGGTGGTGGTGCGATGTGGCGTGGTTCGACCGGCTCGTCCAGTTCAAGCCAGCTGTCGAACTCGGCCAGCGAGTGGGCATGAGGTGGTGTGGCGGTTGCTGGGCCCGGCTGCGCGGGTGGGTCGGGCCTGACCGGCGAGGCCGGCCGGGTGGTCGCTGCCGGTGGCGCCGGCGGAACTGGTTGGGTTGCCGCCGCCGGCGTGTCAGCGCCGGCCGGCATGGTCAAGCCCGATCCCGCCATTGACGGCTCGGTCCGCGTCGGTGGCGCGGTCGGCGCGGCTGGTCTGTCTGGAAGCCGCGCCGACCGCTGCGCCTCGCTGATTGGCGCGGCGACGAGCGGTCGGGGCACCGCTTGCGCTACGACCTGTGCTTCTTCGGGCGACAGTTCGCGGTCGGGCACACCCTGTTCGAGCATCTTGACGTAGAGGCGAGAAAAGTCGCGCGCGCTGATGGTGCTGATCACCAGGCCGGAGCGATAGTTATCGAGCAAAGCAAGCGAGGCGCTTTGCTCGCCACCGGTGTCGCGAAAGGCGTCGTAACGCACAATGGCGCGATTGGTGAGCGCCTCGTCGAGGTGCAGTTTATGCACGTCAAGCGTGCTCGTGAGAACTTCGACTGCCTCGCGCATGTTCTGCACGCGTTCGTCAAGGTGCTCGGCGTGCTGAACAAGATCACGCTCACCGTGATGACCGAGAACGACCGATTGTGCGCGGCGCAAGGTGTGCAGCTGACGCCACAACAGCGTCAGCAGGACAGCCAGGACGACTACGGCCGCGCCGGCGGCGGCGGCAAGGTAGGGGGCGATGTCGCGCAACGTCTGCAACAGCTACTAGAGATTGAAGATGATCTTGTAGTGACCGCTGTTGTTGCTGAGCACGGTCTCGCCGGGGACCGGGCCAGCCATCACGGTGAGGGTCGAAACTTGGGCGATTGCCGACGAGGGGATGGTGAAGCCGGTAACAGTGGCGCTTTGCGACTTGCCTTTGGCAATCGTGGCAATGGTGCCCGTGATCTTTTGCGGTGCCTGGCCGGTGATCGACAGTGTCACCGTCACCGGCACTTTTGTTTCAATCGTCGTGCCCTGGTTTTGCACCGTCACGCGAAAACGGAGCGTAGCCGATGCCTTGACTTGCGTTGTCCCGTTGTCCACGAGCCTGATGTCGCCCGGAAGGGCGACCACGCCAGCGAGGGCGACACCGTGAACGCCGCTGCTGCGGCTGGGATGGCGCATGACCGTCAACATGGCGGTCACCGATGCCGTACTGAAAATGCTGCCGGTACTGGCATAGTAGGCCATCGTCGGTACGGTCACATCGGTGACGCCGTCGGCCTGCATGATCTGGCGAGCTTGCCGGTAGAAGAGGGTCGTATAGTAGGTATCGGGTCCCGTGAAGTAGCCGCTCAACGAAGTGATTGTCGCTGCGCTAGGAGTTTTCGTCTGCGCTATGTCCGCCGGCAGAACCTGACGTAGCTGGGCAAAGCCCTGCGTCCGTACAGCCATGCCGTCGACAAAGATGCTGTTCAGGGCGGTGAGCTTGCCGGGCACGCTAATCGTTTTGACACGTGCTGCTATCGCTTGCTGACCGCTCTGCAGCTTGTTCAGCGCCGCTGTGAGCTCGCTGGTAGAAAGATACGTCGGCTGGGTGAAGAATTTGACAAGCTGTGCGCCGAGAAGATTAGAGTCGGCGATGGCGCTGCTGACGTTGGCGAAGTAGGACCTGTACGCACTCTGCTTGGCATTTGCCTGACAGCTCTTGATCCACCACGCAAGGGCGAAAATGAGCACGAAGGCAACTACGGCGAGAACGGCGAGACGCTGAATGCGCGTGCGTCGACGATTGCGCCTGGGGCGGCGGGGCGGCGGCGTCTGACTGGTCACGTCGTCTTCGAAGAAGTCCACTACGCGCTCCCCCCTGAAATGGATGGTGGGCGAGGCGGGACTTGAACCCGCATGCGCGTAAGCGCACTAGACCCTGAACCTAGCGTGTCTGCCAATTCCACCACTCGCCCGAGCAGTCTTCGCAAGGTGGAGATTGTACCATACCGAATAGTCATGCAAACGACAGGATCGGTGGACTTGCCTGCCGCAACCCACAGCCATACGCCTCTCTACGCCAACTGGCGCGAGCGCTACGAGATCGTGCGTCGCATCGGCTCCGGTGGCTTTGCCGACGTCTACGAGGCAGTTGACCGCAAGCTCGAGCGCCGCGTTGCTCTGAAGGTCATCGACGAGCGTCGTGGCATGAGCGGCCGCACTGTGCGCGAAGTCGAGGCCGCCGCATCGCTGTCGCACCCCGGCATCGTGGCTCTGTATGATTTTTTCAGCGACGGTGAGCACAGCATCCTCGTCTGGGAACTCGTCGAGGGCGAAACGCTCGACAAGCTCAGCGGTGGCCTTGGCGATGGCGATGCCGTGGCCGTAGTCGAGCAGCTGGCCGCGGCACTGAGTTATGCGCATAGCCAAGGTGTGGTGCACCGCGACATAAAACCGCAGAATGTGATGCTTGCCGATGACGGCCGTGTGAAGGTCATGGACTTCGGCATCGCCAGGTTGAGCGATGCCGAGACGCTGACCAGCGAGGGTGACGTTCTCGGAACGGTTGCCTACATGTCGCCGGAGCAAGCCGAGGCGCGGCGCGTGGGACCGGCGAGTGATGTGTACTCGACCGGGATCGTTCTCTACGAACTGCTCGCTGGTCATAACCCGGTGCGTGGTGCCAGTGTCGCAGAAACGATGGCCAACGTCGTTGCCGGCCGCTTTGCGCCGCTCGAGCAGGTGCGACGTGATCTGCCGCGCGAGATCAGCGATGCTGTCGACGCAGCGTGCGCCTGGGCACCGGCCGACAGACCGAGCGCGACGCGCTTGGCCGAGGGGTTGCGTGAGGCGCTGCAGAGCGGCAGCCTCGGCGGCCGCTCACGACTGCGCCGTCCAGCGCGGCTGCTGAAGCCACTGGCTCGTCTGGCGCGCTTCGCCGGCTTCGCCGAGCGCGCCCTCGGGGCGGCCTGTGGAGCGGCAGCAGTGGCTGTAATCCTCACGCGTCTACCTGCGTATCCCGCGACCTGGACGTTGCCGCTCTGGGTGTTCACGGCGGCTCTGTGGCTGGTACTGCCGCCACTTGGACTGGCCTGGGCACTCGGCCTGCTTGCCTTCCCGCTCTTCAATGTCTCCGCCGGCCTGGGTGCCGCCTATCTTGGCTTTGCGCTCGTGCTGTACCTCCTGACGCGAGGGCGACCGCTCGTGGCTTTCTGGCCGGTTCTGGCGCTGCTGCTGATGCCGCTCCACCTGACGCTGCTTGTGCCGGCGACAGCGGCTCTCTTCGGTCGCCTGCGCGGTGCTGTTCTTGCTGCCTGGGTGGCGGTGGTGACCATGTTTTACGTGCAACTGATGGGCACCGCCGGCAACCCTCTGGCTGCCTTCGCGCCGCGCAGTGACTTGGCGCGCCGGTTGGCGACGGCCGGCAATCCACTCACCGTGCTCTATCGTGCCGGCCATGTGCTGCTGGCACCGGATGCGCTCGCGCAAATGGCTCTCTGGGCCGGGCTTGCCCTGGCGACGTGGTACATGTTTCGTCCGCGTGGTCTGGCGTTTCGTCTCTGGTTGTGGTCGCTGAGCCTCAGTCTCTTTTTTGCGGCCTCTCTGCTCGTGCCGCTGCGCCTGTGGCATTATTCTGTACGACCGGGAACATTACTGGTAAGTGTCTCGCTTGCCGCCGGGATGATAGTCTTGCCTCTGCTCCTGAGCACAGGTGCGGCCTCCGAGGAGGGAAGGCTGCGGCGGATTCGTGC
>JBKQWK010000015.1:0-11351 GCA_052139595.1 Thermoleophilia bacterium | reverse complement strand
GACACGAGCGTAAAGCAGGCGCAGGTAGTCGTAGATTTCGGTGACCGTGCCAACCGTCGAGCGCGGGTTACGTGATGTCGTCTTCTGATCGATCGAAATCGCCGGCGACAAGCCCTCGATGCTGTCGACATCCGGTTTGTCCATCTGCCCGAGAAACTGACGTGCATACGCCGATAGCGACTCAACGTAGCGGCGCTGACCCTCAGCGTAAATCGTATCGAAGGCGAGTGAACTCTTGCCCGAACCGCTGAGGCCGGTAATGACGATAAAGCGGTCGCGCGGCAAACGCAGCGACACATCCTTGAGATTGTGCTCGCGCGCGCCTCTGATGACAATTTCGCCAGCCAAGGTCAGTCGAGCAGGAGCAGGCCCGTCCAGCGCGGGGCATCGATGGCCGGCATTTCGATGCTGAGACCGGCGTTGGCAGCAGTGGCGATGACGTCGATACCGAGAGCCTCCATCGACGGTCGCGCCTCAAAGGGATGGCGACAGGGCTCGTCCGAGCCCTGTCCAACACACGTCACGCAAAGCTTGCAGTCGCCGCCGCCTAAGGCAGCGGCGAAACGTAAACCACGCTTGAAGGCGGCGCTTTCCAGTCTGGTCATCAGCGCCGCAAAACCGTTTTGGCTCGCCGCGGCGATACTCTCGTAACCCTCACGGGCACGTGCGCCGCCATCGCCGCTCGCCACCGGCGCTCGCGCCTGGCCTGCGGCCTCCGCTCGCGCCTGGCCTGCGGCCTGCGTCTCCGCCCGTCTTGCAGCACGCATCTGCCCATCTACTACGTGCGCCTGCCCATCTGCTACGGCGTGCGCTTCAGCGTGCGTGCGCCCACCGTAGAACTGATCGGCATCAGCCTGCGTGTAGGGAATCGCCTGTTGAACGACGAGGCCGAGCCGGTAGCTCTGCAGCAGAACGCGTGTTTCGGCCGGCGAGGGCGCCCGCGGTGGGCAGACGAGATTGCGCCCATAGCTCGCGCACAAGGGCACAAGACACTTCAGGCGCACGCGTTCGTCGACAACGACGTCGCCGGCGGCAACAGCGGCGACGTCGTCGGCGCCGATCTCGCGCGCCAAGGCACTCAGGTCAGCGCCTATCTGGGCCAGTTCTTCGGCGGTCACACCTTTACCTCCACTCGTGCTGTCGGGCTCATCCGGCCACGCTCATACACCACGCTGCTCTGTCCCGTTCATCCTGCTGACTGCCCTCTGCGGGCCAACTCACGACTTAGTTCTTTGATTTCGTCGCGCAGCTTGGCAGCGTACTCAAACTTGAGCTGGTCGGCAGCCGTGAACATTTCTGCCTCGAGGTTGGCAATGAGCTTCTCGAGTTCAACGCGCGGCATGACCAGCTTCCTGGCAACTGCCTTGGCGGCACGGCGGCCCTTCGTCGGCACAGCCGCCGCGTCACTCATCATCTGCGCAATGTCGCTGACCGCCTTGACGATGCTGCGCGGTTCAATGCCGTGCGCCTGGTTGTAGCTTATCTGCCGGTCACGGCGGCGATTCGTTTCACTGATCGCCGCCGTCATCGCCGCCGTCATCTTGTCGGCATACATGATCACGCGGCCGTTGACGTTGCGCGAAGCGCGGCCAATCGTCTGGATAAGCGCCGTCTGGCCGCGCAGGAAACCCTCTTTGTCGGCATCGAGAATTGTTACCAGCGTAACCTCGGGCAGGTCGATACCTTCACGCAGCAGGTTGATGCCGACGAGCACATCGAATTCGCCCAGACGCAGCTCGCGAATGATCTGGATACGGTCGAGCGTATCAACCTCGCTGTGCAAGTAGCGCACCTTGAAGCCGTTTTCGACCAGGTAGTCGGTGAGATCCTCGGCCATGCGTTTGGTAAGCGTCGTAACCAGCACACGCTCCTGCTTGTCAACACGAACGCGCACCTCGTTCATCAGGTCGTCGATCTGGCCCGACGTGGGTCGCACCTCAACCTCGGGATCGACCAAGCCTGTCGGGCGAATGATCTGTTCGGCAATGTTGACGCTGTGACCAAGCTCGAACCGCCCGGGGGTGGCGCTGACGAAGACAATCTGCGGCACCTTGGCGAGAAACTCATCAATACGCAGTGGCCGGTTATCGAGGGCACTGGGCAGACGAAAGCCGAACTCGACCAGATTCTGCTTGCGCGAACGGTCACCCTCGTACATGCCGCCAATCTGCGGCAGCGTCATGTGTGATTCGTCGATGAACACCAGATAGTCGTCGGGGAAGTAGTCGAGCAGGCAGTTCGGCGTCGCTCCCGGTTCCTTGCCGAGGATCACGCGCGAGTAATTCTCGATGCCGTTACAGAAGCCCATCTCGCGCAGCATCTCCATGTCGTACAGAGTGCGCTGGCGCAGGCGATGCGACTCCAGCATCTTGCCGTGCTCTTCGAACCAGGCGCAGCGATCTTCCATCTCGCGCCTGATCTCGACCAAGGCACGCTCAATCGCCGGCTCGGTGGTGACGAAATGCGTCGCCGGGTACACGGCCACATACTGGAGCCGCTCAAGCACCTCACCGGAGACCGGGTCGAAGCGCGTGATCGCCTCGAGTTCGTCGCCCCAGAGAGTGATGCGCAGAGCAGTGTCCTCGTTCGCCGGCCAGATCTCGAATGAGTCGCCGCGAACCCGAAATTTGCCGCGCGCGAGGTCGAAGTCGTTGCGCGCGTAGTGAATGTCGACCAGCCGACGTAGGGTATCGTCACGGTCGAGGCGCACGCCAACCTGCAGCAGGACAACCTTGTCAAGGTACTCCTCGGGCGAGCCGAGACCGAAGATGCAGCTCACGCTGGCGACGATGACGACGTCGCGACGCAGAAAAAGGGCGCTGGTGGCGGCGTGGCGCAGACGATCGATCTCATCGTTGATGGAGGAGTCCTTCTCGATGTAGAGATCTTGCGCCGCCACATACGCTTCAGGCTGATAGTAGTCGTAGTAACTGACGAAGTATTCGACCGCATTATTGGGCAGGAACTCCCGAAACTCGTTGCACAGTTGCGCTGCCAGCGTCTTGTTGTGGGCGATCACCAGCGTCGGCTTGCGTGCCTGAGCGATGACGTTGGCCATCGTGAACGTCTTGCCGCTACCGGTGACCCCGAGCAGCGTCTGATAGCGGTCGCCGCGCTTGACACCCTCGACGAGAGAGTCAACCGCCTGCGGCTGATCGCCAGTGAGGGCGTACTCTGCCTGGATCTGAAAGTCGCTCATGCTCTCTCTGTGCCCCGAGGAAATGTCACCTAGTACTTTACCGATACGAACACCTGTTCGCAAGCAGGCCCGCCACGAGACCTCTCAGTGTATGGTCGCAAACCCCGCCGGCGCCGGGCCCAGCGCCGCACCGAAGGCCCGGCGATAGATCGTTGTCATACGACCGACGTGCAGGACGTAGCTGCGCGTTTCGACAAATGGTATGTCGGCAACACGTAACGGTTTGCCGTTTTGCGCCCGGATCCAGGCCTGCACATTGGTCACACCGGCATTGTAGGCCGCCACCGCTTCGGTCGTGGAGCCGTGGAACTGGTCAAGCAGGTAGCGCAGGTAGTTGCAGCCGTAGCGGATGTTGATGACTGGGTCCGTCAAGTCGCCGACGACAAAGGTCACACCACCAGTCTTGCGGGCGATCTCTTCAGCCGTCGAGGGTAGCAACTGCATCAGGCCCACAGCGCCGCGGACGGAAGTCGTGCTCTGGCGAAAACGACTTTCTTCGTAAATAACGGCTGCCACCAGTGCCGGGTCCAGACGGTTCTGCTCGGCTGCGCTGGCAATGGCTGCGCTGTACTTCAAAGGGTAGATGCGCCGGGCCACAAAAGCCGGCACCAGGCGCACGTACCAACTTGGCATAGCGACGCGCACGACAACAGCCCCGACGACCACTGCGACAGCGATCAGTACGACAACCAGAAGACGCTTCACGCGGTTTCGGACGCCAGTGTCTCGCTCTCTTCGGGACCGGCGATCATGGCGGCAAAGACCTCGGCCACGTACTCCTTCATGAACTTGCGGGTGCCGCCGTTGACATAGACGAAATCGCTACGCCGCGCTTTTTCGTCCTCACTCAGCTGCCGGGCTGCCCGTCGACTAAACTCGGACGCGGTGAGCTTGGCGGCAACGCGATGACGGCGCGCTTCTTCCGCTGCCGTCACCATGAGCACACGGTCGAAAACCGTCTCCATGCTCGTTTCGAAGAGCAAGGGAATCTCGGCAGCGAGCAAGGCCGGTGGGCGCGGCGACGATTCTTGCTGCCGCGCCCACTGAGCCACTGCTTCCTTGACGTGCGGGTGAAGGAGGCCTTCAAGCCAGCGCAGCGCCTCATCGTCGGCAAATACGAGCGCTGCCAGTGCCGGCCGGTTGATATTCTCACCACTGAGAACCGCAACCCCAAAGTGAGCGCCGATCGCGGCGACGATCGGCGCCTCAAGCAACAGTCCATGCACGATGTCGTCGCCGGAAATGACGGCGGCACCGAACTCACGCAAGTAGGCGAGAGCCGTCGACTTGCCTGAACCGATGCCGCCGGTAACACCCAGTCGAGGTATGCGCTGTCTTCTCATGCGCTTATGCAGCCGTTAGCCCGCAGGCCCCGCGACCCCAGCGAAGGGGCACCAAGCGCAGGACTCGCGACTACGCCTCGTCGACCACCGGGTCGTCGTCTACTTCGACACCAGCCGGGAAGACGTCGTCGCTGAGGCCCAATTCGCGTTCGACCGGTGCCTCAGCTTCTGTCGTCTCGACGCCGGTTGGCGCCTCAGCCGCAAGACCAGCTTCAGCCTCGGGACCAGCCGCGGCCAGTGCCTCGTCGGCGCGCACGCCGTCGGCCTCTGGCTGCACCTCTGCCCCATCGTCGCCGGCCGCCGCGGATTCGCTCGGCGACGCGTCGGATTCAGCTTCGGCCGGCGGCGTCAATGGCACCGGCGGTCGGTCGGGCTTGACCTCTTCACCCTCGACTCGCTTGATGCTCAAGCTCAGACGTCGACGATCGGAGTCGATTTCGATGATTTTGACGCGCACCTGCTGCCCGACCGAGACGACTTCATCTGGCCGCTCAACGTGACGATTGGCGAGCTCGCTAATGTGCACCAAGCCTTCAATACCTTCATAAATTTCGACGAAGGCACCAAAGGCAACGATTTTCGTCACACGACCGCCGACAACGTCGTTGATGCGGTGCTCAGCGACAATCCGTTGCCAGGGATCTTCCTGCGTCTGCTTGAGACCCAGGCTGATGCGCTGGCGGTCGCGGTCGATATCGAGGACTTTGACCTTGACCTCCTGATTGACCTGCAGCACCTCGCTCGGATGATTGATGTGCGTCCAGGAAAGTTCACTGATGTGGATGAGTCCGTCGATACCGTCGAGGTCGACGAAGGCGCCAAAGTCGACGATGTTGCTGATCGTGCCGGCCACAACGTCGCCGACGTTGAGGTCGTCAATGATCTGCTGACGTACCTCTTTGCGCTCTTCTTCGAGCACGGCGCGGCGCGAAAGCACGACGTTATTACGGTTACGATTCATCTCGATGACGCGGCAGTTGAGCTCCTGGCCGACGTACTCTTGCAGGTCTTGCACACGACGGATGTCGACCAGCGAGGCGGGCAAGAAGCCACGCACACCGAGGTCGAGAATGAGACCACCCTTGACCACTTCGATGACGTTGCCTTTGACCGGGGCACCGCTTTCGAAGGCCTCTTCGATGCGTTTCCAGGCCTTTTCGAACTTGGCCCGCTTCTTCGAGAGGATAAGGCGCCCGTCGGCGTCTTCTTTCTGCATGACCAGAGCATCGATTTCTTCGCCCAGATGCACCTCGTCGGCGGTGTTAACCGACTTGCGGATGCTAAGTTCGCTGACGGGAATAACGCCTTCGCTCTTGTAGCCGATGTCGACCAGGACCTCATCCTTGTCGATGCGCACGACATTGCCGGTAACGATGTCGCCCTCGGTGAAGATGTTGATCGTGGCGTCATAGTTAGGGACGATCTCGCCGTCAACGATTTTGAGGTAGCCGTCGCTGCCCTCTACGAGCTGGATCTCTTCGGTGCTGGTAGGTTCGCTGGACTCAGTCATGGATGGTGTGTGCCTCCCGGGTACGTGCCACGGCTCATCGTTTACAGGTCGACCTGCGCTCCCAGTGAGCCGCAACCGGGGCGCAAGCTGAAGAAGTATACCACCGGCGTCGGCTATTTGGCGTCGACCCAGTTGTCACCGACGCCGACGGCGACGGTGAGCGCTGGATCCATGACAAAAGCGTCGCACATGGCGGTGCGCAGTAGCGGCAGCGCCTGCTCGACCTCGGCCGCAGGGCACTCCAGCACCAGCTCATCGTGTACCTGCAGCACAAGGCGCGCGACAAGGCGGTGATCGTCGAGCGCCTGCTGCAAGCGCACCATGGCAACCTTGATGATGTCGGCGGCAGTACCCTGTAACACGGTGTTCACCGCCAGACGCTCGCCCAGAGCGCGCACGCTATGACTGCTCGCATGCAGCTCGGGCAACGACCGGCGGCGACCAAAGAGGGTCGTCACATAGCCGTCTTCGGTCGCCGCCGCAATCGTGCGCTGCCGGAACTCGGCTACGCGCGGGTATTTGTCGAAGTAAGCGCTGATGAAGGCGCGAGCTTCGTCGACCGAAATATCGACCTGTTCGGACAGTCCATATGGCGACAGCCCATACATGATGCCGAAGTTGGTCGCCTTGGCGTGCTCGCGCTGCTGTTTCGTCACCTCTTCCGCGGGGATGCCGGCCACCGCCGCCGCCGTGACCCGATGCACGTCCTCGCCGCGGCGATAGGCGTCGAGAAGCGCCGGCTCCTGCGCCAGGTAAGCCATCAGGCGCAGTTCGATCTGCGAGTAGTCGGCGACCACGAGCTTACATCCACTCTCGGCGACAAAGCAGGCGCGAATCTCGCTGCCCAGATCGCTGCGCACGGGGATATTCTGCAGGTTCGGATTGGAACTCGACAGCCGCCCAGTGGCGGTGACCATCTGGTTAAACGTTGTATGCAGCCTGCCCGTGGCAGGATCAAGGTGCGCCGGCAGCGGCTCCAGGTACGTGTTAAGGAGCTTAGTCAGCTCGCGCCACTCCTCCACCGCAGGCACGATCGCGTGCGCGCCACGCAGACCTTTGAGCACCCGCGCGTCGGTCGAAAACCCGGTCTTGCCTTTGCGCGCCGGAGTAAGTCCCAGGCGACCGAACAGGACTTCAGCGAGTTGCTGCGGCGAGCCGATGCTGAACCCGCCACCGGCGAGCTCGTAGATGGAGTCGCGCAGCTCATCGATGCGGTCACGCACGCGCGCCGTGATCTCACCGAGACGATAGGGATCCATTTTTACGCCGGCTGCCTCCATCAGCGCCAGAACACGCACCAGAGGCAACTCGATCTCACGAAAGAGACGACCCAGTTCGTCATTCTCGAGGCGCGGCTCCTGCTGGCGCGAAAGTCGCCAGGTCAGCACGGCGCGAGCCGCCACCTGTGCCGCCGCCGTTGGCAAAGCGGCGACCTCGGCCTCATCGATTGCGACCAGGCGATAGAGGTCGCGCGCCGGTTGCTCAGGCGCCAGCAGGTAGGCCGCGACAGCAGTATCGAAGGCCGGTCCCACCGGCGCCGCGGTAAACCCGGGAAACGCCTTGGCGTCGTGGGCGATGACGTGCGCGGCGAGACGCCAGAGGCTGCGCCAGCGGTCTTCAGCAATGTGCGTCGTCAGCGCAACGGCGCCGCCATCGTACACAGCAGCCAGCGTCTCGCCGGCAGCGAGATTCATCACCGCGAGAGCAGTTTCTTTTTGTTCGAGCATCGCCGCCAACGGTCCCAGACCCTCCTCCGCAACGACGGTCGGCAAGGTCAAGGGCCCGGCGTCGACGCGAGCGGCGGCCGCGAAGGCTACGCCGTCGGCTGGCCCCTCGGCCACCGAGGCAGATGTCCCAACAGCGGCTTCCGCCCTGCCGCCGGCGCCCAGCTCGTGCACCCGGCGTGCGAGCGTTGCGAATTCGAAGCGCGTGAAAACCTGCTCCACGTCGGCGACGGGCAGACGGTAGCCACCGCGGCGCACGAGTTCATCGAGATCTTCGCTCAGGGGCACATCGAGCACCATGGTGGCCAGACGCTTGCTCAGACGCGCCGTCTCTTCGTGCTCCTTAAGCAGGGAGCGGCGCTTCTCACTGCCGACCTCATCGAGGCGCTCGTACAACGCCTCCATGCTGCCGAACTGCTGCAGCAGAGCAGCCGCCGTCTTCTCGCCGATGCCGGGCACGCCAGGAATGTTGTCGCTCGTATCGCCCTTGAGACCGATGAAGTCGGGCACTTTGTCTGGCGTGATCCCGTACCGCTCAACGACCTGCTGCGGCGCGTACAGCTTCACGTCGGTCACGCCGCGACCGGTTGTCATCACGGCGATGCAATCGTCGACCACCTGCAGGGCGTCACGGTCGCCGGTCACGACCACAGAGCTGATCGTCATTGCCTTGGCGTACTCGGCCAGCGTGCCGAGGATGTCGTCGGCCTCGTAGCCCGCCAGTTTCAGGTTGACGAAGCCGAAGGCCGCCACCAGCTCTTCCAAGTGTGGCCACTGTTGCGACAGGCTGTCGGGCATGTGTGGACGCTGCGCCTTATAGTCGGCGAACTCCTCGTGGCGAAAGGTCTTCTCGCGTGCATCCCAAGCGACAACGACGGTTGCCGGCTCGTACTCGGTGACGATCTTGAGCATCATCTGACTGAAGCCGTAGAGAGCATTGGTGGGAAATCCCTGGCGGGTGGCAATCGATTCCGGCAAGGCGAAGAACGCCCGGTAGGCGAGACTGCTGCCGTCGACGAGAAAGAGACGATGCTTGGCGCTGATCTCGGTCATGCTCGGATGCGCGCCGCCGAGCGCCACCTGCCCCCGGCTCTCACTGCGGCTCCGCCGACAAGAGCCGGGGATGCACGCGCAGAAGCGCAGTCAGAGCGTCGATGGGTAGCGGCCGACTGAACAGGAAACCTTGGGCGAGATCGCACTGCTGCGCCTGCACAAACGCCAGCTCGGCCGCTGTCTCGACGCCCTCGGCCACAACCGTGAGCCCAAGTTCATGGCCGATGGCCACCACGGCTCTGACAATCGCTGCCGATGCCCTCTCGGTGGGGCTGCCACTGATAAAGCTGCGATCGATTTTGACCGCCCGCAAGGGCAGCGACTTCAACAGACTCAGCGAGGAGTAGCCGATGCCGAAATCGTCCAGGGCGCTGCCCATGCCGCCGCTGTTCAGGTCGTGCAATGTCGCGATGGCGTACTCGCTGTCGTCCATGGCCAGACTCTCCGTGACCTCGATCTGGAGCAGACTCGGCTCCAGGCCAGTCGCCAGCAATGCCGTTTTAATGCTCGCGCTCAGATCGTGCTCGCGAAACTGTCGTGGCGATAAGTTCACGGCGACAAACACCGGCCGGCTGCAAAGGGACTGCCAGCTCGCTGCCTGCCGGCACGCCTCGCGCATGATCCAGTCGCCGAGAGGCACAATCAGGCCGGTTGCCTCGGCCAGGCTGATGAACTCGGCCGGCGGCAGCAGACCGCGCTCTGGGTGCTGCCAGCGCACCAGAGCCTCGGCCCCGACGATCTCACCCGTCCGCAGGTCGACCTCAGGCTGGTAGTGGAGCACAAACTGGCCCGCGTCGAGGGCACGATGCAGCTCGATTTCGCTGCGCATGCCCTCAACTGCTGACGCACCCACCCTCTCCTCGAAGAGCTGATAGGTGTTGCCGCCAGAACCCTTGGCGCGGCGCATAGCCGTGTAGGCACGTTCGAGCAAGATCTCCGCCGCCGCACCGTCATCGGGATAGACGGCCACGCCAAGGCTAGCGCCAATATAGATGCTCTCACCCGCGAGTACCCAGGGCCGGCGAAACTGCTCCATCATCTTGTCGGCGACAACAACCAGGCGTTGGCGAGCATTGATGCTCGGCAGCAGCACAAGAAAGTCGTCACTGCCGCTGTGAGCAACCGTGTCGCCCTCACGCAAGACCGCACGCAAGCGCTCACCGACGTCTTTCAACAGCCGGTCACCAGCAGCGTGTCCAAGCAGTTCGTTCACGCTCTTGAAGCGATCGAGGTCAAGCGCCGCCACGGCGAGCGTGCCGCCCGAGCGCTGCGCCGCCGCTACGGCTTGGCGCAAGCGGTCGAGGAACAGGGTGCGATTCGGCAGGTCGGTGAGCACGTCGCGAAAAGCGAGCAGCTCGATCGTCTCTTCGGAGCGTTTGTACTCGGTCAGATCGACCTCGATCGCCATGCCGCCCACCACGGTGCCGTGCTCGTCGTTTAGCGGCGCCGTGTAGAGCGACACCCAGCGCCGGTCACCGCCGCGTACGGTCGGCTGGTAACGGCCTTCGTAGAAGCCTCTCTCGCCGCGCAAGGCCACCTCAAGCGCTGGCACCAAGCTTTGGTCGTCACTCGCTCGCAAGTCTGCGCCGACCATCTGCTCACGACGAACGGCAGTACCCCTCACCTCGCTGGCGTTGCACTCCACAAGGCGCAACTGAGCGTCAAACGTGAACGCGCCGACAGGAGACTCATCGAACAGCGCCCTGAACCGCTCCTGCGTCAGCTTTGCCACCGCTTGTGCCCGACGGCGTTCGGTCACATCACTGGCGAGCAGGACGACCTTTTCGACCGTGCCGCCGGCGCCAACCACCGGTGTGTACGAGGCGGCAATGCTACGGCCGTCGCCAAGTCCGGGCACGTCGAGCACAAAATCAGCTGTGTATGACTGGCCGGCCGCCAGAACGTGGTCGACAACGGGCACCGTAAGTGTAGACGTCGATGCCACGACCAGATCTTCGTCGCGACGGCCGACGACGTCTTCCAGTCGCAGGCCAAACACGCTTAGACCGCGCTGATTAACAAACAGCATGCGGCGCTGATCGTCGTAGACGATCAGCGTCTCGAGCAAGGCGTTGGCCGCCGTCTGCAGTAAGGTTTCGCTCTCGATGCGCGCCCGCTCGGCGGCGCGTTGCTCGCGGCGCGCCGCCGCCATCCGGATCGCTCGCTCAACGGTCGACACCAAGCGAATCAAATTGTCTTTGAGAACGTAGTCGGCAGCGCCCGCGTGCATGGTCGCCACGGCGACATCCTCGCCGACGGTGCCCGAAACCACCACACCGGGCAAATCGGGCGCCACCTCGGCCAGAAGCGCCAAGGCGGCTGGGGCATCGAAGTGCGGCATGCTGTAGTCAATGATGGCGATGTCCCACGTCGATTCGGCCAGCGCGGCCTGCATCGCTGCCGCTGTGTCAACACGTTGCCACTGAGGCTCATAGCCGGCGCGCTGCAGCTCGCGCAGCATAAGCTGAACATCGTCCGGCGAATCCTCAACGAAGAGAACCTGTATCGGTTCGGCCACGCGC
>JBKQWK010000014.1:0-5551 GCA_052139595.1 Thermoleophilia bacterium | reverse complement strand
GCAAAGACGTTGGTGCCGACGATGGACTTCCAGGCGGGGATGGTCCGTGATGAGGCGGCAGCGACGTACTCGCTCAGTTCACGAAAACGGCTCGTATTGAGGCCCACATCGACCTTGCCAAGGTACTTGAGCGCCATGACGACCTCTTCGAGGGCGGCGTTTCCGGCCCGTTCGCCAAGCCCGTTCACGGTCGTGTTCACGTAGGTTGCCCCGGCTTTGATGCCGGCGAGAGCGTTGGCCGTCGCCATGCCAAAATCGTCGTGGGTGTGCATCTCGATCTCGAGCCCCGTCGCCTTGGTGAGAAACCTGATCACGTTGTAGGTGTCAAACGGATCAAGAATTCCCAGGGTGTCGCAAAAGCGCAGGCGGTCGGCGCCCTCCTCTTTGGCGGCGAGGCCAAAGCGGACGAGAAAGT
This sequence comes from Thermoleophilia bacterium, assembly GCA_052139595.1. GTDB lineage: Bacteria > Actinomycetota > Thermoleophilia > UBA2241 > UBA2241 > JBKQWK01. The sequence goes on along the minus strand of JBKQWK010000014.1, from coordinate 5,136 downwards.
CAAGGTCGGACCGTGATGCGTCCTCGGCGTTGACGGAGACGTAGAGGTTCTTACTCTTAGCATAGGCAACACTCATCTTGACTTGATCGAGCACCCACTGGCGCGACTTGGCAAGCTTGTGCTCGATGTGAATGTCGCTCGTCGACATGCTGATAGCGACCGCATCGACACCGCAGTCAAGTGAATGGTTGAGGTCGTCGATAACCGCCCGGTTCCACGCCAGAATGCTCGTCTTGAGGCCCATCTTGACGATCTGCGCGATGGTCTCCTTCTCATCACCACCCATGGCGGGAATGCCGACCTCGATCTGATGGACGCCGACCTCTTCCAGAAGTCGAGCGATGCGAATTTTCTCGTGGTTGGCAAAAACAACGCCGGCTGTCTGTTCACCGTCACGCAGAGTCGTATCGTCGATGCGAATTGACGGCTCGTTGTCTGGTTTTGGTTCATCGCCGATAACGAAACTGGAGAGATCGCGCGGCATGCTCACCAACCCTTCTCACCCCCGTGGGTACGTGCATAGTGTTCCATATTTACTGCATATATGGCAAGAACTATGCGCATCACGGCTTCAAGGTCTTACGTACAAGATCATTAACGAGCTGGGGATTAGCTCGCCCTCGCGTGGCCTTCATGACCTGGCCGACGAAATAGCCCAACAGCTGCTCCTTGCCGCCACGAAACTGCTCGACCTGGGCAGGGCTGGCGGCCAGCACCGCGGTAATCGTCTCTTGCAGCGCGCCCTCGTCCGAGATCTGCGCCAGGCCATGCTTGGCGACGATCTCGGCCGGTTCGGCGCGCTCCTCGACGACCAGCCGGAAAACCTCCTTGGCGGTGCTACCTGAAATCACGCCGTCGGCGATCAGACCAACCAGAGCCGCCAGACGTTCGGCGGTGACATGCCCCTGCCCCGCCTCTAGCCCGGCGGCATTGAGATGGGCAAGGTATTCGCCCATCGTCCAGTTGGCGATCAGCTTAGCGTCGGCAGCGGCGCCGGCAGCCTGTTCGTAGAACACCGCCAGGGGGCCGGAGGAGCCGAGCACGAAGGCGTCGTAGCGCGACAGGCCATACTGTCCGACGAAGCGCTCAACGCGTGCCGCCGGCAGCTCCGGCAGCTCGGCGCGTCGGGCCGCGACCCAAGCCTCGTCGAGCACCAGCGGCACCAGATCTGGCTCGGGAAAGTAACGATAGTCGTGTGCCTCTTCTTTGCTGCGCAGCGGCGACGTCGTACCGGTATCGGGGTCAAAGTGCAGCGTCTCCTGAGCGATCGTGCCGCCAGCTTCGAGCACCTCGATCTGCCGCGGCATTTCTGCCTCCAGAGCCTGCTGCAGATAGCGAAAGCTGTTCATGTTTTTGAGTTCAGTCCGCGTGCCCAGATCCCCGCTGCCAGCAGGGCGAACACTCAGATTGGCATCCCAGCGAATCTGCCCCTCCTCCATATTGCAGGCGCTCACCCCAAGCTCCATAACGAGGTTGCGCAGCTGCTGCAGAAACTCGCGCGCTGCCGCCGGCGACGGTATATCCGGCTCACTGACGATCTCGATCAGAGGAGTGCCGCCGCGATTGAAGTCGACCAGCGAGAATTCGGAGCCGGCAATGCGACCAGCATCGCCGCCAGCGTGCACGAGCTTGGCGGCATCCTCTTCCATGTGCACACGATTGATGCGACACGTCAACTTCTCGTCGCCCACCCAGTACGCGAACCAGCCACCAGTCGCCAGCGGCTCATCGTACTGGCTGATCTGGTAGGCCTTGGGCAGATCGGGATAGAAGTAGTTTTTGCGGTGAAAGATGTTCCGTGGCTGCACTGTGCAGTTCAGCGCCAGCGCGATGCGCGCCGCGTACTCAACGGCACGCTGATTGACCACCGGCAGCGCGCCGGGATGTGCCAGGCAGACGGGACAGGTATGCGTGTTGGGCGGATCACCTTTGCTCACGGCACAACCGCAGAACATTTTCGTCTGCGTGTCCAGTTCGACATGCACCTCGAGGCCGATGACTGGTTCCCACGCCGTCATGATGCGCCCTCCGGCTCCTGCTGGCCCAGCCCTCCGGAGCGTGCCACCGGCGCCGGCGGCGCAGTTTCGCCAATGGCCACAGAGGCGGCGGAATCGCCGAACGCGGGCGTCGTCGCAAACCCGATCGCTTGCTCGAGAGCATGTGCGGCGCCGAGAATACGATTCTCGCTAAATGCCGGGCCAATGAGCTGAAAACCGACCGGCAACCCGGCACTGAGACCGCAGGGAATGCTGATGGCCGGCAGACCCGCCAGGTTCACGGGGATCGTGCAGATGTCGCTCATGTACATCGACAACGGATCGCCGGTGCGCTCGCCGACCCGAAAAGCAACCGTCGGCGAGGTCGGCGACACCAGCAGATCGAAGTCCGCGAAGGCGCCGTCGAAGTCGCGCCGCACCAGCGTGCGCACCCGCTGTGCCTGGCCGTAGTAGGCGTCGTAGTAGCCCGAGCTGAGGGCGAAGGTGCCGATCATGATGCGTCGCTTCACCTCGGCCCCGAAACCTTCGCCGCGCGTCCGTTCGTACATCTCGATCAGGTCGTCGGCCCCTTTGGCGCGATAGCCATAACGCACGCCGTCGAAGCGCGCCAGATTGGCGCTCGCCTCGGCTGGTGCAATGATGTAATAGGCAGGCAGGGCGTACTCGGTGTGCGGCAAGCTCATCTCGGCGCAGGTGCCGCCGAGCTTCTCGATCAGGGCCAGTGTCTCGTCGAAACGCGCCCGCACACCCGGCTCGACTCCCTGGCCGAGATACTCGCGTGGTACACCAAAGCGCAAGCCCGCCAGCGATTCAGCCTCGGGCAGATCAATCTCGCCGGGCAAATCGACGCTGGTCGCATCCATCGGATCGCGGCCGACGATGTGGCGCAGCAGCAAAGCGCAGTCGTAGACGGAGCGCGTCAGCGGGCCAATCTGGTCGAGAGAGCTGGCGAAGGCGACGAGGCCATAGCGGCTCACGGCGCCATACGTCGGCTTCATGCCAACGATGCCGCACAGGGCGGCCGGTTGACGAATGGAGCCACCGGTGTCGCTGCCCAGCGCCCACAGAGCCTCGCCGGCGGCTACCGCGGCGGCAGAGCCGCCGCTCGAGCCGCCTGGTACCGTCGCCAGATCCCACGGGTTGCGAGTGGTCACGACGCTCGAGTTCTCCGTCGATGAACCCATGGCAAACTCGTCCAGATTCGTCTTGCCGAGCATGACCACGTGGTCATCCCAGAGCTTGCGGACAGCTGTAGCCGTGTACACCGGCTTGTAGTCGTGCAGGATCTTGGATGCACAGGTGGTGACCACGCCCTCGGTCACCATGTTGTCTTTGACCGCGATCGGCAGGCCGGCGAGCAGACCGCGTGTGGCCTGCATCTCGCGGTCAACCTTGGTCGAATACTTGGCGGCGTTATCGGCAGTGACCTGGATGTAGGCGTGTACCTTGGCCTCGACACTCGCGATTCGGTCGAGATACACCTTCGTCAGCTCAGCCGACGAAATCTCGCCGTCAACGAGCAGGCGTTTCGCCTCGCGAGCGGTCAGCGTCTGCGGATCGATGACACTCACATCAACTCATCCTCGGCACACGAAACGAGTCGTCGGCGACCTGGGGGGCGTTTTTCAGCGCCTCCTCGCGACGCAGGCTGGGCCGCGGTTTGTCGGCACGCTGCACGTTCACCAGATCGAGCACATGCGCCGTCGGCGCAACGTCAGCAAGATCGAGCCTGCTCATCTGATCAATGTGACTGAGAATCTTGGTCAACTCGCCGGTCATGCGCTCGATCTCAGCCGGCTCGAGGCGCAGGCGAGCGAGTTTAGCCACGTAACGGACGTCTGCTTCGCCGATCATCTGCCTTCCTTTCCGCATCCCGACCGAGCAGCGCCGGGCTCATAATCGTACCACAGCCTCAGCGGGGAGACAGAAGCCGCGCTTACGGCTGCACTCTTTGCCAACAACGAGAAGAGCCCCGCCGGCGGCTTCGCCGGCGGGGCTCTCGTCAGCGCTCTACGAAAAGGTCAGGCGACCGGTGTAACTCGCGAGGCCTGCAGGCCCTTGTCGCCCTGCGTAACCTCGAACTCCACAGTCTGGCCCTGTGCCAGTGTGCGGTAACCATCGATGTTGATCTCGGAGAAGTGGACGAACAAGTCGTCACCGTCTTCTCGCTCGATGAATCCGTAACCCTTCTCGTTGCTGAACCACTTTACGGTCCCCTGCGCCAAGACCCAGCCCTCCTGCTGCAACCTGAAACTAGGCCGCACACGCGGCCACGGTAGCCCCCCAAAAGACGGCACCGTTCTAACCGGGCGAGCGTACATCACTAGCGCGAAGCTGTAAACACCTCTGATGAAGAAGATGAATCGTGCTGCTTCACCGATCCGCAAACGAGGCCATTCCTGCGCTGGGATTTAACCCAGTCTGGCCAGCGCAACATCGACCAGCTCTTCCCAGAGATCGAACAGCGGCTCGAGGTAAATTGTGCCTGGATCCAGCGCCTTCTGGATCGCCAAGCCATCAATCATGGCCACCATCAAACCAGCGAGCAAGCGCAAACGCTGCCGTTGCGATTCCTCAAGCCCTTCCTCAAAACAGCCAACGTACAGATCGCGATACCAATCGTAGAGATGGGCAATACGACGCCGCAGTTCGTCATCAAGCAAGGCATGCGGCAGCACGTTGAGCAGAGCCCGAGAACTGGCCACGTCGGCGGCGAGCTTGCGATCAGCCGCCAGCAGGGCGCTGACTTTCTCGTCGCCGGACGGCAGGCTGCGCGTGAGGCGGGCGCTCTCAAGACTGGAGTCGTGGGCGAGAGAAGCAACCACGGCGGCAACCAGGCCAGCTTTGCCGCCGAAATAATAGCGCACCGCGTCCTTGTACGTATCGGCGGCGGCGGCGACGCGCTCGACGGTGAGCGCCGAGAATCCCTCGTCCGCAAGCAGGCGGCGAGCGGCATGAACCATCCCGCACGCCGCTGGCGGCAGGCCATCGAGCGGATCATTCATCACCAGCGGACGACGTCGCGGCACAGACACCTCCCTCGATCGCCCCGCTGCAGCGGGGCGCCTTGCCCGCAAACCCTACCATGCCTCTCTTCGGTGCGCCGGCAGACACCGGCATGATCGGGCGCAAAAAAAAG
>JBKQWK010000013.1:0-10740 GCA_052139595.1 Thermoleophilia bacterium | reverse complement strand
GGAAGCTCATGATATGAGTGTAGCGCGACGCTCACCCGCGCCCTTTTCGTAACAGAGGGCGGATCCCAGAAGCACGAAAGTGGGCGACAAATTGCAGATTTTCGCGGGAGTGGCGAGAGCGAGGTTCCTGGTTTCGCATCGCCGTGCGACCCCCCTATCCGGTCTGCAGCCGACATCTGCTCGATACCTGGCCTCGATTGGCCTCGATCTTCCTCGATCTGGCCTTGATCTAGTGCCTGATGTAGCCTGATGCACCTTGATCTGGCCGCGACTCTCCGACGACTCTCCAACGACTCTCCAACAACTCTGCCGACAACTCTGCTGCAGACACTGGTGCCGAGGTTGGTGCCGAGGTGCGTGGTAGTTCTGTGCGCTGATGCTATCCATCTGCATAACGCGAACGACTACCTTCGTACCAACGTACCAACACCAACGTACCAACGACGACGACCGTACCAACGACCGCGAGCAGAGCAGTAGATCAGCAGCAGACACCAACCAGACATCAACCAGACATCAACGACCACCAACGTACCAACGGCTACCAACGGTGGATAGCGATAGCGACGCCCGCGATCGCGAACCTATCTTGCCGGAAACGACAACCTCGCGAAAGGCGGTTGACTTCGCCTTGCCACCAGAGTGATGAACACGTCGTACCGTCGTACACGAAAACGAGGCCAAGGGAGGCCACCATGACCACCACCACCCGCGAGACCACCGTAACAGGCCAGCTCATGCGCGAGGCCATCGACCAGGCCATGAGCCTCGTCGCCGAGATGCAGGAATGCCTCGGAGACTACGACGAACAGCGCGCGGCTAACGACCCCGTCACCACCGACAATCTTGCCTGGATGCACCAGCGCGTCCTCGACCTCGAACACGCCGCCGAGGGCTTTCGCGCCTACACGCTCGAGTAACGCACACGCCACCCCGAGGGGGCGCCGCCGGGCGCCCTTTCTCGTTGTGGCCATGGTTGGTCGCCGTTCGCCTATCTTCGCCACACGTGCCAACACGGGCGTTCGTGTGGCGTAGTGGCCACATTACTCGCCCGACCGCTGGGAGCGGAATATATGGCGGCGTAGGTGGCACTTCCTGTGCGAGAAGGGCATCAGTGATCGTCGTCACGAACTCCTCCTCTGGGTGTTTCTCCCGCCGCCTCGCGAGCGCGATGCAGCATCTGTTTCGCCGCATCCAGTTCGCGCCGCGCTTCTAACTCGGCCAGGGCGTCACGATGTGCCTCCGTCAGTTTGCGAACATGGCAGACGGCGCAGAGGCCAGTGCTGTGATTGACGATCGGCCGCCGGCCACAGAACGGGCAGAGGTCAGCATCGCGGTCGACTTGCATTCGCTTGACGACAAGGGCCGCCAGTAAACGGTCGCTAGCGAGACTGACGCGAACCTCGCTCCTGAGCGATACTCCACGTGGCTGCCCGAGGACGCTACCACGACGCGATCCTTGTCGCCGCAATGAGATGCGAAAGCGTCGGGCAGCGCTCGTGACCGACGCTTGCGAACGACCTAGCATCGCGGCAAGAGCAGCGGCACCAAGGTGGCCGTTGCGGCGCAGGATGGCTACCTCGCCGGTCGTCCAGGGGTGCTCTTTGTTGTCGCCGTTAGTTGTCACGATGTGCCCACGATGCTATCCATTTGCTCCCTAGCTCTCCCCGCTCCCAGCAGCCAAACTCAAGTGTTGTCGCCATAGTCATGGTGTTTTCAGCTCCTTAGCCACTGCCGCCGCGCTAACACCCTAGGACGGCCACAATGTGTGCTAATACGAAGTGCATCGTTTCTACTTTTATCTATAGAGAGGTGTCATAAAAGTTAGAAGAAACCCTGACGCTTTCGCTTCGCCAGTCGGGGGAGAGTCCCTGGGGGACTCTCTTTCCCGAAAAGCGAGCGCAAGATGGGCGTTTCGAGCCTTGAAAGCCAAACTTTTAAGACCCGCGGGGTCGTAAAAGTTAGAGACTAGATTCATCGTTTGTACGCCAGTAGCCATATGCACTCGAGCTTGCGCTGCCGACGCCTTTCTTTCGCGCCAGAATGTGCTCGCTCGCGAGGTCGCGCAGCATGTTGGAAACCGTCGACTCGCTAGCGTCATCACCGACTGCCGCCACGATTTCTTTGACCGTCTGCGCAACTTCTTCGCCGACCGGCGTGTGCTCAAGAACTGCCTCGCGAATTTGCTCGCGAGCCAGCTCAGTAGCGTCTCCCAGGCAGACGTAGTGGCCGCCTTGGCGCTCAATAACGATCTCGTTGGGGGATTCGTCGAAGCGGCTCAGGCAGGCCAGTTCGCGCCGCTCAGGATGCCCGGAACCGCGTGGCCGACGAAGATCAAGCAGGATGTCGGCACTGCCGCCGAAGGCGCTTGAGCCGCGAGCCGAGTCGCCGATATCGCCGCCACTTTTACGGCCGTGGCGAGAAGTGATCACCGCTAGTCCAGCGCTCGCCATGTCGATCGCGGGTTGCATCGCTGCCAACGCAGCGCCGGCGTTGTTCTCTTCGTCACCGCCAAGTCCAGCCCAGGCACCCAGAGTGTCAATCACCACCAGATCTATCGTGTTGCGCTGGCAGCAGGCAATCACGGGAGCGGCGATCTCAGCCCATCCACCAGCAGGAGTGTCTTGCTGCAGCAGGATGTGGAGGTCGTCGCCGCCGTCGATGCCACCACGGACAAGGACGGCACGAAACGTCCCCGGCCGCTCTTCAGTCATGTACAGGGCGCGGGCACGAGTGCTCGCGAAACCGAGGAACGGTTGGCCGCGAGTGATCGCTGCGACCATCTCTACGATGAGCGTTGTTTTGCCAGTTTTGATTTTGGCGGCGACTTCCGTGACGGAGCCGCGCGCGACCAGTCCGTCGATCAGCCAATCAACCTTTTCTGGTGTGCGGGCGAGAAATGCGCCGGCGGTTGTGATCGGCAGCTCGTCAGCCGGCGGCGGCGTCTGGCCTTCGCGCTTTGCCTCAGCAGCCAGGCGCTCCAGTGCGTCGGCGGTACCGCCAGAGCCTACCCAGTCGGACAAGTCACCTTTCTCGAGCAGATTGGGCAGTTCGAGCCACGTCACGCTCTTGGCGATGCCTTGCAAGGCGGCGGCGGCCTCTGCCATGTGCTTACGGCCGGCAGCATCGTTATCGGGAATCACGATCACGTCAGCGCTGCGCAGGCTCTCCGAGAACTCGGGCAGCCACGGCTGACTGGCGCCAAACGGTGCCGTCGTCGCAACGATGCCAAGGCGGCGGGCGGTTTCAACGTCCTTCTCGCCTTCAATAAGCAGGACCGTGCCGGGGGTCGTCTCTCCGTCATCGCCAACCGTTCGCCGAGCGGCAACTTCCGCCACCACCGCCGGCAGGTTATACAACACGCGGCGGGTGTCCCCCAACTTCCAACGTTTGCCGGTCTTGGACGTGGCATCAGGCACCGAGACGGGGAACTGTTTGTCAGCGGTGCGGTGAACCGTGTACAGCAGCCGAGCGTGTTCGTCGTGATAGTCATAGGTAGCAACCGCGTCGCCGCGCGGGGTCCAGGCATCGTGATTGCCGTTGCCGTTCGGCGGCATCAGGTCGGCCATGCTCAGGCCAATCTTGGCGAGAATATCGTCTGTCTCACAGCCGGCGTGGTCGTGCAGCACGATGCCGCCGTTCTCACCGACGGCGACGCTCAAGGACGGCTCACGATCATCGTGCGCCGGACAACACGCCATCCACTTGTTCGGCCCGACCGGCTTCACGGCCTCGAGCCGCGACAGCAGCGTCTCAACGTCCATGGCGGACACCGCCCTCGCCCGCCGGCATGGCGCGGAGTTTGTCGCGCAACCAGAGGATTCTGCTGCCGGCGCTCACGGCAGACGGACGGAGCCAGCCGCTACGAGCCTGCTCGTTAGCGTTGCTTTTGCTGCTTCGGCAAAGCCGCACCGCCTAGGCCGATTCATTGCAGCACCACAGGCAATGGGCGCGAATGGCCCTCAGCGGAGTGAGGGTGGCAGGGTTGCCCGCGGCAGGCGTGGGAGACGCTGAACCCCCCACGTAGGTGGCACATTCGCGGCTCAGATAAGCTGCTGACAGGTCTTTAGCCATCAGCCCGCGCGTCCTCGCTCGAAGACGCCTCCTCGCTCGGGTTCGCGTCCGCGACCCTGATTAAAGGCGCCGTCGGCAGCAGGATCCTGCGGGAGACGTGCAGCGCGTTGAGCTCCCCTCTGCTGATCAGGTCGTAGATGACGTCGGAGCTCACGCCGATGGCGGCGGCGTAGGTGATGACCGGCACGAAGGCTGGCAGCTCGCGCAGTTCCGCCAGGATCAGGGGCGTTGGCTTCATGACTGCACCTCCTTGCGCAGTGTCTCCAGCAGGGCCACGTAGGCCAGCAGCCGCGTCCCCTGCGGCCGCCGCAGGCCGGCCTCATAGCGGGCGATCGACTGCCGAGAGACGTCGAGCTCACGAGCCATGCGCTCCTGCGAGAGCTGAGCCTGCCGCCGGAGGGCGCGGCGCGCCGCCGGATCCGGCAGGCGCAGACCCGCCCGAACTTCATCGAGAAGCTGTTCGTCCATCCTCACTCCTTTGCGCACGCTAATACCTTTAAAGAGAAGTATACGTTCATAACCGCACCTTGCAAGCACCGTTTGAGTCCCATCCCACGCGCTTTGCGGCTCGGTATTTCCATACAAGCGCGCAAACATGAGTTGCGCTGATGCGGCCGTGGGTCTATGCTCGGTGACACTGTGGTGCGGAGAAAAGGAGGACAGGGTGGCGGACGAAGGGACCCTCTGGCAGGAGGTGACAGAGCTTACGGCCAAGTGGGCGGCAGTGAAGGCCGCCGCCAGGAGGCTTGAAGCCGCGCGCTACACGCACTCCATGGCCGACGTAGCCTCAGACGACGAGACGACGCCCGAGTACATCGCGGAGGTCGAAGCCAGACGAGCCTATGAAGACCTCTATGAGGAGGCCAGCGCGATGGAAGCGCGGCTGCGGCGTGAGCTGGCCGAGAGCGGCGAGTTGCCCGAGATCAGGGCGACCCTCAAGACGCTGCAGGCAAAGGCCGAGCAGGCAAAGGCCGAGGCCGAGTCGGCCGAGGACGGCGCCCCGACGAGCGCAGGTAAGAAGAAGATCCGCTACTTCAGCGAGTTCGAGCAGTCCGGCCGCACATTCAGCTTCGCGTTCGAGCGCGAGGTCGGCGACGAGGGCTCCGATGAACCGATGTGGATCGAGGTCGGCTGGGAGGGTCAGAGCTACCCGGTCGCGGTGCGCGTGCGGGTGACGAAAGCAGGCGAGGCCTTCTGCACGGGGCTGCTGCTGGGTGCGAGGCCCGGCGACCCCGGCGCCGAGTCAGATGCCAACGTCAGCGCCCGTAGCCTGCGCGGCATCCCCTTGAACGACATCCTCCTCTGCTTGAACCGCCTGAGCCGCGCGCGCGGCTACCTGCGTCGACCCGGCGAGTTCCATCAGACCTTAGAGGAGGACCTTGAGCGCCGCCGCAACCCCCGCGCGACGGCGCCGCCAGCCGGCCTCTGGACCGTGCCGGAGGCCCTCTTCGGCCGCTTCGCCACGCCCTACCGCGCCCCCACCCTGCACCCCGGTCGCAAAGGTTGGTCGCGGGAGCACTTCGAGGGCGTCGCGGCGGCCTACAACGAGATCCTCAAGCACAACGCCCATAACCCCATGGAGGAGCTGGCCGAGCAGCAACACAAGAGTCTGCCTCAGGTTCGCCGTTGGGTGCGGCGGGCGCGGGAGCTCGGCATCCCGGTGAACCAGCCGCCGAGGGGCGGGGCGGCTAAACGGAAGGAGCAGCCATGAGAGGACACGTACGCAAGCGCGGTCAGAGCTGGGAGGTCTTCCTCGAACTCGGTGAGCAGGCGGTACAACGCTGCCCGGTCTGCGTCGATAAGCGCGGTCGCGGCAAGCGTTACTGGGCCGAGCACGGCCGGCTCGACGCCTGTCCGAGTTGCGGCGGCCGACTCGATGATCTCATGGCGCGCCGCCAGATCGTGCCGCCGGAGCGCTATCGGACGAAGAAGGAGGCGCAGGAGCACCTGACCCATGAACTCCATGCCGGCATGACCGGCAATTTCATGGAGCCAGCCCTGCTGACGGTAAAGGAGTACCTCGAAGAGCACTGGCTGCCGAATATCCGTGGTCAGGGGCTACGGATGACCACCCTGGTCGCTTACAACCTGCACGTCAAGCAGCGCATCGTACCCAACATCGGCCCGATCCGCCTGCAGAAACTGACGACCAAAGATGTCGATGCTCTCTATGCGCGCCTGGCTAGCGAACCGGGTCCCCGTGGTCGACCGCTCTCCTCGGCAACCTGCCTGGCCGTGCACCACGTCCTGCACAAGGCGCTCAGCAAGGCCGTCGCCTGGCACCTCATCAACCACAACCCAGCTGACGGCGCCGAGCACCCCAAGGTCAGACGCCCGCAGATGAACACCTGGTCGGGCGAGGAGATCACCCTGTTTTTGCAGCTCACCGCGGACGATCGCCTGCATCCGCTGTGGCGACTTCTGGTCACGAGCGGTTTACGCCGCGGCGAGGCACTGGCGCTGCGCTGGTCAGACGTCGACCTTGCGGCCGGTCGGCTCTCTATCTGCCGCTCGCGCACCCAGGCCGGCTATCAGGTTGTCGAGGTGGGCACCAAGACAGGTCGAGATCGTTCGGTTGCCATCGCCCGCTCGACCGTCGCTACCCTGCAGAGGCAGGCGGCACAACAAGCTGCTGATGCGGCCGCGTGGCAGGCCGCCTGGAGCGATTCCGGCCACGTCTTCACGCGTGAAGACGGTGAGCCCTGGCATCCCGACCGCGTCACCAAGCTCTTCGGCCGGGCCGTCAAGACGACTGGTCTGCGCGTCATCCGCCTGCATGACTTACGGCACAGCTATGCCACCCTTGCCCTGCGCGCCGGCGTCCACCCGAAAGTGGTGCAGGAGGCGTTGGGGCATGCGAACATCGCGATGACGATGGACACGTATTCGCACGCGATCCCGGCCCTGCAGGAAAGCGCCGCCGAGCTCATCGCGGCGCTCATCGATGGCGCGTGAAAGCTCGGAGTACAAACGGAGTACAAATCGCTCGTGGCACAGCCGCCGGCTGATCGCCACAGAGGCCATTATGCAGGTACTTTCAAGGAAAGTGGTAGCGGGGGCAGGATTCGAACCTGCGACCTTCGGGTTATGAGCCCGACGAGCTACCGGACTGCTCCACCCCGCGCCGTTGAGAAAAAGTAGTATAAGCGCTCGACGCAAAGATTGTAAAGGTGTCCTCAACGGCCGTCTCGTATACCCTGCCGTAAAGATCCGCAGCCGCGCACCGATAAATCAGGTGACCGTGGACGACCCGCAGACCAACATCAGACAGCGATCGTGGCGCTGGCGTCGACACCGAGCTGGTGCCATATCACTCCTTTTCTTGGTGCTGGCCGGAGCAGCAACAGCTGTGCTGCCGGCCAGGGCTGGCGCTGCGCCAGCCCTTGCGACCACCGGCACAACGCCCAGCCCGACATCGACATCTCTGACCGACCTGCGTGTCCAGGCAGCTGCGGTGCGCAGTCAGATCAATCTGCTCGACCAGCAGGCCGAGGTCGCCATTGAACAGTACGATGGTGCGCGCGCCGCACTCGACACCGCTAGCGGACACCTGGCGACGGCGCGTATGCAACTCGCCACCGCTCAGGACCAACTCGCCGGCGAGCGAGCAATTCTCGCCCAACGCGCGGCAAGCATGTACAAGAATGGCTCCCTGAGTCTGCTCGACGTGCTTCTGTCGACCGGCGACTTCACCGACCTCGAAACGCAGATCCACTTCTATCACTACCTCAGTGAAGAGGATGCTGCCAACGTGAAGCAGGTTCAGGGCTTGGTCAGAGCAGCAACGTCGCTGAACCAGCACATCAGCGGTGAGCAAACTCAGGCAAGAGTGCTGACTGCCGACCTCAGCATCAAGACGGCGATCATCGGCGACAAACTTGCCGAGCGTCAATCTGTGTTCGCCAACCTCGACGCCGCCATCAAGAAGATCATCACCCAGCAGCAGGCGGCCGATCAGCGTGCGGCGGCGGCATTGACGCAACAGACGAGTCTTCTCATGGTCGGTTTGCCCGGCACCACCACCCAGCTTGCCGTGGTGCGCAAGGCAATGAACTATCTGGGCGTGCCCTATGTCTGGGGTGGCGCCACGCCGAGCGGCTTCGACTGTTCCGGGCTGACGCTCTATGTCTACTCACAGTTTGGCGTACAGCTGCCCCATGCGGCCACGCTGCAAGCGCACATGGGCACCCCAGTGCCGCTCGACCAACTGCAACCGGCCGATCTTGTCTTCTTTGGTGATCCTTCCTTCTACCACCATGTCGGTATCTACATCGGCAACGGCTTGTTCATTGAGGCACCGCACACTGGCGACGTGGTGAAGATCAGCCGACTTGCCGGTCGCGGCGCTACACTGGCATGCCGCTATGCTCTCCATCTTTAGGACCGACGCAGGTTGTCGTCGCTTTGACCGCCTCGACAAGGTACACTTGAGCGGTGAACGGTTGGATCCTCTTTGCCATCGCCATGGTGTCGCTAGCAGCGGTGTTGGTCGCCGCGGCGCTCGCCGCCATCGCCGGCTGGCGTTTGACTAAACACGCCGGCCGCTTCGCCGGTGACATCGCCAGCGCCCTCGAACCGACACTCCGCGGCGCCAACGCCGCGGCCGCCAAAGCGGCCGGGCTTGGTGACGCCGCGCAAACGCTGACTAACAGTCTCTCCCGGCTTCAGACCACCCTAGCGCGGCTCAATGTACTCAGTGACGCCAGCCAGGACGGCTTGGCGCCATGGCGCACGGTGCGCTCGTATCTGGGTCTTTAGCCAGTCTTGAAACCGTCGCCCGCCGTGCCGACGGCGGCCGATTCCCTACAGCGCAGGTACACCCCAGCTGCGCAGCTCGTAGTACTCGCGACGCATAAATTCCATTTCGTCCTGCGTCAGGCGCAGACCACCTTCGTCTTCCATCGGCTTTTCGCTCACCCAGTTGGGCAGCCGTTCTTGCGCCGACGAGAAGCCACGCCGCTCGTTAAAGAGGTGGGTCTCCGTAATGATACGATTCGCGACCGCGCGCAACTCTTCGACGCTATAGTCCGTACCCACGGCGGCGTTGACAACCTGCACGATGTACGGCCACTGCACGAGATCGCGGTAGAACCGGCAGTAAATGAGAGTGTCCATGACACACAGACGATCTTCCCAGTCGACGTACATCTCAGCTTTGCCCTCTGTCGTCTGCGGGTCGATGAAACCCGCTAGCTCGGCCTTATAGAAGGTGCCGCGCAGGTGACAAGCTCCGCGCGAGGTGGTCACGTAGCCGAGGCCCATGCCCTTGAGCTTGCGCGGCTCGTAGCCAGCCGGCTCCATGCCTTTGACGTGCACCGCAATGCCTTCGAGACAAAGTTCCTTTTCAACCGCCTTGATGCCCTCGGCAAAAAGGTCACCCAGGCCTTGGCGGGTGCACATCTTGACGATGAAATCGCCGACACACTGGGCGTCACCGAACTCCATTTTCTCGTCGATGAGACCGCGCTGTGAGGCTTCAATCGCCAGTGCGGCGAGGTTACCAGCGCTCATCGTGTCGACGCCGTACTTGTCGCAGAGGTCGTTCAGCCACATCAGTTCGGCAAAGTCGGTGACCTCGCAGAGCCCGCCAAACACGTACGCCGTCTCATATTCTGGCCCGTCAATCTCGAGGCCAGCGTGCCGCCCTTCGGAAACGGTGTTGTGCTTCACACACTGCATGACACAGGGTGGACAAGACTGGTTCTTGGTCCCGTACTTGTCGAGCATGACCTCGACCGTGATGTTCTCCCAGCCATCAACCATGCCCTTGCGCCAGTAGCGCGTCGGGAAGGCATTGGCACCGTTCATGGTCCGTATCATATTAAGCGTGCCTCCGCGCTGATAGGCAGCCACGCCAGGGTCACCCTTCGTGCGTTCCACGAGGTCTCGCGTAACCGCCTTGAACGCGTCTGGACGCGCAACCTCGACCTTCTTCTCGCCGTGCCAGGCGATGCCTTTCAGATTTTTGGAGCCGAACACCGCCCCCGGACCGCCGCGGCCAAGTTGATGCCAGTAGTTGTTGTTGACGCAGGCAAACCGAACCAGGTTTTCGCCGGCAGGACCAATGACGCACGCTTGCGCCTTCTTCTGATCGACACGTTCGAGGATCTTATCTTCGCTCGTGTAGGCATCGAGACCCCAGAGGTCAGCGGCGGAATGAAACTGCACGCCGGCCTCGCTGATCTCGAGAAACACTTTGTCGTCAGCTTTGCCCTCAACGATGACGACTTTGAAACCCGTACGCGCGAACTGCGGCGCCAGGTTGCCGCCCGAATAGCACTCACCATAGCCACCGGTGAGCGGTGAAGCAAAATAGACGGCATAGCGGTTGCTCCCCAGCATGGTGGTCCCGGCCAGAGGTCCGACAACGAAGATCAGTTTGTTGGCGGGACTGAGCGGATCGACTTCGGGGCCAACTTCTTGCAGCAAGAGATGCGTGCCCACGCCTTTGCCACCAATGTACTCGCGCAGCAACTCGGACGGCAGCGTCTCTTCACGTGCGCTGCGTGTGGTGAGATCGATTCTGAGAAGATCACCCATGGATAGCTCCTTGTCGCCGCCCAGCCTTTTCGCCACGAGTGTCGTCCTGCGACGCACCCGGCATGCACCGATGCCTGCCCCCAAGAGAGACTGGAGCCGCGGTCCTCCACCTGGATGAGATCGGAC
>JBKQWK010000012.1:0-3257 GCA_052139595.1 Thermoleophilia bacterium | reverse complement strand
CAGGCGCCTGTTGAAGCGGAGGGCGACACTGCCAAACCCCGCGGGACAGGACCGGGACCGGGAACAGGGACGGCGGCGGAAAGCACGCTGCGCGTGGATGTGACGCTGCTCTCGTCGCCTCTGGCGTGCGCCCAGGCGACGAGGTCCTCGCCGGGTTCGCCGCCTTCGTCGCCGCTGTTGAGCACGAAGAGCACCGGCCGTTCGCTGAGGAGTGCCAAGTCGCGCATCAGGGGCTCGTCGTCGTGGTCGCGGGCAACGGTGCGGGCCCGCTGCCCGGCGCGCAGGGCAGCGGCAAAGGGCTCAAGTACGCCCACCTCGCGCTGGGCGGCGCGGTCGCCGCTCTTGGCCGTCTTAGCGGTCTTCTGCAGGCGCCGCTCAACGATTTCGAGATCACTCATGATCAGCTCGGTCTCGACCAGCTCGGCGTCAGCAATGGGGTCGATGCCCTGGTGCACATGGCCGACGTCGGGGTTGGCAAAGGCGCGCAGTACATGGGCGATGGCGTCCACCGAGCGAATGTCGCTGAGGAAACGGCTGCCGAGGCCGCCGGATCCGGAGGATCCGCCGGCGGCCTGACCGCCAGCCATGCCGGGGATGTCGACGACTTCGACTGTGGCGTACACGATGCGGGCCGTCTCGAGGCGCGCGTGCAACGTGTCGAGGCGCGCGTCGGGCACGCTGATGATGCCGCGGTTGGCCTCGGCGGCGGTGTAGGCCGAGGTTACGGCATGACTGCGTGTGAGGGCATTGAAGAGCGTCGTCTTGCCGACGTTAGGCAGACCCACGATACCAAACTTCATTTGACCACCTTCAACGTCGGGACGAATCGGTCGGACTTCTTCTAGCAGACGGAGCGTTGTTCTGCATTCTGCAGCTCGCCAATGCATTCACGCCGCTGCTGGCCCGGCAGGGTGCTAGCGCAGTGGCACGATCAGATACAGGTATGTCAGCCCAAGAGCTGTACCCAGCAGCAGACCGGCAACCACATCACCTGCGTAGTGTACCGCCAGATACACGCGGCTGAAGGCGAGCAGGGCAACCAGCACCGCCAGCGCCGGCCACCACTGCGGGTAGAGGTGCACCATGCACAGCAGGCCGACCATACCCATGCTGGCGTGTGAGGAGGGAAACGAGTGGCTGTGGGGCAGCGGTATCTGAGCCGGTGTTGCTGCGTTCTTCTGCGATGGGCGCCTGCGGCCAACGGCGTTCTTGATCACAAACGTGATCACTTCGGTGGCAAACACCGGCCCGGCGATAGACAGCCAGTGCGTCCACGGCCGAGTACTGCCGGCCAGCCAGGGAACTGCTGCCAGCGCGAACCAGAGAAGACCGTAGTTGGCCGTCAGAGACAGGCCGCTCATTGGCACAGTGAACCAGCGTGGGTGCGGCCAGCGACCGGAGATGACGGCTGAGACGGACGCATCTCGCCGAGCCAGGCGCGAGAGCATCGTCGGCCGGGCTGGCGGCGACTCGGTAGTGGTGGCGGTGAGAAGCATCGTGATCAGCGGTCAGTGTATGCTATCGCGCAGTTCTTACCCACCACGACCTCCCGGATCCGCCCTATGCGTACAACCGTTATCGTCACTGCTCTTGGCCACGATGCGCACGGTCTTCTGGCCGCGCTGGCAACGACCGTTGCCGCTCAGAACGCCAACGTTGACGACGTCAGTCAGACCGTCAGCAACGGCATGTTCACGCTCCTCATGTTTGTCTCGTTCGATGAGAACGAGACGACGATGGCCGATCTGAAGAGCGCGCTAGCGGCGACTGGTGAGCGCGTTGGTCTGCAGGTTCACGTGCAGCACGAGGATATCTTCAAGTTCATGCATCGCATCTAAGGGGTCGGCGATGGTGTTCATCACAGACGAAGAGATTCTTGAAACGGTGCGCATGATTAATGTCGAGAACCTTGATGTGCGCGCTATCACCATGGGCATCAACCTCGATGACTGTTCTTCACGTGACGTTGACGAGGTCTGTCAGCGGGTGCACGACAAGGTGGTCAGACACGCGGGCAGGCTGGTTGCCGTGGCGCATGAGATCGAGGAGAAGTACGGTATTCCGATCGTCAACCGGCGCGTCTCGGTCACACCGCTCAGCTGGGTCGTGGCCAGCGACAAACCTGATGACTACGTCCGGGTGGCACATTCCCTCGATGCCGCCGCCGAAGAAGTCGGCATCGACTTCGTCGGCGGCTTCAGCTGCATGGTGCAGAAGGGTTTCACGCGTGGCGACGCTGCCCTGATCGAGGCGATACCGGCGGCGATTGGTGGCACGCAGCGCGTCTGCTCGTCGGTCAACGTGGCCAGCACGCGGGCAGGTATCAACATGGATGCCGTGGTACGCATGGCCGATGTTGTCCTCAAGCTGAGCCAGCTCACGGCAGACAACGACAGCATCGGCTGCGCCAAGCTCGTTGTCTTCTGCAACGTCCCCGAGGATAATCCCTTCATGGCCGGTGCTTTGCACGGCAGCGGCGAGCCAGAGGTGAGCATCAACGTCGCCATCTCCGGCCCGGGCGTTGTGCGTAACGTCGTCGCCGCCAACCCGCAGGTTTCGTTTACCGAGCTGGCTGACCTCATCAAGCGGACGACGTTCAAGATCACGCGCGTCGGTGAACTCGTTGCTCGCGAGGCGTCGCAGATGCTCGGTGCTCAGATGGGCATCATTGACCTTTCGCTGGCTCCGACGCCCTCCGTTGGCGACTCCATCGCCGAGATCCTTGAGAGCATGGGTCTCGAGCGCGCCGGCGCGCCCGGAACGACGGCGGCGCTGGCAATGCTCAACGACGCCGTCAAAAAGGGCGGCACCATGGCGACATCGTCCACCGGCGGCCTGTCGGGCGCCTTTATCCCGGTCAGCGAAGACGCCGCCATGGCCCGCGCTGCCGCCGAGGGCGTCCTCAGCATCGAGAAGCTGGAGGCGATGACCGCCGTCTGTTCGCTCGGCCTCGACATGATCGTCGTGCCGGGCGACGTCAGTCGCAACACGCTGGCCGGCATGATTGCCGACGTGATGGCGATCGGCATGATCAACAGCAAGACAACTGGGGCTCGCCTCATCCCGGCGGTGGGCAAGAAGGTTGGCGACTGGGTCACCTTGGGTGGCCTCTTCGGCGAAGCGCCGGTGATGCCGGTCAGCAGAGCGACGAACGACGCTTTCATGGCCCGTGGCGGGCGCATTCCGGCTCCCTTGCAGGGTCTCAGGAACTAGGCTGCGCGAAAGGACGAAACAGGCCGGCCGGTGCCTGTCGGCCG
>JBKQWK010000011.1:0-4220 GCA_052139595.1 Thermoleophilia bacterium | reverse complement strand
CATCTTGGGATTCCAGCGGCGGGTCTGATGCCCGAAGTGCACGCCGGCGATGAGCAGGTCTTTCATGCTGACGGTTGGTGCGGTCGCAGCCAAAGCTGCCTCCTTTTGAAGCGGTTACGATTTGGCGTCTGCCTGAACCTGAGAGCAGGCCGACGCGCCATCTGTCTGCCGGCGGGAGCATCGCGGATTCCCTGTGAGGGGCACCGCCGCGAGCCGTGGTCCACCGGTTCGAGGGTTGATAAAGCGGCGACGAATTATACCACACGTCGTCGCCGCGCCGACTCGTGATCACGCTCTGGCTTCAGCCGGCCATCGCTCAACGCCGCACCAGCAGGTGCGGCTTCAGCCGATGGCCGACGGCTCGATCTCGTCGCGCAGACGGCCCTTGAGGCGCAGCACCGCTTTGGTGTGCAATTGCGACACGCGTGACTCGGTCACACCGAGCACCTCACCGATCTCACGCAGGGTGAGATTTTCGTAGTAATACAGGGCGATGACAATCTTCTCGCGCTTGGGCAAGGCGTCGATAGCATCAGCCAATCGCGCCTTCATCTCGCTGAGATCGAGCATGTGCGAAGGATCCTTGCTTTTAGGATCTTCCAGGGTGTCGATGAGCGAAGCGCTGTCGCCATCTGAGCCGGAGATTGCCCACAGCTCGTCGAGAGCGACGATACTCGTGTTGCTGATCTGCGTGAGTGCGTGCTGAAACTCATTGACCGTCATGCCCAGTTCGTTGGCGATCTCGACATCGGTCGGCGCGCGCTGCAGACGGTTTTCGAGCAGCGCGCAGACCTTCTCGATCTCACGCGCCTTGCTGCGAACGCTGCGCGGCACCCAATCGAGCGAGCGCAGCTCGTCAATAATCGAGCCCTTGATGCGCGATACGGCGTAGGTCTCGAACTTGATCTCGCGTGAAGGGTCAAAGCGATCGAGCGCCCCGATCAGACCGAGCAGTCCGTAGCTGATAAGGTCGGCCTCTTCGATGTGCGAGGGCAAGCCGTTGGCCATGCGCCCGGCGACGTACTTCACCAGGGGCGCATAAGCAAGGATGAGACGATCGCGCGCCCGTTGATCGCCGTCATTCTTGTAGCGGTACCAGAGTTCTTTCACTTTGTCCTCGTCGAGGCGGGCCATCACGCGCGCGGGTGGTGGAGGTCGTAGATTCTGCGTAAGTGGGCGCCACTCACGTGGGTGTAGATCTGCGTCGTCGAAACAGAGGCATGCCCTAGAAGCTCCTGGATCGCGCGCAAATCGGCACCTCGTTCGAGCATGTGAGTGGCATAGGCGTGCCTCAACATATGCGGCGACGCCGGCTCAATCCCTGCAGTGCGGCAGTATTTTACAACGAGCCGGCGAATATCCGAAGTAAGGAGCGGCCGGCCGCGACGCGTGAGCAGCAAAGGGGCATCTCTCAGCGCCTCATCGGCACCGTGGGCAGCGAGTTCCCCGCGAGCGTGATCGAGGTAGCGACGCACCGCTTCCTGCGCATCTTCACCGATCGGCACGATGCGCATCTTGCCGCCTTTGCCGCGGACCACCAGCTCGGCTTCGCCAGCATGCACATCGCTCAAGCGCAGGTCGACGACCTCCTGGCTGCGCAGGCCGCAGCCGTAGAGCAGCTCAAAAATAGCCCGGTCGCGCAAGCCGAGCGGATCGGCGGCGCCCGCCGAGGCGAGTAAGGCCATGACCTCGTCCAGGCGTAAGGCGTGCGGCAGGTGCCGGCGACGGCGCGGGCCCGGCAGCAACAACGCAGGATCGGCCGGCAGCAGGCGCCGCTCCGTAAGATAACGCGTCAGCGCCCGCAGCGTCGACAGCTTGCGGGACAAGGTCGCCGGGGCGTAGCCGCGGCGACCGAGACTGGCAGCAAAGGCGCGTACCGTACGACGGTCGAGATCGGCCAGCGTGTGGTCCTCCGCTGCCAGCCAGGTAAGCAGCTGCAGCACATCTGATCGGTACGACCGTGCCGTGGCGCGGCTCAGGCCACGCACTTCCAGAGATCGCAGAAACGCCGCCAGCGCGTTGGTCGGATCGGCGGCGCTAAGGCGTTCGCTCGCGGTGGGCAGACTGCGACGTTCGCTGACCGACATCTTGCTCCCGGCTCTGCTACCGGCGGCGGCGCCACTGCCGCCGCCGTCTGGGCACGGTAACGCGGCCCAGCTCGCTACGGTTCGGTTCGCCGTTCAGTTCGCCGGGCAGGGGCTTCAGTCCTGCCGGACCAGATGGTAGACACCCCCCAGGCCGCGATTGACAAGACCGTCGATCTCGAGCGACGAAAGCGCCGTGGCCGTGTCCACGGTGGTCAGATTGCACAGTGCGGCGAGACTATCGGCCGTGCGCCCGGCATCGGCCAGAACCCGCAGGAGACGACCCTGCGGCGTTTGCGCGCCGGCCAGACAAACGTGTCGCTCTTCGTCGCCAAGTGCGGCCGCTCGACCGGGTTGCACTGCATCCAGCACATCGGCCGCGCTTTCACACAAGCCAGCCCCGACGCGTAAGAGTTTGTGCGGTCCCGCCGACAAGCGACGACCGGCCTCACCGGGAACGGCGAGCACATCGCGACCAAAGTCGAGAGCGTGAGCGGCCGTAATGAGTGAGCCGCTGCGCACGGTGCCTTCGACAACCACGACGACATCGGCCAGCCCCGCCATGACGCGATTGCGAGCCGGGAACCGCCAGGAACGCGCCTGCGCTCCCGGCTCAAACTCGGAGATCAGTAATCCGTGCCGCAACACGCGCCGGTACGCCGTCGCATTGCTGCGCGGGTAAACCACGTCGACCCCGCAGCCAAGCACGCCAACCGTCGCCGGCACGCGGGCACCGGCGAGAATAGAAACGGCCTCGTCCTGAGCGGTGACATCGACGCCCATCGCCAGCCCGCTGAGAACGGTCAGCCCGGCTCTGGCAACGCCACGGGCGATGGAGGCGCTCATTTCGAGGCCGTAGGTGGACGGTGCTCGTGAACCGACGACGGCAACCACCGGCTCGTCCGAGAGTGCCTGCAAAGATGCAGGAGCGCAGCAGCCGCGCACGAACAGGGCCGCTGGCGGATCGAGGATCTGGCGCAGCTTGACCGGGTAGAGAGCATCGAACCAGGTGACGACGTGAATCTGGTCGCCCACGTCGTCGGCTTCTTCTTCGTTGAGGACCCAGTCATCGTCGTTCGCCGGTACCTCAACCGGTCCGGCGGCGAGGAGAAAGGCAAAGCGCGTGCATTCCGGGCGGCGGGCGGCGATCTCGCTCTGCTGATCCTGATGCTGACGCCGACGACGAGCAATGCGGGCGGCGATCTCGGCCGGCCGCCGAGCAAGCAGCGCCGTCAAGCTGCCCGGCACAGAGACATCGTCGTCGTTCACCGCCTGCGTCGACTCGGCCAGCACCAACTCGCGGATCAAGCCGGGCCGGTGCGTGGCCAGACGCGCCAGCCACAGGCAAAGCGCCCGACCCTCACGCCGGCGAACTTGCCCGGGAGCGCACGCCTCAGCCTTCACCTGCCACCTGAACTCGGTAAGAGATACTCTCGCGCACGTGATCGGCCGAAATGCTCTTGGCGCCGGCCAGGTCGGCAATCGTGCGCGCAACTCTGACTATGCGGTCGCAGGCACGGGCGCTAAGGCGGAGGCGCTCGTAGGCATTGTCGAGCAGCGTCACGGCCTGAGCATCGAGGATCCCGTACCGACGCAGTTGGCGGGCATTCATATGCGCGTTCGCGTAGACGCCCGTACCGGCGAAACGAGCCAGTTGTACTTTGCGAGCGGCGGCTACCCGTGCCCGCACGGCGACCGATGCCTCCGGTCGAGTACCTTCACGCTCGATAAGTCGCCGCCGCTCGTGCGGCGTGAGCCGCGGCACATCCAGACGCATATCAATACGGTCGAGCAACGGTCCACTGAGTCTGTTCTGATACGCACGCAGCCGATACTCAGGACAGTGACAGTCGTGTACCGGATCGCCGCGAAACCCGCACGGACAAGGGTTCATGGCCGCGATCAGCATGTGTCGAGCCGGATACGTCACCGTACACAGTGAGCGCGATATCGTCACGTGGCCGTCTTCGAGCGGCTGTCGCAGTCCTTCGAGAGCACTGGTGCGAAACTCAGCAAACTCGTCCAGAAAGAGAACGCCAAGATGGGCGAGGCTGACCTCGCCCGGGCGCGGAGTCGCGCCGCCGCCGACCAGGCCGGCCGCCGAGATGGTGTGGTGCGGCGCCCGTAACGGGCGCC
>JBKQWK010000010.1:0-12799 GCA_052139595.1 Thermoleophilia bacterium | reverse complement strand
CCGCTGGTGATGAAGGCGGCCAGAGATGCAAAGAATGGCTTCTCGACGTGTTCGGCGTAGTGACGCTCGGCCAGGCTGCTGTCGATGCGCAGCGCCTTCATACCGCGCAACAGGAAGCCGCGGCGCTCAAAGCGGCTGACGATCTCGCCGACGAGTCCGGCGGCAACACCGTTCGGTTTGACCATGACGAAAGTGCGTTCGGGCATGTGGTCCTCCTTGAGGCGCCGCAAAAGCGCCGCCGACGACGGCGCCGACGGCGCCAAAGATCGACGTTTGGTGGTTTAGCGGTAGGCGCGGTCGTAGACCGCGCTTGGGTCGTCGCGAACTGGAGTCTCGCAGTAGGGGCAGACTTTCCACTCTGGTTCGAGCGGCCGGCGACAGGTCGGGCACATGGTACGCAGGCGTCGCTGACAATTGGGGCAGACGAGAAAGTCGTCGCGCACCGGCGTCTTGCAAAAACCGCAGCGTTGTTCGTCGCCCAGGCGCGCCTCGATCATGCGCATTTCGAGTTCGCGCTCCTGCACGTCGTCAAGATACTCGGGCGGTCGCACAATCATGTAAATGATCATGCCGGCAAGAGGAAAAATCAGCGCTGCCAGCACGGCAACCGTGATGATGATCTTGTCGTCGATGCGCCGACGAGCGTCTTTAAACACCCAGTACACCGTCGCCAGCCAGATCGCTGCCAGCAGAAACCAGAACATGAGCACCATGAAGTGCCAAGTCGAAGACTTGAAAAAGTTGGTGATTGAGTCGAACGGGTTGCTACTGGCCAAAAGTGTCTGATATGGCACGGTCTCCCCCTGAAGAAAGAGATCGTCGCGTCGGCGACGTTGATGGTTGCCCCGGCCGGCGCGACGCCACAAGCAGGATGAACCGTACTTTCACTGTCCACCTGCAGGCCGCATCTCGGCCTGGCCAGCCAATTTACGCATCATACCCGAGAAAATAGCCGAGTGTATGGGATAGAGCCCATACCAGTAGGCCAGCCCCGCCAGCCCTTTAGGGGCGAAGTAGGCCGTCTGGATCAGTAACGTGCCATCACCATCAGGTTTCGCCTCGAATTGCAGCCAGGCCGGACCGGGCACTTTCATCTCGGCACGCAGGCGCAGCAGACGGCCCGCCTCGACAGCTTCGACACGCCAGAAATCGAGCGCGTCACCGACACGCAGTTCGTCCGGATCACGGCGACCGCGGCGCAGCCCGACACCGCCGACGAGGCGATCGGCGGCGCCGCGCAGCCGCCAGGCGCTGTCGAGAAAGAGATAGCCGCGGCGCCCGCCGAGCCGGCAGAAGGTCGCGAAGACTCTGCTTGTCGGCGCGGCGACATGCTGCTGGCGTCGCTCGCTGATCATGCCTGCAGTACTGCTGAGCAACACTGGCGCCACATCGCCCTGGCTGGTGACGAGAGCGTCTGACCAGACGCTCTCAACCTCACCAGCATCGAGGTTGGCCAGTGCCGCCCGCACGGCAGCGTCGTACCCCCGCCGACGGACGTGAGGAAACAGGTCGACGGCAAGGCTATCCCGCACGATGACCTCGCTGCCGAGCCCCTCGATCAGCGGTCGCGCAATCGTACTGGGAATCGGCGTGACGAGATGCACCCAGTAGGATGACAGCGTCGGCGTGAGGACGGGCACGGGCAGCAAGCGGCGGCGCAGGCCACGGATGCGGGCGTAACGCATCATCATTTCCGCGTAGGTCAACACCTCTTCGTCGCCGATCTCGATGACGCGAGCGGCGCTCGCCGGCTGCGCCAGCGCCGCAACCAGGTAATCGAGAAGCGTTTCGATGCCGATCGGCTGCACACGCGTAAACACCCATTTTGGGCAGACCATCACCGGCAGCCGCTCGCTGAGGTAACGAATCATCTCGAACGAAATGCTGCCTGCGCCGACAACAATGGCGGCGCGAAACTCAGTCACCGGCGGCCCGGACCGACGCAAGGCCATGCCGGTCTCTTGCCGCGAACGCAGGTGCGCAGAAAGCCCGGTGCGGTCGTCGCCCAAACCACCCAGGTAAATGATGCGTCCTACCCCGGCCGCTGCGGCCGCTGCGGCGAAGCCGCTGGCAGCGGCCAGATCACGTTCGCGAAAGCCTGTGCCCGCGGCCATGCTGTGGACCAGGTAGTAAGCGACGCTGACTCCGCTCAACGCGTCCGACAACGTAGCCGGTCGCAGAACGTCACCTTCAACGATCTCCACGCGGTCGGCCCACTCGCGCCCGCCCAGACGAGCGGCTTCGCGCGTCAGACATCGCACGCGATAACCGTCGGCCAGCAGGCGCGGCACGAGTCGACCACCAACGTATCCGGTAGCTCCGGTGACGAGTAGCAGTCCCTCGCCTGCGACCGGCGACAGCACGTCGCCTGCCGCAACTTGCGCAGTGACGCCGGATCGATCTGAACCGCCAGCAGTCACCGCGACCCCTCCGTTCAGACGACGGGGATGATGCCGGTAAGGTGCGAGCCGACCAGATAGCCGATGAAAAAGAAGACGATGATGACGGCCAGCACGAGAGCCAGGCCGAGCAGGATACGCACCCACACAGTTCGCTGCTTCTTGCTCATCAACGTCCTTTCACGGTTTCGGCAAGTATAACGAACGTCTTCAACCCGGCAAGCGCAGCGGCAATCGCAACCTCGCGGCTTGGTCCGTGGAGAATCGAACTCTCTGCGCGTTGACTCAAGCGGCGGTCAGCTCGTCTGCCGACACAGCCAGGAGCGGACCGCACTCACACGGTCGTCGCCGTGAGCAGATCACTGAGGTCCTCGAGCAGGTAGAGTGAGCCGGCGACCAAGACGGAACCGACGGTGCCGGCCAGCATTCGCGCTCGTTCGACTGCACGATGTGCGTCAACCATCAACTCGACGCGTGGCGTCCCCGCCTCACCGGCTTCAGGCACAGAACTGGAGCTTTCACCCGCCGACCGCGCGAGCGGTCCGCCAGCAACTCCAGCCACCGCCTCGGCTAGCCCGGCGGCACTGAGGCTGCGCGACTCACTCGCTTGCGTACACACGAAAGCATCGACATGCGGCACCAGCGCCGCGATCATCTCGGCAAACGATTTATCGCGCATGATCGCCAGCACGACCACACGCGGATGTGGCCAGTCGATCGCCGCCAAGCTGGTCAGCAGCGAGCGCATACCATCCGGATTGTGGGCACCGTCAGCCAGTATCAGTGGCTCGCGGGCGATGACCTGCAGGCGGCCGGGCACAGCGGTGGTTGCCAGTGCAGCCCTCACCGATGTTTCGTCGAGCCGGCCCAGCAGCGTCTCGGCCGCCATGACCGCCAGGGCGGCATTGGTCAGCTGATACGCTGCCGGTGACGGCAGCGAGAGGTGTTCGTAACGCCCGCCCGGTGTGCTGACGGTAAAGTCCTGCGGCTGGCCACTCACGTTCACGTCGCGGCCGAGAAAGTGGGCGCGCGCGCCGGCGGCGGAGCAGACCTGACGGGCTTGACCGTCGAGCCCGTCGAGCGCCCCGAAAATGGCATCGCCACCTTTGATGACCGCTGCCTTTTCGGCGAAAATGAGTTCACGTGTGGCACCAAGCACCTCGGTGTGCTCGAGAGCGATGTTCGTCAACACAACCACCGGAGCAGCGAGCACGTTCGTCGCGTCAAGACGGCCACCGAGGCCGGCCTCGATGGCGGCAACCTCAACCCCGGCTGCCGCCAGGGCAACAAACGCCGCCACCGTAAGCACCTCGAATTGCGTCGTTTCGCCCAAACTGGCCGGGAGCTTCGCCACCTCGCTACGCACCGTCGCGACTGCCCGTCCGAACGAGGCCGCGGCCAGTGACCGGCCGTCGATGAGGATACGATCGGTAAAGCCGACGATGTGGGGGCTCAGATAGGCTCCAGCGCGCAGACCGTGCGCGTGCAGAATCGCCGCTGTGTAACGGGTCGTCGAGGACTTGCCATTTGTGCCCACCACGTGAACAGCGCGAAAGCGTGTCTGCGGTCTGCCCAGAGTGTCGAGCAGGCGGCTCACACGCTCCAGTCCCGGACGCATGCCGAAGGCAGCCAGGGACGCGAGATAGCCTTCCCATTCACCTGTCTGATTCATCTGCTTGCCGATGAGTCATCAGCCCTTTCCTGCACCGTGACAGCCGCGCCGTCGCGCTACTCGCGCAACAGCGCCAGGCGCTGCGCCAGCTCATCCCGGTCGGCCACGAAGGTGGCCAGTTTTGCCCGCTCCTGCGCAACAATCGCGGCCGCCGCGCGAGCGACGAACTTTTCGTTGGCGAGCTTCTGTTCGCTGCGCCTGACCTCGGCCTCGACTTTCGCCAGCTGCGCTTGCAGACGGGTGATCTCTTCGTCGCGATCGACGGCCGACGACACCTCGAAACGCCCATCGGGAACAAGCACAATCGTCGCCTCTTGCTGGTTTGCAGCAGCGAAAACGACTTCCGTTCGCGCCAGCGTGCGCAGGGTCTCGGCGTAGGCGCGATAGAGGTCGTCCGCATCGGCGTCGTCGGCGACGAACGTTGCCGCCAGGACCTTAGCGGCGGCAACCTTCATCTCGGCTCGATAGCCGCGCAGCGCATTGACGGCGGCTTGCACGTTCGCCACAGCTTGCTCGTCGAGGGGTGAGAGCGCCGTGTCGTCGACCGCTGGATAACGCTGCTCAAGCAACGGCGTAGCGCGATACTGGGCGGCGATCTCTTCGGTCACAAAGGGCATGAACGGATGCAGCATGGCAACAATCTGCTCAAGCATCCAGCGGGCATGACCACCAGCCTCGGCCTTGACGTCCGTGTCCGCGCTGTACAGACGCGGCTTGGCCATTTCGAGATACCAGTCGCAGAACTCGTCCCAGACAAAGTGATAGGCGGCATCGACCGCCACGGAAAAGTTGCAGCCGGCCAGGGCAGCTTCAATCACGGTCAAAACACGCTGCAGGCGACTGCTGATCCAGCGGTCCACCTGGTGAGCACGGGCAGGTTTGGCGGCGATATCGTCGGTGGCCAGGAGCACCAGACGCGACGCGTTCCAGAGCTTGTTCGCGAACCCACGTCCCATCGCGATCTTCTCTTCGCTGAAGCGGACGTCCTGGCCGCTCGACATGAGAAGCAGGCCGAAGCGCGTGGCGTCGGCGCCATACGTGGCGATCAAGTCAAGTGGGTCGATGCCGTTGCCCTTCGATTTACTCATGCGACGTCCGTCGGCAGCTTGAATCACGGAGTGGATGTAGACGACGTGAAACGGAATGTCGCCGACGAACTCCAGACCCATCATGACCATCCGTGCCACCCAGAGAAAAATGATCTCGCGAGCCGTACTCAGCAGACTGGTGGGGTAAAAGGTAGCCAGCTCCGGCGTCTTGTCTGGCCAGCCCCAGACGGCGAATGGCCACAGCGCCGAGCTGAACCACGTGTCCAGAACATCCGTCTCCTGCGTCAGCTCGGCGCTGCCGCAATGCGGACAGGCCTGCGGCGCCGTCTCCTGCACGATCACCTCGCCACATGTGCAATACCACACGGGCAGCTGGTGACCCCACCAGAGCTGGCGACTGATGCACCAGGGACGCAGGTTCTCCATCCAGTCAATGTAGACGTGCGCCCAGCGCTCGGGAACAAAGGTGATCCTGCCTTGGCGCACAACGTCGGTCGCGGGCGCCTTGAGTTCGTCCATGCGCATGAACCACTGCTCGCTGATGAGTGGTTCAATCGGCGTCCCACAGCGGTCGCAGGTGGCGACGCTGTGCGTGTAGGGTTCGATTTTCTCCAGCGCACCGCTCGCGGTGAGGTCGGCTAGTACGCGCGCGCGGGCCTCGCCTACGGCCAGGCCCGCATACTGCTCGCCGGCGGCCGTGATACGCCCGTCCTGGCCAATCACCTGTACCGTTTCCAAGTGATGGTCGCGGCCAATATCGAAGTCGGTAAGATCGTGCGCCGGCGTAATCTTGAGGGCGCCAGTGCCAAAACCGATGTCGACGCGCTCGTCAGCAACCACCGGCAGCCGCCGCCCCAGTAAGGGCAGAATCGCCGTGCGCCCGATGAGATCAGCGTAGCGCTCATCGTGCGGATTCACGGCTACGGCCGTGTCGCCAAGCATCGTTTCTGGCCTCGTCGTCGCGATCGTCAGCGAACCACCGCCCTCGAGTTCATACCGCACGTAGTGCAGCGCTCCCTGGTCTTCGCGATAAGCAACCTCAAGGTCGCTGATCGCCGTGCCGCAGCGCGGGCACCAGTTGACGAGGTAGGAATCCTTGTAGATGTAGCCTTTGTCGTAGAGACTGACGAACACCTTGTAGACGGCGCGCACGTAACCGTCGTCGCGAGTGAATCGTTCGCGCTCGTAGTCACAGGCACAGCCGAGGCTCTTGAGCTGGTTGATGATCGTGTGGCCGTACTGCTCGCGCCACTGCCAGACCTGGCGATTGAACTCTGCCCGCCCGATCTCCTCTTTGCTCACGCCCTCGGCACGCAGCTTCTTTTCGACCACGTTCTGGGTGGCAATACCGGCATGATCGGTGCCCGGCAGCCAGCAGACGTTCTCGCCCAGCATGCGGTGATAGCGGGTCAGCACGTCTTGGATGCTGCCGTTAAGCGCATGCCCCATGTGCAGACTACCGGTGATGTTCGGTGGCGGAATAACGATGGAGTACGGCAGGCGCGAGCCGTCGACTTCGGCGTGGAAGAGATGACGTGCCAACCACTCCTCGCGCCAGCGCGCCTCAACCGCTGCCGGCTCGAAGCGCGTCGTCTCCTGCAGGTAGACGTGCGGATCGGTCATCTCTTCCCTCTCTTCTTTACCTTTTCAGCGCTTGCCCTGAGCGAAAATGTGCTCCAGCGCGTCGCTGAACTGCTTCACGTAGACGAACTCAAGCTTGCCGGTAACCTCGTCCGGCAACTCGCGCACACTGGCCCGGTTGCCTTCAGGCAAGACGACGGTCCTGACGCCCAGGCGGGTCGCGGCCAGGCACTTTTCTTTGAGGCCGCCAACCCGTAAGGCGCGGCCAGCAAGCGTGATCTCGCCAGTCATGGCCACACGCGGACGCAGCGGCACAGCCGTGAGGGCACTCAGCATGGCCGCCGCCAGCGGCAGGCCGGCGGAAGGGCCATCCTTGGGTATGGCGCCCTCGGGTACGTGCACGCGCACGTCGAAGGTGCTCAGGTTGAGGGCCTTGCCGTGCTGCTTATAGGGTGAGTGAGCAAGCAGCGGCCGCAGCAGTGGGTCGCGCTCCACGTGCGAGAGAATGTACGCCCAGGCAGCCGACCCCGATTCCTGCATGACTTCGCCGAGCTGGCCGGTGAGCAGCAGCTCGCCGCGACCCTTGACGATCGTTGCTTCGATCGTGAGCACATCGCCACCATCCGAGGTGTACGCGAGGCCAAGACTGGCGCCGACCTGTTGTGCCCGCGGCAGCTCGGTGTCGAGCCAGTGCGCCTCGCCAAGGTAGCCGTGCAGATCGGCGTCGCCGACGGTGATCGGCAACGCCAGACCTTCTTCGAGGTGACGGCGAGCAACCTTGCGGTAGATGCGACGCAGGTTGCGCTCGAGATCACGTACGCCCGCCTCGCGCGTGTGGCCGCGCACAATGCTGCGCACAACCGGCGCGGCAACTCTCACATCGGCGGCAGCCAATCCCGTCTCCATCGCCGTACGCGGGATCAGGTGCCGACGGGCAATCGCCACCTTTTCCTGCAGCGTATAGCCGCTGAGCATGATCATCTCGAGTCGGTCGTACAGCGTCGCCGGAATTCCGTCCAGGTCGTTTGCCGTGGCGATAAAAAACACCTTGCTCAGGTCGTAGTCGATTTCGAGATAGTTGTCGCGAAAATGGGCATTCTGCGTCGGATCAAGCACCTCCATGAGCGCCGCGGCTGGATTGCCGCGAAAGTCGCTTTCCATCTTGTCGATCTCGTCGAGCAGAATGACAGGATTATCAACACCACTCTTGATGAGAGCGTCGACAATGCGGCCGGGCATCGCCCCCACGTACGTGCGGCGATGCCCGCGAATCTCGGCTTCGTCGTGCACACCACCAAGGGCGACGCGAATAAACGGTCGGCCCAGCGCAGCGGCGATGGCGCGCGCGACCGAACTCTTGCCGGTGCCAGGCGGGCCAGCCAGACACATGATCGTGTTGGGCTGGTCGGTGCCGAGCAGCTGGCAGACGGCGAGGTACTCAAGGACCCTGTCCTTGACGTCCTTAAGGCCGTAGTGACTGCGATCGAGATAGTTGGCTACGGCCGCGATATCGACCTGCGTGGCGACCGTTTTGCCCCACGGCAGGTCGAGGACGGTATCAAGAAAACCGCGAATCACACTGACTTCGGCCGACAGCGGCGGCGCAAGTTTGAGTTTGCGCACCTCCTTCTCCACCAGTGTTGCTGCTGCCGGGCTCAGCGCGCACCCGCGAGCCCGGGTGACGTATTCTTCAACACCCTCGTCGGAGTTTTCGCCGGCGGCCTCGATCTCTTCTCGTATGACGTGCATCTTCTCGTGCAACAGCATCTGCCGCTGCGCGCCGCCAATGCGCTCCTGCACCTTGGCGGCGATCTCCTGCTCAATCCCGAGAACGGCGTTCTCTTCTGCCAGCGACTCGATCAGTGTGAGCAGGCGCTTCTCTGTCGAGACCATCTCGAGCAGGGCTTGCTTTTCGCTCGTGCTGATCAGGAGATGGGCGGCGACAATGTCGGCGATCTCGCCGGGATCTTCGGTCTGGGCAA
This sequence comes from Thermoleophilia bacterium, assembly GCA_052139595.1. Lineage (GTDB taxonomy): Bacteria > Actinomycetota > Thermoleophilia > UBA2241 > UBA2241 > JBKQWK01. Next base: position 4,116 of record JBKQWK010000010.1, on the reverse strand, counting down.
CAACGTACTGCACTTCATCGGCCAGGTGCGGGCTCATCTCTACATACGTCGCGAACTCGGCAACCACGCGTCGAGCCAGAGAACGGCTGCGGACCGAGCCACTGCCCTCCGTCGCCAGCGGCGTGTAGGCGGCAATAAAGTGCGGCGAGGTGGCGGCGAAGCTGTCGATGCGCGCCCGCTCCTGGCCCTCCACCAGCGCCTTGACGCTGCCGTCGGGCAGCTTGAACAGCTGCAGGACGGTCGCCACGGTGCCGACCGCGAGAATGTCGTCCGCCTCGGGTTCTTCGACCAGTGGCTCACGCTGCGACGAAAGAAGCAGCGGCGTTTTGTCGGCAAACGCCTGCTCGATCGCCTTGACCGACTTCTCGCGGCCGACGAACAGGGGCGCCACCATCTTGGGAAAGACGATCAGCTCCCGCGTCGGGAGAAGCGGAAGAAGGGAGTATGGCGGCGCCGGTTTAGGCTGATTCTTCGTCAAGTTGCAGCGATGACTTGTCGGCTTCGGTAACCAGCGTTGGGTCGATGCCCTTCTCGATCGTCTCACGCGTGATGACGCACTTCTTCACGTCGGCCCGAGAAGGCAGATCGAACATGACGTCGAGCAGCGCCTCTTCGATGATCGAGCGCAGACCGCGTGCGCCAGTGCCCCGGGCGAGGGCCTTGGTGGCAATCGCCTCGAGCGCCTCGTCGGCGAAGATCAGCTCGATACCGTCGAGACTGAAGAATTTCTGATACTGCCGGACGAGTGCATTCTTCGGTTCAGTCAGAATGCGCACCAGATCGTGCTGCTCCAGGTTGTGGACGGCACTGACCACAGGCAAGCGCCCGACAAACTCGGGGATGAGGCCGAAGTTCAGCAGATCTTCGGGCAGCACGTGACTGAAAATACCGCCGGGATCGCGGTCGGCCTTGCTGACAACATCGGCCATAAAGCCGACGCCTTGCCGGCCAATGCGCCGCTCGATGATCTTCTCGAGACCAGCGAAAGCACCACCACAGATGAACAGCACGTTGGTCGTGTCGATCGAGAGGAACTCCTGGTGGGGGTGCTTGCGGCCGCCCTGCGGCGGCACGCTGGCGACCGTACCCTCAAGAATCTTGAGCAGGGCCTGCTGGACACCCTCGCCCGAGACGTCGCGCGTAATTGACGGGTTGTCGGCCTTACGCGCAATCTTATCGACCTCGTCGATGTAGATGATGCCGGTTTCGGCACGCTTGACGTCAAAGTCGGCCGCCTGAATGAGCTTGAGCAGGATGTTCTCGACATCCTCGCCCACGTAACCGGCTTCGGTGAGAGCCGTGGCATCGGCGATGGCGAAGGGCACATTGAGAATGCGTGCCAGCGTTTGCGCCAGAAGCGTCTTGCCGCAACCGGTGGGTCCGAGAACGAGAATATTGCTCTTTTGCAGCTCGACCTCGGTTTCGCCGGCGGCGATCGCCTGCACACGCTTGTAGTGGTTGTAGACCGCCACCGCCAGGGTGCGCTTGGCCTCGTCCTGACCAACAACGTAATCGTTGAGGATGGCGTTGATGTCGCGTGGCTTGGGCAGGCTTTCGAGGTCGAGCTGAGCGGGAGCGGTCAGCTCCTCGTCAATGATCTCGTTGCAGAGGTCGATGCATTCGTCGCAGATGTAGACGCCGGGGCCGGCAATGAGTTTTTTGACCTGGCGTTGCGACTTGCCACAGAAGCTGCAGAGCAGCTGATCGTTGCTGTCGGTTGGTCCAGCCAACGTGGTCCTCCTACCTTGCAGCTATAAGGAAGCTCTTGCCGTGCAACTAGCGGTGCGAGATAACGTCGTCGATGAGCCCGTACGCTTTCGCCTCTTCGGCAGTCATAAAGTAGTCCCGCTCAGTGTCTTCACGAACCTTATCGACCGCCTGACCGGTGTGCTTGGCGAGAATTTCGTCTAGCTGGCGACGCAGATTCAGAACTTCACGGGCGTGAATTTCGATGTCGGTGGCTTGCCCTTCATACCCGCCCATGAGCTGGTGAATGAGGATGCGGGCATTGGGCAGGGCAAAACGCTTGCCCTTGGCGCCGCCGGCGAGAATGAGAGCACCCATGCTCATGGCACTGCCCACACAGATCGTCGACACGTCTGGCTTAATGAACTGAATCGTGTCGTAAATCGCCATGCCCGCATAGACGGAGCCGCCGGGACTGTTGATGTAGATGCTGATGTCTTTGTCCGGGTTATCCGACTCGAGATGGATGAGCTGAGCGACAATGAGATTGGCTACGTCGTCATTGATCGGCGTACCGAGGAAGATGACGCGCTCATTGAGCAAGCGCGAAAAGATGTCGAACGAACGCTCGCCTCTACTCGTCTGCTCGATGACAAACGGGACCAGGACACTCACGTCTCCATCACTCCTTTGCAGCGTTGCAGCAACGCTGATTTGTTCATTCCGCGACCGCCGGCTCGCCTGCGGCAGCCGGCTCCGTACTTTCGTCTGACTCAGCTGCCTCGCCCTCTGCCTCAGCTTCGCCACCGCCGCCGTCAACGACGTCAATTTCGGCGGCTGTCGGCGCCACTGCCTGAGCTTGCTCGACGAGAAAGTCGACTGTCTTCATCATCTGTAGTTCGTCGCGAATCAGCTCTTGCCTGCCGGCGGCATACACGTCGCTGATGAGTTGTTCCGGGTCGCGCTCCAGGCTGGCCGCGTCGGCCTTGATGCGCTCTTGCAGTTCGTCATCGCTCACGACGATATCTTCCGCCGCGCTGATCGCCTCAAGCACCAGTTGCCGTTTGACCATGAACTCGGCGCGCGGCCGCAGTTCGGCCTCGACCTCGGCGGCCGTCTTCTGCAAGGCGCCCAGATAGACGTCCATCGTCATGCCTTGCTCGCCGACTGTGGACTCGAGTTCATGGTAGAGGTTATGCGCCTGGCGATCGACCATCGCCGAGGGGATGGCTATACTCGCGTTCTGCACGACAGCGTCGATGACCGCCGCCCGGAACTCGCGCTCAACCTCCGCCGCCTGCGTTGTCTCCAGGCGCTGCCGCACGTCGGCACGCAGCTCGTCCAGCGTCTCGAACTCGCTCGCATCTTTGGCAAAGCCGTCACCGAGCTCGGGCATTACCTTCTCTTTGATTTCCTTCACCTTCACCTTGAACGTGGCCGGCTTGCCAGCGAGTTCTTCGGCGCCGTAATCGGTCGGGAAGGTGAGGTCGAATTGCTTCTCTTCACCAATGGCGATGCCGGTGAGGTTCTCTTCGAAGCCGGGGATGAGCGTCCCCTGCCCCACCTGGGCCATGTAATCTTCGGCCTTGGCACCTTCGATCGGTTCACCGTCAGTGAAACCCTCGAGGTCGATGAGCACGAAATCGTCGTGCTGAACCGGCCGTTCTTCGACCGGTTTCAGGCTGGCGAACCGTTCCTGCAGCAACGTCAACTGGGCGTCGACCTGCTCGTCGGTCACCTCTGCCGAACGCCTGGGCACGGCGAGACCTTTGTACTCGCCGGGCACCGCGGTTGGCCGGACCTGCACCTTGGCCGTGAAAGCAAAGTCGGCGTCTTCACTGAAGTCGCCGCTAAAATCAACCTCCGGCACCGACACGGCCGCCACACCCGAGCTGTCGAGTGCCTGCTCGTACCAGTCGGGCAAGGCGTCGTTGAGCGTCTCGCTGCGGATGTAGTCGTGGCCCAGTCGCTGCAGCACGATAGCCTTGGGCACACGTCCTTTGCGGAACCCCGGCACCTGCGTCTCGCGCGCGACGCGCGTGAGAGTACGTTCGTAGCGCTGCCTTACGTCGTCGCGCGGAACCTCGATCTCGAGGACTACCTCGTTCTCGCCCGCGGGCTTCACCTCTGTCTTCACTATGGGGTCTCCGTTTGTTGGTGGAATCTTCTTTGGCACATTTGTTCAGTCGACGGCGCGGCCGCCTACCAGTCGCGGTTACTGTGGTGCGGGTGAGAGGACTTGAACCTCCACGAGCTATGCTCACTAGATCCTAAGTCTAGCGCGTCTACCAGTTCCGCCACACCCGCAGGCGTTGTCGGCGAGGAGGTGCTGGGGTGAGGGACGGGATTCGAACCCGCGGCCGCCAGGGCCACAACCTGGAGCTCTACCAGCTGAGCTACCCCCACCACGATGTCCGCTGACTCACGTGG
>JBKQWK010000009.1:0-7305 GCA_052139595.1 Thermoleophilia bacterium | reverse complement strand
CCAACCTGCGAGACAGGTGGTACACTATGGATTTGGGCATTTGCCGCGCCGTCCGGTGCGCACCATCCTAGAAAGGCTTACTCACTCTCCATGGCACCTGTCGACAAGATTCGCAATCTGGCTATCATCGCTCACATTGATCACGGTAAGACGACGCTCATTGACGCGATCTTTCGCGCCGCCCACGTCTTTCGCGAAAGTGCTCACATCGAAGAACGGGTCATGGACAGCAATCCGCTGGAGCGCGAGCGTGGCATCACTATTCGCAGCAAACACTGCACAGTCGAATGGGATGGCTATCTCATCAACATCATCGACACTCCCGGCCACGCCGATTTCAGCGGCGAGGTCGAGCGGGTGCTGAGCATGGTCGACAGTGTGCTGCTGCTGGTCGACGCCAACGAAGGCCCCATGCCACAGACGCGCTACGTGCTTATGCGCGCCTTGCGTCTGGGATTGCGGCCGATCGTGGTCGTCAACAAGGCCGATCGGCCCAACGCTGACCCTTCCGGTGCTCTCGACAAGACGTTTGACCTGTTTGTGGAGCTGGGTGCCGACGATGAGCAGCTCGACTTTCCCGTGCTGTACGGGTCGGGCCTCGAAGGCTGGCTGGTCACCGATTTGGACGAGTATCGGCGTGAAGAAACGGATCGCCAGGCGAACAGTGGTGGGCTTTCGCCGTCGATGCTGGCCGAACTGTCACAGCAAGGCATGAAAGACCTCTTTGCCACGATTATTGCCAGCGTGCCGCCGCCGCAGGTTGAGCTGGATGAGCCGTTTCTGATGCAGGTGAGTACGCTGGCCTGGAGCGACTACATCGGCCAGATCGGTGGTGGCCGCGTACTGCAGGGCGTGCATCGCTGTGGCGACGAACTCCTGCGTACCTGCACGGCCCGTTGTGATGCTACCGGCGATCCCAGCCCGCAAGACGAGGCTGGCGGCGGCGTGGTCCATGCGGCGAACGCCGACAGCACTGGCCGCTTGGCGACCGTGTCTGCTGCCGGTAGCGCCATCACCACCGTCGAGGGCGCCTGGTGTGTGACCGGTACAGAGATCGCGCGCACAACCCATCTGTGGGTCACGCGCGGTCTCGAGCGCAGCGCGGTCGAACAGGTCTCGGCCGGCGATATCGTCTGGCTCGCCGGCGTTGCCGATATTTCCATTGGTGACACTCTGAGTGCACCTGAGTTGGCCGGCCGCGCGCTGCCGCCGCTCGAGATCGAAGAACCGACCGTAAGCATGTTCTTTCTCGTCAACAACGGGCCATTTGCCGGCCAGGACGGGCGCGCGGTTACCTTGCGTCAGATCAAAGATCGTCTCGAGCGCGAGCTGCGCGTCAATGTCGCCCTGCGCATGGAAGACCTGGGCCGGCCCGACGGAGTCAAAGTTTCGGGCCGCGGCGAATTGCATCTGGCGATCCTCATCGAAGAGATGCGTCGTGAAGGGATGGAGCTGTGCGTTTCGCGTCCCGAAGTTATCACTCAGCGTGACAAGAACGACAGACTGCTTGAGCCCGAAGAGCAACTCATTATCGACGTGCCCGAGGCATACCAGGGTGTCGTCATCCAGGAGCTGAGTTTGCGCAAGGGCGAGCTGGTAGCCGTGCACACTGCCGGCACCGGTGTTGTCCGCCTTGAGTTCAACATCACGACGCGTGGACTCATCGGCTATCGCAACGACTTTCTCACCGAGACGCGCGGCCTGGGTGTGATGTCGTCGCGCTTCACGGGGTACGGGCCGTGGCGTGGCACGCTGCCGGGTCGCAATCGCGGCTCGCTGGTGAGTCAGGCGACGGGCGAAGCGGCCGGTTACGCGCTCGAAAATCTGCAGCAGCGCGCCGTACTGTTTGTGCGCTCGATGGACCAGGTATACGAGGGCATGATTGTGGGCGAGAACTCGCGCGGCAACGATATGCTTTGTAACCCCACCAAGCGCAAGCAGATGGGCAACTATCGGCAGTCGACGAAGGAGATCGACACCGGTCTCAAAGTCCCGCGTGAATTAACGCTCGAGAGCGCGCTGGAGTGGATCGCGGCCGATGAGCTGGTCGAGGTGACACCGCAAGTGGTGCGCGTGCGCAAGCACATTCTCAGTGCCGAGCAGCGCAAGAAAGCCGAAAAGCGCGGCGTCAACGGCTGAGGCTGGCGCCGGCAGCTTTTTGCGCCGGTTTGTTTCCGGTGCCTTTGCTGGAGCACTGTTACCGTAGTCTGAGCCTGTTGCTCGTCTGGCCTTGTACGGTAGCATTGCCGGTCATGATCGCCGTTCATCTGCTCACCGACGATGACTGTCGTGCCGCCGCGCGTGTCTTCGTGCGCGCCTTTGCCGACAAAGTGGCCGTCATGTTACATGGTCACGAGGGGCAGGCTGAGGCGGTCTTTGCCGAACTGATCGTCCCCGGGCCCAACTCCTGGGTCGCAAAAGATGACGGAGTCGTGGTTGGCGTGGTTCTCTGCGAAGACCACGCTATGCCGTCCCAGGGTGAGGTTCAGTGGTCGGTGTTACGTCGCCATCTGGCCTGGGGAGCGGCGCTGCGCGCCTGGGTTGTCGCGCACTACCTCTTCACGGCGCGCTTCGATGAGTCGGTACTCTACGTCGACTCGGTCGCCGTTGACCCTGACTGGCAAGGACGCGGAGTAGCTACAGCCTTGCTGGTTGCCGTTGCGGCCGAAGCACGTCGCCGTGGTCGCCGCTCCCTGACCCTCTACGTGATTGACCGCAATGCTCGCGCCCGCAGCCTGTATGAGCACCTGGGCTTCGTTCACCGTCACACCCTGCACACCTGGCTGTTCAAGCCGCTGGTCGGATTTGCGGCCAGCGATTACATGGAGCTGCGCCTCAAGTGAGCGGCGCCGGGTCGGCGCAGAGCATCGGCGCTGCCGACGAGAAGCTCAGCCGAGTTCTTCGAGATTACATTCACCGCCGGGGCCGGCAATGATGAGCAGTGTGTCGCCAACCTCGATCTTGACGTCGGGCGCCGGCATGATCACGGCGCTGCCGCGCAGAATGGCGGCCGGGTAGCATGCCCGCGGGACGTGTAGCTGGGAGAATGTCTTGCCCGCCATGCTGCCGTCAGCGGTGGCCGTGACAGACGAAACCGTCACCTCGCCCTCGCGCAAGTCGAGCAATCTGACGAGGTCGGTGAGCGTCGCCTCTTCCTCGATGATGCGGGCTGCAATCTGGCCACTGTCGAGGGCGACGTCGATGCCCCAGCTGCGATTGAAAAGCCAGCGATTGCGCGGGTTGCGCACGGCGCTGATGACCTTCTTGATCTTGAACTCGTTCTTGGCCAGTAAGCAGGCGACGAGGTTGTCCTCATCGTCGCCGGTCGCAGCCAGAAAAACATCGGCCGTATCTGCTCCCGCCTCAAGCAGCGTCGAGGGCTCATCGGCGTCGCCATTGAGGACCTTTTCGCCAACCTCTTCTCTGATGGCGTTGGCTCGCGCCTCGTCTCGCTCGATAATCACGACCTCGTGATGTTCTTTTATGTACAGTGCGACCCGTCGGCCGAGCGTGCCGGCGCCGGCGATGATCACCTTCATGACTTCCACCCCATCATTTTCTCGAATCGGCTGATCGCCGACTGATGAACCATCACGTGCACCTGATCGTCCTTCTCGAAGCGGGTGCCGGACACCGGCAACATGCCTTTGCCCATGCGCACGATCAGGGCGACGCGGATCTCGCCGGGCACGCGCAAGTCGTTGACAGGTTTGTCGACGAGGTGCTCGGGCACCCAGGCGGCGATCATCTGGACTTCGCCTCCGCCGAAGCTGATCTCGCGCTCCAGGTTGGGGCTGGTAACGAGTTCGACGATCTTGCCCACGCTCCAGGCGGTGGGAGCAAAGGTCTGGATGCCGTACCGCCGGTAGATTTCGGCGCGCTGCGGATCGTAGATGCGGCTGACGACGTCGGGCACGCGGTAGACTTCTTTGGCGACGCGGGCCGTAACTGCGTTCGTGTTGTCGCCGGCGCACGCCGCAACCAGTGCGTCGGCCTCACGAATGCCGGCCGCCTCGAGCGCCTCGCGGTCGTACGCGTAACCCTTCAGTGTGGTGCCGGTGAAGCTTGCGGGCAGCCGGCGAAAGGTGCGTGGGTCGCGGTCAACGACGACGACGTCGTGACCCTCTCGCGCCAGTGCCGCCGCCGTAGAAGCCCCGACGCGGCCACACCCAACGATGATCACGTGCATGGGCTCATCCTCCTGCTAGTGGTGACCGGCGGCGCACAAACCATTTTCGTCCTTCTTCGGCGAAGAACAAGGAGAAGGCCGCGACGATCAGGATACCCCAGTCGGTCAAGGTCAGCGGCCCGGTGTGGAAGATGTGCTGCAAGAACGGCAAGTATGAAATCGCCGAAATGATGCCCACACCGACGAGTTCGCCGTAAATGATCGCTCTGTTCTTGAACAGGCCGACTTTGAACAAAGATTCACGTTCGGTCCGGCAGGCGAAACCGTTGGTGAACTGCATCATGACAATGGTGGCTTGCGTCATCATCAGGGCCTGGCGATAAATCGCATAGTGAACGTTGCCGGGGTTCATCCAGCTGCCGTCACCCCAGTGCCAGCCGTGTGAGAGCAGCACGTACAAGAAGCCGCCCACCGACCAGATTGACTCAATCACACCGATGTAGGCGACACGGGTGAGGGTGGCTCGGCTGAGAAGCCGTTCTGTGCGCGGTCGCGGCGGCAGTTTCATGACGCCAGCTTCCGGTGGCTCTGTGCCTAAGGCGAGGCCAGGCAGCACATCGGAGCCGAGGTCGATGGTCAGCACCTGCAAAGCGCCGAGTGGCACCAGGTTGACGCCGGCAATTGTCGCAAAGACGAACGGGAACAGTTCGGCCATGTTGTGCGAAAAGATGTAGGTGATCATTTTCTTGACGTTGGCATAGACGCCGCGTCCTTGCTCGACGGCCTTGATGATGCTGGCGAAACTGTCGTCGAGCAGGATCATCGTGGCCGCCTCGCGGGCGACATCGGTACCGCTCAGGCCCATGGCGACGCCGATATCAGCTTTCTTGAGGGCTGGTGCGTCGTTGACGCCGTCGCCGGTGACAGCGACGATCTGCTTCATCTCCTTGAGGGCGCTGACGACCTCCATTTTGTGTTCGGGGGCCACTCTGGCGAAGATCATGTCCTGCGGCTTCGCCAGTTCAGCCTTGAGGTCGTCGGTGCTCATCGCTTCGAGGTCAACACCGGTAACGACGCGCACCGGCTTGTCGCCGCGGACGATGCCGATGCGACGTGCGATTGCCTCGGCAGTCAGACCATAATCGCCGGTGACCATGATGATGCGAATGCCGGCGGTGAGGGCGTGCTCGACTGCTTCGGAAACCTCGGGCCGCGGCGGGTCGATCATGCCGACCAGGCCGAGAAAGACGAGGTCGTGCTCAACCGTGTCGGGCGTATAGCTGGTCAACTCCGCCGGCAGATCGCGCTCGCAGACGGCCAGGACTCGCAGTGCCTCGCGCGACATGGCGTCGTTCTGACCGACGATCTGCTGGCGCAGTTCGTCGGTCAGAGGCTCGATGCGGCCGGCCAGACGTATCTTGCTGCAGTGCGAGATTGTCTCCGACGGGGCGCCCTTGACGTAGGCCTTTTGGCCGTCGCCCTCGACGTGGATGACCGACATGCGCTTGCGCACCGACTCGAACGGCAACTCATAGATCTTGGGCCGGGCGATGAGTTCTGCCTGCAGGTCAAAGGCAGCCTTCTGCGCCACAACGAGCAGGCAGCCCTCAGTCGGATCACCAATGACCCGCCAGCTGTGCTCGGCATCGGGAGGCAGCACCTTTGAGCTGTTGCAGAAGGTCATAGCGCGCATGAGCGGCTCAAGCCGCTCATGCGCCGCCTCGCGCGGCAGGGTGGTGTCGCCGACGACGAACTCGCCTTCAGGGGCGTAGCCAGCGCCAGTGACGTCGATTGTGGCGCCGTCGGCGTAGATCTGTTTCACCGTCATTTCGGCTTTGGTGAGCGTGCCGGTCTTGTCCGTGCAAATGACATTGGTGGAGCCCAGAGTTTCAACGGCCATCAGTTTCTTGATCAGCGCGTTGGCCTTGGCCATGCGTTGCACGCCGATTGAGAGCGCCACTGAGAGGGTAGCCGGCAGGCCTTCTGGTACCAGGGCGACCATGACACCGAGGGCAAAGAGGATCGCACCGACCCAGGCCAGGCCGAGGATGTGGCCCATGAAGAAGAGGACGACACCAAAGAAAATGGCGATGATCGAAACGGTGCGCGCCATGACGTCGACTTCGCGCGTGAGTGGCGATTTGTCCTCGGTAACGCCGGTAGTGAGAGCAAAGATGCGGCCGAACTCCGTTTTGAGGCCGGTGGCAAAGACGACCGCTCGCCCAGTGCCGGCGGCCACGCTCGTGCCCATGAAGACGAGGTTGGGCATGTTGATGGCCGCCAGCTCCTCTTCGATGATCGGGTCGGCGGTCTTGCGTACGGCGTCAGATTCGCCGGTGAGGGCAATGTTGATCGTCGACATCTCGTACTGACGAATCAGGCGGGCGTCGGCGCTGATGCTGTCGCCTTCCTCAAGGACAATGATGTCGCCGGGCACCAGGTCGGCGGCGGCGACGATCGTGACCTCGCCTTCGCGTACCACCTTGGCGTTAGCCGGCACCAGCATTTGCAGGGCCTCGGTCGCCTTCTCGGCGCGGTACTCTTGCAGGAAGCCAATGGCGGCATTGAGGAAGACGACACCGACGATGGCGAAGGTGACATTCAAGTTGTCCTGCCGGCTCGAACCGTGCGACAAAAACGCGCCGACCAGGCTTAGCAGAGCACCGACTTCGAGCATCGCCGCAAAGAGGCTGCGAAACTGATCGAAAAATTTGAAGATGACCGGTCGGCCAACCCTGGCTGGCAGAACGTTGGGACCGTATTCGCTGCGCCGGCGAAACGCTTCGTCCTCGGTCAGTCCACGGGCCGACGTTTGTAGACGTTCAAAGACGTCTTCGACTGATAACGACGACAGCAGATCGTCACTTGCCGGACCGGCGTTGCCGGGCTCAGACGTGGTCGTAGGCATACAGCACCTTTATTGCAGAGACGGAGTCGCGCGACTCGAATGCTCGTGGTGTAGTACACCTTTGGACGCGATGACGCAAGCGCTGAGGTTGGCTTTAGATCACCAGGGCCGCTCGCCGGTTGTCTATGGCTTAAGCCTCTCTGGGCCACGCTCTGTGCCTGGCGGGCTGGCTCTGCTTGGGTCGGCGACAACGAGCACGTCGACGGAGTCGGTCTCGCGCATGATCCTGGCGATCAGTGACGAGCCGCGCAGTACCTCATCGAGGCGG
>JBKQWK010000008.1:0-5466 GCA_052139595.1 Thermoleophilia bacterium | reverse complement strand
GTTCGCGCCGGCGGCCGCTGGACCGCTACGATCGAGATCCTTTCCGCAACCAGAATCGCCGCGGCCAGAACCTTACCGCGCCGCCGCGCCTGAAGACGCGGGCGCAGCTTGTGTGTCGAGCTTGTTGCCCGACAGCTCGAGCAGATCGTTTTCTCCCACGGTGCCCTTGGCGAGCGCACGCCGGCCAAACCACCAGAACGCCACGGCGATGAGGAGAAAGACCGCGAACGATCCCAAGGTCACCGCTTCAAAGTAGATGCGCGAGACACCCCAGCTCGACTGCATGGAGTAGCTCTGCCCGAGAATATTGTTGATCAGGCCCGGCCACAGCAGGGTTATGCCGGTGATAACCACGAACAGCTCCGTCAGCACGACAACCACCCAGGCGCCGACCGTGCCGCCCGGCACCTTGTACGGACGGGCATGGTCGGGGTACTTCCTGCGCAGGACGAGCAGGGCCGGAAAGATGAAGAAGTAGCTCAGGGCCGTCGTCGAGACGGTGAGCGAAAGCATGACCGAGAAGAAGCTCGACAAGCTCCCTTTGGCGACGATGAACACGAGAAAGACGAAGGCCGAGCTGATGACGCCCGACATGAGGTTGACGGCGATCGGCGTGCCGAAGCTCGTGAACTTGCCAAGCCACGTTGGTGCGCCGCCGTCGAGCGCAGTGATCGCCTGCGTGCGGTCGGCGCCCTCGAGCCATACCGCACCGCTGCCCAGTAGCGTCAAGATGATGAGGACGGCGAAGAAGTAGCCGAATGCGTGTGCCGAGCCACCGAGTGTTGTGGCGACATTGCGGTACGCGACCGCGAAGCCAGACACGCTGGCCAGCGTACTCTTGGGAATAACCAGCAGGATGCCGAGGATGATGGAGCCGTAAATGATCGCCGAGATCAGGCCGCCGCCCCAGACCATCACGGGGACGTCGCGCCGCGGATCGAGCATCTCCTCGCTGGCGCCGCTACCGGTCTCGAAGCCCACCCAGAGGAACATGAGCAAGCCGACCACGCCCAGGAATCCGTTAATGCTCGGCTTGAGGTCGGCGACGTGCATGGTGCCGGCGGGGCGCCCCTTGCTGACGATGAAGGCGATGACCAGAGCCACAAATACGATCGCCGTGAGCGCCTTCACAATCGTACCCAGGTTTGGTGCCCATTTGCCCCAGCGCAGGGCCATGATCGCCAGTCCGATGGTGACCCAGGTGAAGACCAGTCCGATGATGATCTCGGCGGCAGTGCCGAGTGGCTTGTGAAAGACGAAGGCGTTGAGTGTTGCGACGACCGTGGCCGTAAGCGTGCCGCCAACCCAGATCGGGTTTGAAAGCCAGTAGAGCGTCGCCGTAATCGACCCGGGCAAGCGGCCGAAGGCCATGCGTGCCCACGCATAGGGGCCGCCCTCGACCGGGAACGTGGAGCCCAATTCGGCGATCAGCATGCCGTACGGGACCAGAAAGAGCACGAGCGAAATGGCCAGCCAGAGAATCGCCTGGCCACCGTTGGCCGCCACGGCGGCAACTGTGTCGAGACCAATGAGGGCGCATGCTCCAAAAAGGATGAGGTCGAAGCGGCGCAGCGATTTGCGCAGCTTCGCCCTCTCTACGGTCATTGCATGTGTAGGCGTGGACGTTGCCCCGGAGGATACTGCCTGACTTGCCATTCTTTACCTCCGCTTGGATTGACACCCTGACCTGTAGAAAACAGGACAAGGAACACTTGCCTGATGAAACAACTCTGGCCCCAAAAAACGTGTCTGGCGTGGACAAGATTAACCTACAGAGGCGCCTCCTTTCGCCGGTTTGGATACTTATGCGCGCCGTGGCCGGCGAAGTCCAGAGGCATGGGGCCATGAAGCGATTAAGGAATATTGCGCTGCTGTTAGTTCGTTCGTTGCCTGAGCGTCGCGCGGGACCTCGCCCATGGCCCGCGTGGTGTGGGCGCGCAGGGCAGACACTCGGCACAGACACGGCATCGCGACAGGCGCATGGCGATGCGAGCCGTGGCGATGAAAGGAGCGGTGATGCGAGTCGCGACGATGAAAGGTGTCTGGGCCTGGTGTGGCAACGGCCCCCGGCCCGCGAAAGCGGGGCGAAGGCCGTTGCCGGGTGATGTCCCGGCGGAGTAAGGTCCGCGGGCGAAGGGCGTGGGGGGGCCGCACCCTTCGGTGGTATGGGAGCCAGCTACAGTCTGCCCTCGCGACGTGAGATTTCCATGTGCGTTGGCTAAGAGTTAGCTGAGAATCACGGTGAAATCACGTGAGGCCAGCGGCTTTCGCCTGGTTGTGTTCAGTCTTCCGGTGGTTCCGCCGCCGGGGCCGAGGCCAGGGCGGCTGCCGTCCGTGTTTCGCGGGCGTCATGAACTGTGTAGAGGTGCGATGGCCACCAGTTCCACTTGCCCAGCAGAACGACGATTGAGGGCACGAGCAGTGTGCGCACGAAGAAGGTGTCGAGGAGCACACCGGCGGCGATACCCAGACCGATCTGGCGGATCTGGCCGGTGCCGCTGAAGCCGAGTACAGCAAATGTGCCGGCGAGAATTACCCCCGCCGAGGTGACCGTGCCGCCGGTGACGCCGACGGCTCGTGACACCGCTTCAGCGAGGGAGACGTCGTCGTGGGCTTCTTCGCGGATGCGACTCATGACGAGGATGTTGTAGTCCTCACCGAGGGCCATCGAGAAAACGAACATGAGGAACGGCAAGACGAAGTTGAGGCCCGGTTGGCCACCGATGTGCACGAACACGATCATGGAGAGGCCGAGAGAAGCCAGGTACGAAAGCCCGACCGTGGCGATGAGGTAGATCGGCGACACCAGGCTGCGCAGCATGATGCCCAGCAACCCGCCGATGACGAGCAGTACGATCGGGATGATGACTTTGAGATCGTGGTTGGAGAGGCTGCTGACGTCGTAGGCAAGCGCGTCCTGCCCACCGACGCCGCTCGCTTGCGCGTTCGTGCTCGCGGCCACTCGAGTCAGCTCGGCCCGTACGCGGGGGATCGCCTGCATGGCCGCTGATGAGCCGGTGATACCGGCACTCTGCACGGCGTAGAACTGCACCGCCATGCCGTTGGGGCTGATGAACTGGGTAGTCGCGCGGTAAGCCTGGTAAATCGCCGGGCTGACCGGGCTGCCCGGCGGCGGCGTCGCCGGCAGCGCCGCCGCCGGGCCCAGCTCGCTGCGCAGCTTCGTCAGTTGGGCCGCGGTCAGCACGCTGCCATTGGGGTCGAAGGCACCGCTCACGGCTTTCAAGAGCGGTGATTGCTGCAACTCCTTCTGGGCTTGCTCGACGACGGCCAGATTGCTCCAGACTGGTTTGGCGAAGGTCAGAAACAGCGTCTCGGGGTTGTTGTTTGCCTCTGGGAAATGGGCGGCAATGAGGGCGTTGCCGAGGGCAGAGTCGCTGCCCGCCGGCGGCCCGTTGTCGGTAAAGCCGGCCGTCTTGAAGCCGGCGATGCCGGTTGCCAGGCCGGCGAACAGCACCACACCGATCGCCAGCGTCAGACCCGGATGACGAACGACGCGACGGGCGATGCGACCGTACAGGCCGGCGGTCGCATCGCCGGCCTGTACGCGAAACGGCCAGAAGGCGGCATGGCCAAACACGGTCAGCAGTGCCGGCAGCAGGGTCAGCGCCGAAAGCAGCATGATCGCCAGGGCGATGGCCAATCCCGGTCCCAAGCCGCTGTACATGGCGAAGGTTGCCAGCATGAGACTGAGCAGTGCCGCAACGACAGTGGCGGCCGAGAAGGTTATCGACTCACCAACGCGCCCCATGGCGTTGATGACGGCCGGCTTAGGAGCGGCGCCGGCACGCAGCTCTTCACGCACGCGAAAGACGAGAAACAGGCCGTAATCGGTGCCGGCGCCGAGCAACAACACGATGAGCAGGATCTGAGTGATCTGCGAGACCTGTACGCCAGCCTTGGAGACTTCGGCGATGACCGGGCCGGCGAGAGCAAGCGACAAACCAACGGGGATCAGGGTGAGAAACGGCACAACGACGGAGCGGAACACGATGAGCAGCAGGATGATGATGAAGATGATCGAGTACAGCTGCGTTTTACCTTGCGTGCTCGAGAACGCTTTGTTCGAATCGACGGCCTGGGCGAGCTGGCCGGTGAGGTGAAAGGCTCGCCCCGGAGAAGCATGGGTGGCAAAAATGGCGCGCACCCGATCGACCAGCGTCTGCGCTGGTTGGCCAACGGCGTTGTTGCCGCTCGAAATGGCGACCAGGGCCGTGCGCGCCTGCCCGTCTTTGGAGGTGCCCTGATCGCGCACGAGCGACACTCCCGGCACCTTGCCTGCCGCCTGCTCAACAGCCGTCATGGCGGTGTTATCCGCGGGCGTCAGAGGAGCTCCGCCGCTGCGGGCGATGACAATGACCGAGGTAGCCGTCAGATTCTGCCCCTGGAAGGGCGCCGCCAGCTTCAGCGCCTCCATGCTCGGCGAGTTGCTGGGCAAGAACTTGGCGTTGTTTGACTGGGCAACGCTCGAGAGCGATGGCAGGAACTTGACCGCCAGCGGCACAGCCACCAGCCAGGCGACGATGATCGGCCAACGATAGCGCACCGAAAAACGGGCGAGGGCTGTGAACATGAGTTACTCCTGGCTTGAGCCAGTGCAGTCGGCGCCACCCGGCACTGGCGAGATGTCTGGTTGGGAAGCTGATCGAAGCGGCAATTCTACCGCATTGCCGGCGGATACGCAGTGTTCGCTGCTCTCAGACGAAACGGTGGTCGCCGGTGTCTTCGCCTGGCCTGATGTGAGCGCTGATGCCGCCACCAGGGGCAGCGCGTTGGGATGACGCAGAAAAATGCGGTGCAGCGAGGCGAAAAACCGCTGTGCCGTCCGCTGAGCATCTTCGTCAGCCACCACATCGTCTAGTTCTGCAAGGACGTTGTTGACCACACCGTCGAGAATGGCCTGCTTGTTGGGGACGTGCTAGTACAGTGCCATCGCTTCGACGCTCAACGCTGAGCCGAGACGACGCATGTTCAGCGCCGGTAGACTGGCCTCGTCGATAAGTTCAAGGGCCGCAGCGTAGATGCGGTCGGCGTCAAGTCTCTGTCTTGTCGTCACTACGTGCAGCTCCTGTCTGCGCGTCGCCGTTCGCGAAGACACAGTCCAGTCAGTCTCGTCACTTCTTGAGAGGCAGGCCCGCCTTTTTCCAGGCCAGCAGTCCGCCGTGCACGTGCGTGACATTCGTGTAGCCCATGGCTACCAGTGCACGTGCGTGGCGCGGGCTGCGGTGGCCGCTGAGACAGATCACAAGGAGTTCGTCGTCACGCGCCAGCCCTGTCGCCTCCTGTTTGATCAGGGCCGGCGGCACGTTGCGCGCCCCCCTGGGGTGCGAGCCGCGGAACTCCGCCGGCGAGCGCACGTCGATCAGTTTGGCGCCGCGCTTGCTGCGCGCGAAGGCGTCGTTGACGTCGATGCTGGGCACGGCCGCGGCAGCGCCACGGCTAAAAGGC
>JBKQWK010000007.1:0-23297 GCA_052139595.1 Thermoleophilia bacterium | reverse complement strand
GAGGTCGTCGAGCTGCCAGCCGCCATCGCCAAGCACTGCGTCGACCACGGCCAGCGTCTCCGCTCGCGTCATCGTGCAAACGGCATACGTCACGCAGCCACCGTCAGCGACCAGATCACCGGCCCGCCGCAACAAGGCTGTCTGCAGCTTAGCCAAGCGCGCCACGTCGGCCGGCTTACGTCGCCAGCGCAGGTCGGCGCGCGACGCGAGGGTGCCCAAACCGGTGCAGGGGGCATCAACCAGCACCAGGTCGAAGCGACGCTCGCCGTCGGCTTGCGGCTCTAAGGCATCGCCAACAACGACCTCCACATTGGTCACCTGTTGACGCGCCAAATTGACGCGCATCTCGGCGCAGCGGGCAGCGTGGTTGTCGAGTGCCAAGACGCGGGCTTGTGGCAGGGCGAGAGCAATTTGCGCGGTCTTGGTGCCCGGGGCGGCGCAGAGATCGGCGACCGACGTCGCCGTCGGAGCGCCGTCCACAGCGACGCGGCCGACGAGCTGCGACCCCTGCGACTGCGGCGTGACCCATCCAGCGGCAAAAGCCTGGCTTGCCTGCAACGGCGCTCCCTCGTAGCGGAAAGCACCGTCCACGAAAGTCGCCGCTTGCGCCGCAACGCCATCGCGGCCGAGGCTCGCCAGAACCTCTGCCACGGGCACTCCTGGGTTGATCCGCAGGCAGCGCTCGCCGGGCTGGTTAGCCGCTGCCAGCAGGTTTTCGGCAGCGGCCCGTCCAAACTCGTTCACCAACAGTTTGACGATCCACTCAGGGTGTGAGTGACGTAGCGCCAACGCAGCCGTGGTGTCGCCGGCGCTGAGACTGACCAGGACTTCAGCGCCGGTCGAGGCCACCTTGCGCAAAACGGCGTTGACATAGCCTTTGCTGGCGGCACCGCCCGCGCCCACAAGAGCGACGCTCTCGCCGACGGCAGCATGTGCCGGCACGCGATCCAAATACAGCAGCTGAAACGCGCCCAGACGGAGAGCGGCACGCTCAGGTCCCGGCGCTCGCTTCACCGACACACGACTGAAGTGATCGAGCACGGCATCGAGACTATTGCGATGTTTGATCGTGCCAGTGACCAGCTCAAAGGCGAGGCCGCGGTCACGCGGCGCCAAGGCGCGCAATTCGGGCAGGCCGCCGTACGATAGATCGATGTGGTCGCCGCCGCTGCGCAGGCGTACGAGCACCGCATGGGCAGCGCTGCGGGCGGGGCTCACCGCGGCGTTGCCAGAGTCAGCCGCTCTCACTGCGACGCCAGGCTGCGGCCGGTGCCACGCAGGTATTCGGCGGCCGCCATGCGCCGGCCACCCGCCGGCTGGAGGTCGAGGATCTCGACAAAACCAGTACCGGCGGCCACGAACAGGCGCTGCTTCTGCTGCTCTGGCAGCTGCGTCGCGGCTGCCGCCCGCCAGACCAGGAGACGTCGGCCGCCCAGTTCAGTGACGGCGCCGATCTGCGGCGATAAAGCACGAATCTGATTGACAATAGCGGACGCCGGTCGTTGCCAGTCGATGCGTCGGTCTGCCTCCACCACTTTGGCGGCGTAGGTCGGCTCACCGATCTGGGGACGCCAGACGATGCTCCCGTCCTCAACCGCGGCCAACGTCGCCAGCATGCTCTCGACTGCCAGTGGCGCGATCTGCTCGTAGACAGCTCCGGCATCGGCGTCGACGGGTACGTCAAGCCAGCGCAGGTCACCAACAGGCCCGGCGTCGACGGCCGCCACCATGCGCAAGGTGGCGACGCCGATGCGTTTCTCACCGGCCATAAGAGCCCGCACCACCGGTGCGGCGCCACGCCAGTGCGGCACGCTCGAGGGATGCACGACGATCACCGGCAAGGCCGCCAAGAGTGGCGCGCCGACGATCCGACCGTAGGCGCAGGCAACGAGGATGTCGGGAGACTGGGCAAGCAGATCGGCCAAAGCACCCCGCTCGCCCGGTCGCTCCGGTTGCTGCACCGGAAGACCTAGTTCGCGCGCTGCGACCTTCACCGGCGACGGCTGGGGAGTACCGTGGCGCCCGCGCGGTTTGTCTGGCGTTGTGATGACGCACACCACCTGGTGCGAACTCGCCACCAGGCCAGCGAGAACGGTCGCGGCGAGCGGGGCAGTACCAGCGAAGGCCAGCCTCATGCGGACGACTAGAGATTCCCCGCCATGACCGTCTCGCGCAGCTGACGCAGGGCCTCCGCACGCGCCTCGCGAGTTGTTCGGTCGACGATGAGAACGCCGTTGAGGTGGTCGAGTTCGTGCTGAATGACACGTGCCTCGAGATCGTCGGCTTCGTAGTCAAGAAGGCTGCCGTGAACATCCTGCGCGCGCACGCGGATATGCAGCGCGCGCTCGACCGGCACACGTGCTTCGGGCACGCTCAGGCAGCCTTCGTTCTCAATCTCGGTCTCGGGCGATCTCGTCACGATCTCAGGATTGACGAGTACGCGTGTGTCGTCCTCGACATCGTAGACCAGGAGACGCCTCATATAACCAATCTGCGTCGCCGCCAAGCCGATGCCGGGGGCGTCACGCATGATGCGAATCATCTTGTTGGCGGTTTTGGCAAGATCACGGTTAAAGTCCGTCACCGGCACCGCCGTCTCGCGCAGCACGGGGTCGCCGAGAACACGTATCTGACGTAGCGCCTCAAGCTGGCGGCGACCAGCCTTCTTCTGCTGCGACTCTTCGCTCTGTGGAGAATCCTCACTCATCTCGTATCCATAGTATCCGTCGCTGACAAACCCGGCCACCCGACCGTGTCTTCACGCACCGACTGCCGTTTCACTCACAGTGCGTTTTACGCACAACCACTGCCATCTCGCTCACAACCACTGCGGGTCGACATCAACGACCAGCCGGGCACCACGGGTAGCCAGCCGTGCCGCGTACTTTTCGCTCACGGCGCGCACTACCGGCAGAGTTTTCCCGATGGCAGTGCTCTTAACCACAACACGACTGGCGTAGCGGCTACGCTCACGCCAGAGAGGGCCGGGGCCGAGGACCGACTCTCCGTCAGCGAGCGCGGCAAGCAGCTTGGCGGCGATGAACTGACCGCCCTTCATGGCTTTGTCGCGCTCGAGAGATGACAGCTCGAGTGCCACCAATGTTGTTGTTGGCGGATAGCCAAGCAGACGTCGACGCGCCAGTTCCTCCGCATAGAAGCGCTCGCCTTCGCCGGCACAGGCGCGCGCGATTGGTCGCGATTCAGGATCGAGCGTCTGCACGATCACGCGACCGGGCCGTTCGCCGCGCCCGCTACGACCGCCAACTTGTACCAGCATCGCGAAAGTGCGTTCCTCGGCGCGGAAGTCGGGAAAATGCAGTTCGAGGTCGGCATTGACGACGCCGACCAGCGTCACCTCGGGAAAGTGGTGGCCTTTGGCAATCATCTGCGTACCCACGAGAATCTTGCCTCCGGGCGCGGCAAAACGGTCGAGCACGACCTGCAGACGTCGATACGACGAGGCCACGTCGCTATCGAGGCGCAACAGCTCGATACCGGGAAGCAGGGTTGCGACCTCGCGCTCCAATCGCTCGGTGCCGAAGCCGTAACGCACGAGGTCGGCGCTGCCACAGGTTGTACATCGTCCCGGCGCCGGCTCGCTGTAACCACAAACGTGACAGCGCAGACCACCGCCATGACCAAAAAGGGTCAGCGTCACATCACAGCGTGGGCACGTCCACGTGTGACCGCATTGCTCGCAAACAAGGTAGGCAGCGTAGCCGCGCCGATTAAGAAAAAGGATCACCTTTTCGCCAGCCTCGATGGCCTGCGTCAGCGCTGCCCGGAGCTGCGCCGAGAAAATGCCGTGACAGCCGCGCATATCAACGACTTCGAGCGACGGCGGCAAGGAGCCATCAACCCGCAGCTCGAGGTCGGCGTGAGCGGCAACACGCGCCACAGCCTCAACACTGGGCGTGGCGGAGCCCAGTACGACCACGGCGCCGCTCGCCTTGGCGCGCCAGCGGGCGACGGTACGGGCATCGTAACGTGGCTCGCTCTCCTGCTTGTACGACGGGTCGTGCTCTTCGTCGACGACGATCAGACCGAGACGACGCAACGGTGCGAAGACGGCCGAACGGGCGCCGATCAGCAGTCGCGTCTGGCCGTCGCCGACGCTGCGAAAGACCGCCAGGCGCTCCCCCGCCGCAAGACCGGAGTGCAGCACGGCAAGTGGCTCGTCGGGAAAACGCCTGCGCAAACGTTCGACCGTCTGGCCGGTAAGGCCGATCTCGGGGACGAGGAAGAGCACAGATTGGCCACGCGCCAGCACGTAGTCAGCTGCCCGCAGGTAGACCTCGGTCTTGCCACTGCCGGTAACACCGTGCAGCAGCACCTCCTCGCCACTGCCAGCTTTAGCGATGATAAGGTCAAGAGCCGCCTGCTGGGCTGGAAGCAGCGTCGGCTGTTGCTCCGGATCGGCACCGCGCGGCAGGCGCCGGTTCTCACGCGACGATGGCCCGGCAGCGAGAACGACTGCACCGCCGGCGATGAGGCTCGCCAGTCCCGCCTTGGAAACGCCGCTGGCGGCGCGCAGCTGGCGTTCATCCAGCGGTCCCGCAGCGAGCAAGGCGAGGACGGCTTTCTGCTTGTCGCCCAGCCGCTTTGCCAGTGCCTCGCCCGCAGCGAGCAGGCGCGGTGCCGACTCTGCCTGTACCACTCGCCAGCGATACGTGGTCTGCAGCCAGCCATGGCGACGATATCGATCAGCAAATTCAGCGACCGCACGCCCGGCGGCGGGACCTGACGCCGACCAGGCAGCCAGGCCAACCTCACCACCACGCAGGGCCGCGCGACCGGCCTCCGTCAGTGTGACGCGCTTTTCGATGCGCAAGGCGGCCGTTGGCGGAGCAACCAAGACCAACGCGACCGGCAGCGCCGTCACATAGTACGTCGCAACGTGCCTGGCGAGTTCGATGAGCTCGCCAGGCACCGCCGGCACCTCGACAACGTCGAGGAGTGGCAAAAGGCGACCCTGATGCCGGCTACGGTCGGACAGCCCGACAACGAGGCCGAAGACCCGCTGGGCGCCCAACGGCACGACGACGAGCGAGCCCACAGACACGATGCTGTCGTCCTCGTCCGGCACAACATAGTCGAACGCCTCGCTGAATGCTCGCGTGCGAATCAGCGGATAGACGGCGGCGAACACGGCGCCGCTCCTCCCGAGGTCCTATCGCGCTATCGTCTCGGCGCCCAGTCCGGCCGCCGCGCGCAGAATCGCCGCCTTGTCGGTGCGCTCCCACGTGAAGTCGTGGTCGCTACGGCCGAAGTGACCGTAGGCGGCGGTCTTCTTGTAAATCGGTCGGCGGAGGTCGAGATCGCGGAGAATGGCCGCCGGGCGCAAGTCGAAGTGGTCCCTGATCACTTGCTCAATCGTCGGCAGCGACACGCGCTCAGTGCCTTGGCAGTCAACCATAACGGAGACCGGATGCGCCATGCCGATGGCGTAGGCAACCTGTACGAGACAACGGTCCGCCAAACCTGCGGCAACGACATTCTTGGCCACATAGCGGGCAGCATACGCGCCGGATCTGTCGACTTTGCTGGGGTCCTTACCGCTAAACGCGCCGCCGCCGTGTGGGGCGGCACCGCCATACGTGTCAACGATGATCTTGCGTCCTGTCAGGCCGGCATCGCCCATTGGACCGCCGATGACGAACTTGCCGGTGGCGTTGACGACGACGATATCCTCGAGCCGCGCTGCATCGTACATGTTCTTCGGCAAGATCGGTTCGACCACATTTTCGAGCAGGTCAGGGTAGATGATGCTCTGCAGGTCGGCGCTCTCAGCGTGCTGCGAGGCCAGTACAACCTTGGTGATTTCGACCGGCTTGCCGTCTTCATAGCGAACCGACACCTGCGTTTTACCGTCCGGGCGCAGGTAGGGGAGGATTTCGGCTTTGCGCACGTCGGCCAAGCGGCGTGCCAACCGATGAGCGAGCGAGATCGGCAACGGCATAAGTTCGGGCGTCTCGGTGCAGGCGAAGCCAAACATCATGCCCTGGTCGCCAGCGCCCTGAGCATCGAGAGCATCGTCGTCGTTGACGTCGGTGCGCACTTCAAGTGCCTGCGAAACGCCTTGGCTGATATCTGGCGACTGCTCGTCGATAGCCACCATGACACCGCATGTCTTGTAGTCGTAGCCGTAAAGGGCATTCGTATAGCCGACGTCCTTGACCGTCTGACGGACGATCTTGGGAATGTCGACATACGTCTGGGTACTGATTTCGCCGGCAACCAGCGCCAGGCCGGTGGTAACGAGCGTCTCGCAAGCCACGCGTCCGTACGGGTCTTCCTCGAGAATTGCGTCGAGAATTGCGTCCGAGATCTGATCGGCCAGTTTGTCAGGATGGCCTTCGGTCACTGACTCCGATGTGAAAACGTAGTCTCTTTGCTCCACTTTGCCTCCACGTGTCGTGAGGCGTCCGCAGGCGGACGCGCTGAATCATGTGTTCGGGGTACTGCGGCAAGGATGGCGAACATGTAGCTGGTCACCCAGCGGGCCGCGAGGCCCGCGCCACGTGTTCACTCTAGCAGACAACAACGACGGCGAACAACGACGGACGTCAGATCACTGAACCGGGCAGGCGACACTTCGGCCGCAGCGACTTGCCTGACGCCCCTGCCACGATCCTTGCTTCATCGCTGGCGCGCTCACTCGCCATCGTGCTCCCGAGTCGGCTCCCGGCCCATCAGGGCACGCACTGATTCGGCCGGCGAACGACCATGAGCGAGGACCTCGTACACATTCTCGATGACCGGCATGTCGATGCCCAGTTTGCGGCTCAGGTCGTGCAAGGCGTACGTGGTCGGTATGCCCTCGACGACCTGTCCGACCTTGGCCTCCACCCTGGCCGGCGACTCGCCTCTGGCGAGCAGCTCGCCGGCCAGCCGATTGCGACTGTGCTGCGAGGTGCAGGTGGCGATCATGTCGCCAATACCGGCGAGGCCGGCGAAGGTTTGCGGTCGCGCACCCAGACGAGTACCCAGACGCGCCATCTCTGCGCTGCTGCGCGTCATCAGGCTAGCGCGGGTGTTATCTCCATAGCCGAGGCCGTCGGACATGCCGACCGCCAGAGCGACAGGATTCTTGGCGGCACCGCAAAACTCAACCCCGAGAACATCGGTGTTGGTATAAACGCGAAACGTCTCGCACGTGATCGCTCGCTGAAGAACGTGCGCAACGCCTTCATCAGCGCACGCAATCACGGTCGCCGAAGGCATATCACGGGCAACTTCCTCGGCGTGGTTTGGTCCAGAAAGAGCCGCTGTCACGGCACCGGTCTCTTCGCTGATCACCTCCGTCGGTCGCTTCAGCGAGCCGAGCTCGAGTCCTTTGGCCAGCGAGAGCTGCAGGCCCTCGTGCGCACGCCGTGGTGCCACCCAGGCTGCTACTTGGCGCAAGGCTTGCGTTGGCACGGCATAGACCACCAGCTCTGCATCTTGCAGCTGACCAGCATCCATCGCCAGGAATTCGATCTCAGCCGGTAAGCGCACACCGGGCAGGAAGTGCTCGTTCAGGTGGCGCAAGTTGAGTGCATCGGCCTCTGCCTGC
This sequence comes from Thermoleophilia bacterium, assembly GCA_052139595.1. GTDB lineage: Bacteria > Actinomycetota > Thermoleophilia > UBA2241 > UBA2241 > JBKQWK01. The sequence goes on along the minus strand of JBKQWK010000007.1, from coordinate 15,742 downwards.
GTCACTGCCAGCACCTGTACCTGGTGGTCGCGACGAACAAGCAGGCGGGCGAAGGCGCTTCCCCAGCTACCCGCCCCGATGATGGTGATCTTCATGCCGCCCGTCCCCTGCGACCGCCGCTGCCGACTGCATCTCGCCGGTTCCAGGGGAAGGTAACGCGATTCTCGCAGCGCAGAAAAAGACGGCGCATGTTGCTGCGGTGGGCCCAGAGCACGATCAGAGCAACCAGAACGGCGGCGATGCGGTACGCCAATGGCTCAGTGAAAACGAAGCTCAGAACGGCGAAGCCGACGGTCGCACAGATCGAAGCCAGGCTGACCAAGCGCGAGATCAGGAGCACGACAACCCAGACGGCGAGCAGGACGACAAAGATGGGCCACATGAGCGCCAGGACCACCGCCGCACCGGTAGCAACGCCTTTGCCGCCACCACCGCGCAAGAAAACCGAGTGCATATGACCGATGACAGGCAGCACGGCCAGGAGGATCGCTAGCCAGGACGGGTAGAAATGTGCCGCCAGCAGGGCCGGCACGAAACCTTTCGCCATATCACCGGCCAGAACCAGAATCCCCGCCCTCTTGCCCAGCACGCGAAAGACATTCGTCGTGCCAACGTTGCCGGACCCGTGATCGCGCACGTCAATGCCGAACAACCCTTTGCCGACCACCAGTGCGAAGGGGATTGACCCAAGCAGGTAGCCCCCCAGGCCGAGCAGAATGGCAAAAACGACATGCCCGGCGTTCATCTGCCCTTGAAGTCGATGATCACCGGTACGCCTTCCAGACCGAAATGAGAACGTAGCCGATTCTCGACGAAGAAACCAAAATCGCGCGTCACGAGCGTGCGATCGTTCACTTCAATGGCGAAGCGCGGCGGCGCCGTGCCGAACTGCGCAACGTAGTACATCTTCAGGCGTTTGCCGTGTTTCTGCGGCGTCGGTCGTTGCCCGGCGATGTCCGCCAGTTCCTTGTTCAACTCACGCGTGCCGATGTGGGCTACGTAGCGCCGATCAAGTGAAGCCACCAGGCTGAGCAGAGCGGCCACACCAACGCCAGTCGTCGCCGACACAGCAACCACAGGCGGTTTCTGACGCAGCTTTTGGGCCGCCACGAGTCCATATTCGTGCAGATCTGGCTGAACGAGATCACTCTTGTTCATCACGAGGACGGTGGCACAACCGCGCCGAGTTGCTTCAGTGGCAATACTCAGATCGAGATCGTTCAGCCCCAAGGTCGCATCGGCGATGATAAGGGCCACGTGAGCTCGTTCGAGGCTCTGCAGGCTGCGCAAATAGGCGTAGTACTCAATGCCGCTGACCTTGGCCATCTTGCGCATGCCGGCGGTGTCGATGAAGGAGAACACACCGTTTGGCGTGGCGACAACAGTGTCGATAGCATCTCGGGTCGTGCCGGCAATCTCGCTGACGATCGTCCGCGGTTCGCCGACGATGCGGTTGAAGAGCGATGATTTGCCAGCATTGGGGCGCCCGACGATCACCACCGGCACCGCTGTCGGCTCGTCGTCTCGGCCCGAATCCGTCTCGCTCGGCACAGACGGCAGCAGTTCAACCAGCTCGTCGAGCAGATCACCGGTGCCTAAGCCATGCGAAGCACTGAGTGCCCGGGCTGCGCCGAGGCCAAGCTCATAGAGATCGGGCGTTGCTTCCTGGCGGCCAAGGTCGTCGATCTTGTTAGCGATCAGAAGCACCGGCACATTGAGGCGACGCACCACTTCGGCGATGCCGAAATCGTCGGCCAGAGGCCCCGTGCGACCGTCGGTGACGAAAAGAACGACGTCAGCACCGGCCACCGCAAGCCGCACTTGCTCGCGAATATCGGCGGCAAACGGCGCCTCCGCGGAGGTGTCGAAGCCACCGGTGTCGACGAGCATGAACTGGTGGCCACACCACTCGGCGGCCAGTTCTTTGCGGTCACGGGTGACTCCGGGTGTTTCGTGTACCACTGCCTGACGTGAACCGCAGAGGCGATTCACTAATGTTGACTTGCCGGCGTTCGGCGAACCGACGACGACGACCACAGGGAGAGTATTCATGAACGCAGCATACCAAACCCTTCACGGAGAGACGCAGCCACAATCAAGCGTCCGTCGGCGGCAGCGACTAACTCAGCCTCACCGACGTCATCCAGCGTGCAGCCGAGATGTTCCGGCAGCCATGAGCGCGGCGCCAGCAACCATTCGCCCGGTGCCAACGGTCGCTCGGCCAGCGCCGTAAGGACATCGCCCCCGCCGAGGAGCCCAGTAACCGTTACGTGGGAGCCGAACAGCCCGTTCGTTACCGTGAATGATCGCGCCGCCGGCGCCGTGCCGTTTGCTACTAGCAACTTGCAGGCCTCGCCCACGATCGGCTCGGCCAGCGTGCCAGCGAGAAGCGCCACCGGCGCTGCCACCGACGGCAGAGCCTCGGCCGCCTCGCCGAGAAACGCGGCGCAAATGCCGATGCCGTTCTCGTACTGCAGCTCAGCGGCAGCCAGCGGCGGACGCAGGCCGGCGAGAAGATAAAACTCGTCCGCGGCAGAAACGAAGCTGTAACCTCGCTGCGGCGTCAGACGAAGGGCGAGTTCCTCCACGCGGGCGACAACCGCTTCGGCCTCTGGGCGCCGCACACGGCGCAGGTCGCCTTCTTCGGCCAACGAGACCGGTACGACGCCGACGTCCGCCACCCCGTCAAGCTCAGCTAGCGCCAAAATAGTCTCCACAAGAGTCGGACCATCGTTCCAGCCCGGGCAGAGCACGATCTGCATATGCAGTTCAATGCCGGCAGCGGCGAGGCGCAGAAGCGTAGCCCGAGAACCACGTGCCTTCTCCCCCATCAAGCGCGCACGGCGCTCATCGTCCCAGTCGTGCAACGAGACGAACAGTGGTGAGAGGCGCAACGCCTCGATACGCGCGAGATCGGCCTGGTCGAGATTGCTCAGCGTGATGAAGTTGCCGTTGAGAAATGAGAGGCGATAGTCGTCATCCTTGACGGACAAGCTGGCACGCAAGCCGGCCGGCACCTGATCGACAAAACAGAAGCGGCAGCGATTGACGCAGCGTCGCGGTGGCACGCCCAGACCGTGGGCGAGGGTCAAGCCGTGCCACTCGCCACGACGCGGCATGACGGGCAGATTCAGCTGATGGCCATTACGCAGCACAGTGAGGCCGAACGCGCCGTCGGCCGCGGCCAGCTCGAGATCGAGCACATCCTGGACCACTGTGCCGTCGATGGCGACGATGCAGTCGTTCGGCTTCACCCCGGCACGTGCTGCGGCGCCCTCAACGCTTTCGACGGCAAGACCAGCGGCGTCCGTCGGCGGGGCGCTCAAGCGTCACCCGCGAGCACGTTCAGAATGGCTTGCACAGTGGCATCGATCTCGTCCTGAGGGGTTGACGCGCCGGCGGTGACTCCGATGTGTCGCTGCCCCGCCAGCCAGCCGGCGTCGATCTCCGCCGCGCGTTCGATCAGGTAGGTACGCGGTTGTATGGCTCGGCACAGAGCCGCCAAGCGTGTCGTGTTGGCGCTGTTGCGTCCACCCACGACGACAACCACATCCGCCTCCAGGGCCACCTCACGGGCCGCACTCTGACGCTGTTCGGTGGCGTAGCAGATCGTGTTGTAGACGAGCAGCTCACGTGCCAGAGGAGCGACGCGCGCGACGAGGTAAGAGAGGTTGGCGCGCGTTTGCGTGGTCTGCACAACGATGCCGACGCGTTTGTTGATAACGACTTCATCGTGCAGCGCGCCGGCGTCCCCGAGCACCACGGCTTGTTCGCCGGCACACGCCTTCAGGCCGGCGACCTCGGGGTGGTCGGCTTCACCCAGGATGAGCACGACGTAGCTCTGCTCGCTCAGTGCCGCCGCCTTGCGTTGTGCAATGGTGACAAAGGGGCAGGTTGCGTCAAGAACATCGAGCCCACGGTCACGCGCCGCCGCGATCACTGCCGGCGGCACGCCGTGTGTGCGCACGATGACGGTCCCCGATGACGCCTGATCGAGATCGTCGATCGCGTCAATACCACGTTCCTGAAGCCGTCGCACGACAGCTGGGTTATGGATGATCGGCCCTAGCGAGAAGAGCGGCGTCGGCAGATCGCCAATGGCAGTTTCGGCGATCTTCAGTGCCCGCTCGACGCCATAGCAGTAACCAGCGTGACGGGCGACGAGGATCTCGGCCGATCCGACTGTGACGCGACGCACCTCGGCTCCGCGCACACGTTCGTGCTCACCCGCCCCCGCCTGTCGCTCAGATTCGTTATCGCGATTGTTCATAGAGGTCCAGTACAGCTTCACGGATGCGTGCCGACGCCTGCGCGTAGACAGCGCTCTTGCGACCTTCGAGCCCAGTCAGATTCACCGGTCGTCCAATTGTCATGCGCACAACTGGCAGGCCCGGTCGGCCATGACGCACAATGTGGTTCGTTCCCGTGAGCGCCGCCGGGATAACAACAGCTCCCGAACGCATGGCAATCATGCCTACGCCGGGCAAGAATGGGTGCAGCGCCTCGTCTCTGTAGCGGTGGCCTTCGGGGAACATGAGCAGCGGCTCACCGCTAGCGAGGATCTGCAGAGAAGTCTCGAGCGCGGACCGGTCCCCGGCCCCACGATCGACAGGGAAGGCGCCGAGCGCCTTGATCAAGCGGCCGAGGAGAGGCACGGCAAAGAGTTCAATCTTGGCCATGAAGCGCATCTGGCGACGCAGGCTGATGCCGGCGAAGATTGGATCCAGATCGCTCTTGTGCGAGATCGCCACTATGACCGGACCCGTGAGGGGAACGTTGTCAGCGCCGCTCACGTTCAGTCTATACGGCCAACCGAGCAACACCACAAGAACGTAACGGCAGAAAGTATAGACGCGCGATTGATCAGCCACGCGGAGCGGTACGCCTCTCACGAACGTTGCGCCGCCATCGTTAGAGCCGCGCGAGCGATGGCCTCGAGCCGGTCAAGAACCTGGTCCACGTCGAGGGTCGACGTGTCGACCTCGATCGCGTCGCTGGCCTTAAGCAAGGGTGAGACCAGCCGCGCCGAGTCGTACTCGTCACGCGCCGTGATGGCCGCCAGCGTCTCGTCAGCGCTGGTCTGTTCACCCTTGGTAAGCAGCTCCTGATGCCGCCGCTCGGCGCGCACCTGCGGTTGCGCAGTAAGAAAGACCTTGACCGCTGCGTCGGGAAAAACGACCGTGCCGATATCGCGACCCTCCATGACGACATTTCGTCCCGCGGCCAGCTGCCTTTGCACGGCGACCAGCAGAGCACGTACCGCCGCATGCGCCGAGACTTCACTAACCGCCGCCGAGACGGCCGGCCGGCGAATCTCGTCGCTCACGTCGACGCCGGCGGCGACCATGTGCCCCTGATCGTTGAAGGTAAGTTCAGCTGTTTGCGCCACTGCCGTCAGAGCCGGAGCATCGCTGAGCGCGATGCCATCGCGCAAAGCCAGATAGGCCACAGCACGGTACATGGCCCCGGTGTCGAGATAGACGAAACCGAGACGGTCAGCCAACAAGCGGGCCAGAGTGCTCTTGCCGGAGCCGGCGGGGCCGTCGATGGCGATCACGGTCATCTAAATCAGCACCGTGTTCAGAAGATCGCGGAACCCAGGAAAGGAGACAGCGGCAGCGGTAAAACCGGCGACCGTAACTCCGTCAGGACAGGCCAATCCGGCGACGGCACCGAGAAGCGCCAGGCGGTGGTCGCCCTCGCTGTCGACGCGACCGCCGCGCAGCTCGCCGCCATACACGGTGAAGCCGTCGTCCGTGAGGGTGACCCGTCCGCCAAGAGTACCGATGATGCGTCCGATGGCCGCCAGGCGATCACTCTCTTTCACCTTCAGTTCGGCGGCACCATTCACCTCTGTCTTGCCGACCGCAAACGCGCCCATCAAAGCAACCAGCGGCAGCTCGTCGATCAGCAGCGGCACCTCGTCGCTGCCCACGGTGACCCCATGCAAGGTCGCCGAACGCACGACCAACGCACCGATGGGCTCGCCACCCGACTGCTCGCGCACCTGCCAGGTAACGTCTGCACCCATACGCTTGAGCACCTCGTAAAACCCCAAACGGGTGGGATTGAGGCCCACGTCGTGCACTTCGAGGCACGATCCGGGCACCACCGTGGCCGCGGCGGCGAGAAAGGCCGCCGACGACGGATCGCCGGGCACGCGCACCTCTGCGAGGTGCAGCTCCGCCGGCGGGCGCAGTGCGCACCAGCCGCTGCCACCACTGATCGTGACGCCGGCCGCTGCCAGCATGCGCTCGCTATGGTCGCGACTGGGCAACGGCTCGATGATTCTCGTTTCGCCGTTGGCAAGAAGGCCGGCCAGGAGCAGGCACGACTTAATCTGAGCACTGGCGACCGGCAGTTGATACGTGATACCTGTCAACCAGCAGCCATCAATTGCCAGCGGGGCAAAGCGATCGTCACGCGCCTCGATGCGGGCCCCCATCAGCCGCAACGGCAGCACGACGCGATCCATTGGGCGGCGACGCAAACTCTCATCACCGTCGATCACGAAACGTCCGCTCTGACCGGCGAGAACACCACTGAGGAGGCGCATGGCGGTGCCCGAGTTACGGGCGTCAAGAGCTTGCGGCGGCCGCTTCAGGCCGCGTAGCCCGACGCCGTGCACGACGGTCTCGCTTGCACCGCGCTCGATTCGTACGCCCAACTCTGCCAGCATGGCGGCCGTCGCCTCCGTGTCACCGGCCCACAGAGGAGCGCGCACAAGCACATCACCGGAAGAGAGCGCTCCGATGATCAACGCCCTCTGCGTGATCGATTTGTCGCTCGGCACGGCAACGCTACCGCGCAGCGCTCCGGAAGGCGCAAAGTGAACCATGTCGTTGTTGACGGCGATCATGCCGACACCGTTGGCTCGTTGCCGGCAGAAGTGCTCACTCGGCTACCTTGGCGGTCACGACTTCGTAGCGCAGGCCGGCGAGCAGCTCTGCCGCTCGCCGGCAGACCTCTGCACCGAGCACGTACACCGTCAGCGAACCGCCGAGCTCGGCGCTCATATGGTGGAGAGCCATATCTTCGATGTTGATGTTGGCATCGCCCAAAGCAACGGTAATCTCGCGCAGGACCCCCTGCCTGTCGGGCACCTTCACGACGAGGCGCCACAACTCGCTTGGGGCCAAGCTACCGCCGGCGAGCATCCGTTCACGACTCACGGTGGCACGACTGATCAACTCTACCAGGCTCTCATCGTCGCCTTCCTGGAGAGCAGCAATCATCTCATCCAGGCCGCCGCGAAAGTCATGCAGGGCGGCGAGCAAAGCAACGCGGTTCTCGAGAAAGATGTCGGTCCACACGCGCCGGTTGCTGCCGGCAACGCGCGTGAGATCGCGAAAACTCGGTCCCGCGCACAGCAGCGCGTCGCGGGGCCCGGTGTCCTCGCCAGCCTGCGTCATGAGCACGTTGGCGAGCACATGCGGCAGATGACTCACCAGAGCCATGACGCGATCATGATCAAGGGGATCGATCGCCACGGGCCGGGCGCCGATCTGGGCGATAAAGCCGTGCAGACGCTGATACGCCTGAGCATCGACGTGCGTGCCGGGCGTGAGAAAGTAGGTCGCGCCCTCATAGAGTGTGGCACGGGCGTTCTCGACACCAGCTGTCTCCGAGCCGCAGAGAGGATGGCCACCGACACAGCGTGCCTGCTCAGCCGGGCTGAGCGCTGCCATGAGCATGTTCTTGGTGCTGCCCACATCACTGATCACGGCGTCAGGCGGGGCAGCCGCCAGAGCTCGCCGCACGTGGTCAACAACGAGGCGGACCGGAGTGGCGACAAAAATCAGATCGGCGCCGGCGGCCGCCTCTTCGAGCGTCGCACAGGCAACCGTGATCGCGCCACGCTCTAAGGCCAGGGCCAGTGTCTCACGGCTGCGCGTGTAGCCGAGCACTGTCTCTACACCAGCCCTGGCCCGCGCCGCTAAGCCAAGCGAGCCGCCCATGAGGCCGACACCGATGACGGCGACGCGCGGAGCAGTTTGCCGGCTGGCAGGCACGGCGTTCAGCTGACGGTCTTGCCGATCCAGGTCACAAGTTCTCTGACGCGATCGGCATAGGCGCCAAAGGCCGCCGTCGGCACGGACTGTGGCCCATCGCTGAGCGCGTGCTCGGGATTTGGGTGTGTCTCGACGATGACGCCATCGGCGCCGGCGGCCACCGCTGTCAACGAGAGCGGTAACACCAGGTCAAGACGTCCGGCAGCGTGGCTCGGATCGACAACGATCGGCAAGTGACTGGCCATCTTCACCACGGGTACGGCACTGATGTCCAGCGTGTTACGAGTTGCCGTCTCGAACGTGCGAATACCACGCTCGCAGAGGATGACTTCACCGTTCCCCTCTTTGACGATGTACTCAGCGGCCATGAGCAGTTCTTCGATCGTTGCCGACGGTCCCCGCTTAAGCAGGATCGGCTTGCTGAGCTTGCCGACTTCGGCGAGCAGCAGAAAGTTCTGCATGTTTCGCGCGCCGATTTGCAGCACATCGGCGTACTCGCAGACAACGTCGAGATCGCGCGGATCCATAACTTCAGTGACGATGGGCAGACCCGTTTCATCGCGCGCCCACGCCAGCATTTTCAGGCCCTCAATGCCAAGACCCTGAAAAGCGTAAGGCGAGGTGCGCGGCTTGAAGGCGCCGCCGCGTATCATTGAACCGCCGGCAGCCTGCACGGCACGCGCTGCCTGCAGAATCTGGTCGGCCGTTTCTACCGAACACGGACCGGCGATGATGGCAAAGTGGCCGCCGCCGATCTTCTTGCCGCGAACATCGATCACCGTATCGGCCGGGTGAAACTCGCGGCTCACCAGCTTGTACGGTTTGAGGATGGCAACCACACGCTGCACGCCAGGATAGGCCTCAAACGGCAGACTGGTGAGATCCTCCCGGTCGCCAATAGCACCGATCAAGGTCACCCGTTCGCCCTGCGACACGTGAGCACTGGCGCCCACCTCTTCGATGCGAGCAATGACATGCGCGACCTGCTCATCGGTCGCGCCTTCCCGCATGATGATCATCATGCTCAGCTCGACCTCCCTTCCGTTGCCCCGGCTTGAACCGGGTTCAGTGACTCAAGCTGGCTGAGAAAGTAGTCGATCTCGTCCCTGGTGCCGACACTCACACGCGCCCAGCCCGGGCACCCCAGGGCATTGCCGTCACGCACGATCGCTCCCCGTGACATGAGCACGTTACAGACCTCATCCTGCGGATACTTCAGATCACGAATATCGACGAGAACGAAATTCGCCTCGCTCGGCACCGTAGCGCGTCCCATGTGCGCCAAGCGGTCAACCATGTACGCCCGCTGTTCACGAATTGTCCGTGCACGCTCGGCCACGAGATCCTGATGCCTCAAGGCCTCGCGCGCGGCGACCTGCCCTAGGACGTTCACGTTGAAAGGCTGGCGGACCTTGTCGATGCCTGCCTTGAGATCGGCTGAGCCGAGACCGTAGCCAACGCGCAGTCCGCACAAACCGTAAATCTTGCTGAAGGTGCGCAAAACACAGACATTCTCGTGAGTCGCCTGCAACTCGAGCGCTTCCTGGCTGTCGGTGGCGCCGACGAACTCGTTATAGGCCTCATCAAGCACGATGAGCACGTCATCTGGCACGGTCCGCACGAGTTCGGCGATCGCTGCCGCCGGAACATAGGTCCCGGTAGGATTGTTCGGGTTACAGACGATCACCATTTTGGTACGCGGCCCCACCGCCGCCGCCATAGCCATTACGTCATGACAGTAATCGACCAGGGGGACGGGCCGCGCCACCGCCTCATGCAGCAAACAAATGTCGTTGTACACAACGAACGACGGATCGGCAAAAACAACTTCATCACCAGGCTCTAGCAGCGCATCACCGAGAAGCATCAGCAGCTCACAGGAACCGTTACCGATGATCACCTGCTCGGGCTCGCGAGCGAAATGTGTCGCCAACGCCCGACGAAGGTCGGTGGCGTCACCGTCGGGGTAGCGATTCAGATCATCCAGCGCTTGCGCGACCGCCGCTTTCACTTCGTCGAATGGCGGCAGCGGAAACTCGTTGCTGGCCAATTTGACCGCCTCGCTGAGGCCGAATTGACGCAGAACCAAATCAATCGGCGCGCCCGGCACGTACGGTGTCAGCGAAGCCAGGCGAGAAGCGAAACGCATCGTCACTGCGGTAAATCGAGACGGAGTTGGCGCGCTTCGTGCAAGTAAACGTGGTGAGCGCTCTGGTCCGCAGGCAAGTAGCAATGCACGAGCACACGCACGCAACGCGCCATGGCCCCAGCAACAGCGATCTCCTGACTGCAGATCAACGGCGTTTGCGAAAGGCCGATGCCACGTGCCGCCACAGCCGGGAAATCGGCCGTCAAATCTGGGGTGGCGGTCAAAAAGACACTGACGATGTCGGCAATGGGCAGTGCGTTACGCTGCAAAATGGTCTGCAGAAGTTCGGCCGTGCGAACACCGATGTGCTCGCTCGTGTCACTTTCAACTGTTGTTGCGCCGCGAATTGCTCGCAGACGCACTTCGCCCTTGTTCATGGCAGTCACCAGTATGGTTTGAACTTACAGTATACACCGCTCGCGACGCACAATTGTGCATGCTTATGCAGACGGCGGCGGCCCGTCAGCCCCGGTCGGAGCGGGTGTCTCGGCGGCAAGCGGCACCGATTCGCCCTCCGGCTCAGCCACCGCTCGCCGCTGTGCTTCTTCTCCGGCACGACGCAGCGCATCTACCTCATCGCTTGTGAGATCGCGAAACGCGCCCACATCGAGCCCCTTGTCAGTCAACGGTCCGTAGCGGCGCCGATGTAGCTCTTCGACCGGCAGGTCAAGAGCTGCCAACATGCGCTTGGCCTGGTGCTTGCGTCCCTCATGGATGGAGACTTCGAGCACGGCCGTTTTGGCGCTCTGTTTCTGCAGCTGAACCTCGGCCGGCCACGTGAGGCCGTCTTCGAGTTCAACGCCCTGACGAATGGCGACAAGAGCACGCTTGCTGACCTTGCCGCGCACGCGCGCGATGTACGTTTTCGGCACGCCGTAGCGCGGGTGCATGAGACGGTTGGCAAGAGCACCGTCGTTGGTGAGAATGATAAGACCAGTCGTATCAACGTCGAGGCGGCCGACCGGAAAGAGAGTCCGTCCGTCGGGTACCATGTCGACAATGACGCGGTCGGCATGTGGGTCCGACCGTGTGCTGGCCACACCGCTGGGCTTATTGACGAGCACGTACCGCAGCTCGTGCGGAGTCACAACCTCGCCGTCCACGGTCACCTCGTCATCGGGATCGACTCTTTCCCGCGGAAACGTGACGATCTCGCCACGCAGGGTCACTCGGCCGGCACGCACGAGTTCGTCACAAAAACGGCGCGATCCGACTCCGGCTCGCGCCAGGTAAACGACAAGGTTCATGGCCTTCACGACGTCCTTCTCTCGGCATTGACCAGTAAGTGAGTGCGTAGCTCTTCGACGTCAGCGACATCCATGGCAAACTCGCTCAATGCCGGCAGTGCGCTCAGGTCACGCAGACCAAACAGCTTGAGAAAGTGCGCCGTCGTGCGATAGAGAATCGGCGTTCCGGGCGCGTCAGCGCGCCCGCATTCCTCAATCAAGCCGCGTTCCTCCAGAGAACTGAGCGCCCATTCTGACGAAACGCCGCGAATCTGGGCGACGTCCGCGCGAGTCGTCGGCTGCAGGTAGGCGACCACACTCAGAGTCTCAATGAGGGCCGGCGACAGTGCGTCGGGCGGACGCGCGCCCGTAAACGAGCGCACCGCAGTCTGGCAGGCAGTCGCGATCCGAAACGTGTAACCGCCGGCAACCTCGGTGAGTTCAAATCCATGTCGTCCGGCGCCATATTCGACCATGAGCGCAGTCACTGCCTCACCGATCGCGGTCTCGTCAACGTCGCACGCTGCAGCCAGCTCGGCCGTCGCAATCGGCCGCGGCGAAATGTAGAAGAGGGCTTCGAGGCGCTGGGTGAGCGGGTCCATTAGATCCTTCCCAATGATGAGCGCATCGTACAGCAGGCGCACGGCGCCGTCACCCGGCGCAGGACACTGGCGCTCCGGCCGGCGCACCTTGCACCGAGAGACCAAGGCGCTGCACCGTAATCTCGCCAAAAGCACGTGTCTGCCGCAAATGTACCTCACCACGATTGTGCAGCTCAAGCAAGGCAAAGAAGGTGACTGCCTTTTCCACTCGCGACTGCGGAGCCACGGCCGAGAAGGTGAACATCTCCTCAACGGCAAGAAGATCGCGCAGGCGCTCCAGTTCGCGCACGAGCGTCACGGCGAGGTTGGTGATGTGACTGGCATCTGGCAGCGGCGGCTCGCGCAGCAGCGTGCGCAGGGCGGCGGACAGCTGGCGCGCATCCTGAGAACGCTCAAGATCATGGCGGTGCCGCAATGGCGACGGCACGGCCACTTTCCGGTAGAGACGACCAGAGTGGACCGTCCACTGTTCCAGTAAGGCTTCGGCGGCACCTTTAAATTGGCCGTATCTGACCAGCGCCGCCAGTAGTGCGTCGCTGGCCTCTTCCTCGTCCGGATCGTCCAACTCATCGTCCACCGGCGCGGCGAGCAACAGGCGCGACTTCATCTCGAGGAGCGACGCAACCAGGACGACAAACTGAGAGGTTGCTTCCAGATCAAACTCGCCTGAGTCGGCAAGCTGGAGGACATACTCGGCGATGATGCCGGAGACACGGATCTCCCAGAGGTCGATTTCTTCCTTGAGGATGAGGGTGATGAGGAGATCGAACGGCCCATCGAAAACGTCGAGATCGAGGTCTAGCTGCAGGTTCATGGGCGAGGCAGCAACAGTGCCTCTGTTTCGCCCACTGTTCATTGCCGTGCCAGCAGTCGCGTCACGCACGCTCTAGTGATCGAAGTGCCGCAAGAACGACGGAACGTCAAGGTCGACCTCGCTGAAGCTCGGCGGCCGCTCAAACCGGGTGCCGGTATCGTCGCGCGGCGCCGCCTGCGGCTGATGCGGCTGCTGCGCGGCGGCCTCACCACGCTCTCTTTCCGCACCAAACCCGGTGGCTACGACGGTCACCGACATCTGCCCCTCGAGACGCTCGTCAACCACGGCGCCAAAGATGATGTTGGCATCCTCGTGCGCCGCCTCGGCGATCGCACCAGCGGCCTCGTTCACTTCGAAGAGAGAAAGGTCGGTACCGCCGGTGATGTTGAGGAGAATGCCTCGCGCGCCTTCAATGCTCGTTGCCAGCAGGGGCGAGTTAATCGCGGCCGCAGCAGCCTCCGTTGCCCGCGACTCGCCGCGGGCAACACCAACGCCCATGAGCGCCGTGCCGGCGTCCTTGACGATCGTACGCACGTCGGCGAAGTCGAGGTTGATGAGCCCGGGTACAGTCACGAGATCGGTGATACCCTGCACGCCTTGGCGCAGAATATCGTCGGCATAGCGAAAGGCATCGACCACCGTCGTGCTGCGGTCGACAACGTGCAAAAGGCGGTCGTTGGGGATAACAATGACCGTATCGCAGGCCTCTCGCAGCCAGGAGATGCCCAGGTCGGCCTGCTGCTGGCGGCGATTACCCTCGAAGGAGAACGGCCGCGTAACAATACCGAGAGCGAGCGCGCCTAGTTCACGCGCCACTTGACTCACCACTGGTGCCCCGCCGGTGCCGGTGCCGCCACCTTCGCCGGCAGTGACGAACACCATGTCAGCACCGCGCAGGGCAAGTTTGAGCTGATCGCGCGAAGCCTCCATGGCCAGCCGCCCGACCTCGGGGTCAGCGCCGCCGCCAAGCCCATGCGTGAGCTCCTGGCCAATATGGATCTTGACGTCAGCGTCGCAGATTTCGAGTGCCTGAATATCTGTGTTGATGGCGATGAACTCGACACCACGGATGCCCGAATCCACCATCCGGTTGATAGCGTTGGTGCCCGCGCCGCCGATGCCGACGATTTTAATCGTCGTCACGTACGCGCGCCCGGGCACGATCTCGTCATCGGCTCGCTGCCGCTGAGCATCGTCCTCAGTGCGCCGGAAGAGCTCGTTCAGACCGTCACGCATGTCGGCGCGACTTCCCATTCAGCACCTCCCGCGCAAGGGCCCGATACGATTCGGCGCCGCGTCCTTTGGGGTCGTATTTGAGCAAGGAACTACCAGTCACGGGCGCCTCGGCGAACTTGATTGTCTTGCGCACGACCGTCTCGAACACGAGTGGACCGAAATTTTCTCGTAGCACTTCAATCGACTCGCGACCATGGTGAGTACGAGCATCAAAGAGAGTCGGCAGAATACCGCGAATCTTGACATCCGGATTGATGTTCTCGCGAATCATCTCAAGCGTCTTTTCGAGCTGCAGCAAACCGCGTATCGACAGATACTCGCACTGCACAGGCACGATGACCCCTTCCGAGGCGGTAAGGGCATTGATCGTCAGGAGGCCGAGAGATGGTGGTGTATCAATGAGGATGTAGTCATACTCGGTCTTGATCGAGTGCAAGGCACGCTCCAGCGTTCGTTCGCGACCGATCATCGTCGAGAGCGCCATCTCGGCGCCGGCAAGATCGATCGTTGAACAGGCAATATCAATCTCGCGGGCGACGATCACTTCGGCAATCGGCGTGCGATGCACGAGCACGTCGTACATGCTCTTCTCGAGGCCTTCGGTGTCGATGCCCTGACTCATCGTCAGATTGCCCTGGGGGTCCATATCGACACCCAGCACCCGCAGACCCATCTCGCGCAGCGCGACGCCCAAATTGAGCGTCGACGTCGTCTTCGCCACCCCGCCCTTCTGGTTGGCGAAGGCCAGAACATGCGTCATCGAGCTTGGCTCCTCTCTCGGCACCGTGTCAGAGGGTTCTTCTGCCGTCGTAGCCAGATCCCTGCAAACAAAGAAGGCTGATCAGCCTTCTTTGCACGATCATGAGACTGCATCGAGCCTCTGCAACAAACCCGAGTGACGCGCTCCCGACTAGCGCGTGGACGACTCCTCGTCGTCGGCATCGACCGCTTCGTCGACGGCGGCATCACTCTCGTCGCCACTCTCTGTTTCTTCGGCGTCGCCGTCGACGACCTCATCAGTCTCGTCGACGGGTTCTTCCTCGTACTCCTCCTCCTCTTCTTCACTAACGATGGAGGAGATGGAACGCTTGAGAAACTTCACGCGCGTACGATTGGCGATCTCGAGTTCGACATAATCGTCGCCGATTTTCTTGACCGTGCCATACATGCCGCCGATGGTGATAACCTCATCGCCCTTTTTCAGCATCGAGAGCAGGTCACCGTGCTTCTGGCGCTGGCGCCGCTGCGGGCGAATCGCCATGAAGTAGAAGATCCCGACAAAAACAAGAATCCATATAACGATGATGAAACTCGAACTAGATGATGCTGCGAGTAGACCCATTCTAAAATCAGCCTCCTGTGGAATATCGCGCCAGCACGTCTTCTCTGAAGTCATCAAAACGGCCCGCAAGGATCGCCACGCGAGCACGTTTAACCAATCTTATCAGAACGCGAAGATTATGTTCACTGAGGAGCTGCGCGCCAAGAATCTCTTTCTGGTTGACGAGATGGCGCAGGTAGGCGCGGGAGAAATGTTGACAAGCCGGGCAGTCACACTCGGCGTCCAGCGGGCGCAGGTCGGCGGCGAAGCGAGCGTTGCGCAGGCTCACGCGGCCCTGGCTCGTAAAGACACTGCCGGTGCGCGCCAGGCGCGTCGGCAGCGCTCAAGGCGGAAGGAGCCCAGGAACATGTCGCGAAGGAAG
>JBKQWK010000006.1:0-3625 GCA_052139595.1 Thermoleophilia bacterium | reverse complement strand
CTCAAGTGAGCCGCCGTCCCCTTCGTCGTTGCACCGCTGGCCTCACTTCTCGTCGAAGAGTTGGTCCACCCGAGTCCACACGCTGTTGTCGCCAGCCGTCACCTCGTCCTCACGAACTTCGCTGTCGGCGTCAGCCTGGCCGCGCGCCTTGGCGAGCACTATCCCTGACTCTGCAAACGCGCTCAGAATGCGCACGGCGGTTACCTCCGTCAACCGGCTGGCAGCAATCAGCTCGCGCACGGTAGAGCGATCGTCAATCAGAGCCAGCAGGTAGAGTTCGTCGCGACCCATCGTCGTAGCGTGCCGCGGCAGACTGTCGTAGTCGCGGTTGCGAATCAGCACCGTACTGTCCTGCCCGAGAGCATCGAAGGCAAGCACGCGGTCGTCGCCCGTGAGCGACACCTCGACAAGTACCTCGAAGGCATCGATGGTGATGTGCTGCACCGCTCGCGGTTGGGGGTCACGGACGAAAACAAACGTACCTTGACCAGCCGCCCTGGCAGCCACGAGCGTCTCGGCAATCTGACGCGACAGTACCTGACGCAAGTCGCGCTCGCTGATGAACTGCTTGTCGACCAGCAGTGTTGCCAGCGGCCGCGGAGAACGTTCCTGCTCGGTAAGTGCCTCGGCCAACTGCGCCTCGCTAATCAGTTGCCGGCCGACAAGCTGGCGGCCGAGACTAGTGTCACTGAGGGCCCGCGTTGAATCACGCGTCTCGGCAATGCGCCCAGCAACAAACCGTACGTCAACCTGACGGTCGGGACACTCGATGTGCAGCGTTCCCGAATGTTTGGCGTTGCCGAGGACCTGCAGGATCTCGACCACATTGAAAGTGTCCAGGGTGCCTTCCATACTGCCTGCAGTCTACACTCGCGATGCCTGAGTGGTCGAGTATACTCACCTGCTGTGGACATCGATCTGCACACGCACACGTACCCTGCGTCGAGTTGCTCGCATATCAGTTACCGCGATTACATCGCTGCCTGCAAGCAACGTGGCCTGAACGCAGTCGCACTGACGAACCACGGCGACGTGAGCGACAACCGCAAGCTCGAACAGCCACTGGCCGACGAGGGCATCACGCTCGTGCATGGGGTCGAGATCTCGACCCCACTAGGAGACTTCGTTCTCTTTTCGCCTGATCTCGATTGGCTGGCACAGTTCGCCGATGTACAAGACATGCCACAGCCGGCGACGATACCCGAACATGCGGCGGTCGTCTGGGTACACCCGGCGGCCGGCGGAGGCCGCAGTCATTCGGCCTATCAGCCAGCAATGGACCGCCTGGTGGCACCGCTCGTACACGGTGTCGAAATCTACAACGGCAACTGGCTGGCCGAGAAGTACGTGCGCCAAGCCGAGTCGATCGCCCGCCAGCTTGGTGTAGCCATGACCGGTGGCAGCGACGCTCATCAGGCGGCACGCCTGATGGTGTGCTCCACCGAGGTGGCCACTGATGTCACGAGCACAGCCGACGTAGTCTGCGCCCTGCGAGCGCGTACGACCGTGCCGCACAGCCACGAACCGCCGTCACGACGGCGGTTCGGCCTGTTCCGCTAAAGCATCGTCGCGTGCCCGCCGGGCGCGCCTGTGCCGGCTCCACCCGACGGCATGCTCTGGCCGCCAAGCGCGCCTAGCGGCCGAGCGCGCGCTCGATATGGTGCTTCAGCGGGTCTGTGTCGAGCCGGCCGCCGCCATTCTTGAGCAGAAGCTGATCGGCCGTAAACTGCTGCCCGTGCGACCAAAGCTCTTTGACCCAGTCGCCCGCCTGAGGACTGCTGAACCAGTCCATGCCGTGTCTGTCCTGCAAGAGCATGCGAAAAGCGCCTTCGAACATCCAGGCGCGCAAGTAGCTTGCCGCGTAGAAACCCTCGTCGACGTCGACAAGGTAGTTCTGCTCCGGTACCTCGACCATGATCGCCTCGCTGAGGCGTTTCTTGTACACCGAGGCCATGTGGTCAAGCGAACCGTTTTGCGCGTGCAGGTCGCACTCGTAAGCGAGCTTGCCGGCGTAGCGACGCAAGAAGAAGAGTTCGACAACGTTGGCAAAACGCAAGAAATCGTCGGCCTCGCTGTAATCAAGGTAAGTGGCCAGCCACTGCCGATTGAGCAGGAGGTGATCGAAAATAAAAGCGAAGCCCTCGGTTACCGCATTGTCGCCCAGGCAGCGATATTCGAAAGGCAGATCGCGCTGCGTGTGGGCAAAGTGCTCGGTGTGACCACCTTCGTGGAACAAGGCCGAGTAGTCATCTTGGCCGCCCTTCGGCATGACCACCAGGTAGATTTCATCGGGCACATGAACCGGTGCGCAGAACGCGCGCGGTGACTTCAGTTCGCGCGGGTCGGCGTCGACGTGCACGTTGGTCTGACTGGCCAGGTCGATGCCCATATCAGCAAGCATGCGCGTGAACGTCGGCAACAGTCGATCGCCGCGAAAGACGTGATCGTATTCAGGCGCCCGCCACAGGTAGGGAAGATCGGCGTACGTGAGCTGCTTGAGCGTCAGATCGAGCTTGTTGCGTGCGAGAGCATCGAGCGAACGTTCGAAGATGCTCTCTGTATCGTGCAGGAACAAGTCTGTCTGCGCGCGCAGGGAGGCGTAGTCGATTGCCTTGACCTCAGAGTAGAGATCCTCATAGCTCTTGTAGCCGAGGCGCGTAGCTAATTCGTGGCTGGCCTGCCAGAGCGTCGTGTAGAGCGGATTGAACTGCTCTTCAGTAAGCACCGCGCGCGCCTGCTGGATGCGCTGGCGTCGCCCCCGGTCAGCCTCGTTTGCCTGTACGATGCTGGAGTAGCGGAAGGCGATGGACTCGCCGTCGACAGTGATTGTTGCCTTGCTTTCGGCGTTGGCAATATCGTCGCTGAGGTGTTTGGACTGCGCGCCCATGTAGCCGTCGACGACGAAGGCAATGAGGTATGCCAGCGGGCGACGCTGGGCAATCGGCGTTGCCTCATACAGGGTATCCAGCTCGGCGAACGAGGCTGCAGTGAACAGGTCGGGGTAGCGGTCGTACACGATAGCCGTCTCGCATTCCGCTTTCTGGCCGGAGAAGTGCAGGTAATACTCTTTATCGAGTTCACCGACAAAACGTTCGGCACGCTCCCGGTACGCTGCCAGGTCGATGGTCACTGATCCTCCTTGTGGATGTCCTGAGGCTACACGTGCGACAACGACCGCAGCACGGCGCACCTGGTTGCAACTCGCACTCTACCAAAGCCGGCGGCGGAAATCGTCTGATCTGGCCACGGCAAGGGTTGACGATAAGGTACACTCCTCCCTCATGACACCACACCCCGGCGACATCCTCGATCTCACCATTGACACGCTTGCGTACGGCGGGCAAGGCCTCGCGCACGCCGACGGCTTCGTCGTCTTCGTGCGCGGTGCAGTGCCCGGCGACGTCGTTCGTGCGCGCGTGAGCAAACGCAAGCGCGGCTACGCTGAGGCGCAACTGGTCCAGGTGCTCCAGCCGGCAGATCTGCGCGTAGCGCCGCAATGTGGTCATGCTGAAAGCTGTGGCGGTTGCGAGTGGCAGACCGTCGACTATGCCGCCCAGCTCGACTACAAGCAGCGTCAGGTGGTCGAATCGTTGCAGCACATCGGCGGGCTCGACGGCTACGCCGT
>JBKQWK010000005.1:0-5324 GCA_052139595.1 Thermoleophilia bacterium | reverse complement strand
GGCGAGTGTTTCGGAGATCTCGCTCGATTCCTGGAAAATTTGCGCGATATTCAGGCCGTAAAAAAGGGCCGTAACGGATGCCAGCCAAACCACGCGGGTCATGCGCCAGGCAAGCAGGAAAAGCATGGCCGTGATGCACATGCCGAGAAACATCTGAACGATTCGTGTGGCGCTGAGGTTGATGCCGCAGAGGATCAAGAAAGCTGAGTAGCCGGGCACCCTGTACCCTTCTCCAGCGGAGAGGTGCCCGTGCGCAATCAGCCGGGCCAGGGCAACGTAGTAGATTGAATCTGGCGTGAAATTCGGTTTCATTGTGAGAAACGCAATAAGTCGCGCGAATGCGCTAGCAATCATCGTGGCCGCGAAAGCCAAGCGTACAGGCTGCGCTTTGGTGAGACGCCGCGTGAGGTGATCAGACGCTGTCAGCTCTCGGGCCACAATACCCTTTGGAGCTGGCAAGTCTTTCTCACGGTGCAGACGAACGAACGTGTGCGTCACTACGCCACCCTGCTCCCAATGTCGAGCGATAGACCGAAGTGCAGCTTGCGAACGATCCGGGCGAGTATAGCATTTCGCCAGAAGCGGCGGATTCCGCACCAGCGAGTTTCGGCACAGGAGGTTCGGTGTTTACTCCTGAGCCGGTCGGCGGGTCTTCGGGCCGTGCCGCATTGCTTCGAGGCGTCGGAACAGTGATGACGGAAGCACAGAGAAGCCTAGGTAAAGGATCGTCTTGCGGCGCAGCGATCTGCACGTGCGAGGCAGCAGAGAAAGGCCGTATCTCAAGTCTCTACGAGCCTGAGACTTGGCGATCGGCAGCTCTGCTCTGCCCAACCAAATGAATGAGAAGCCCAGGCGCTCGTCGATGAGCGATAGCGGCAAGCTGATGCGGCCGTTTGCCGCGGCGAAGGCTCGCACCACGGTAGTAAGGTTGTTGCGTGCGATCCAGATCATGAGTTCGGGGCTGGTGAGCTGGTCGGCGGCTCCGACTCTGTAACAGACACTGGGGATGTCGACATAGGCGACCGGTCCCTGGCGGCAGGTACGGTAGTGAAAATCGTAATCTTCCCCCGAGAACCGGAGCGACAGGTCGAATTCTCCCACCCGAACGAGCCGCTCCCTGCGCAGCAGCACAGTTGATGTGTGGACGAGGTTACCCATGAACATCCAGGGCGAGATGTCGCCAACCGAGCACTGCCGATCTCGCAGGCGCGGGGGGCATGAATCCCAGAGATCACCCAACATGCGATGGGCGGTAAAGTCGCGCTCAGGATCAAAGTGCACGTACGCGGAGTACATCCGACGCAGATACGAATCGCAAATTGTTCGGCCTGCTTCATCGACAGCCGCCATGTCGCTCCAGACCATCCCGGCTTCCGGAAAGGCTCGCAAGACCGCAAGCTGTGCTTCAAGCTTCCAGGGCAACCAGGTATCATCGCTGTCTAAAAGCGCGACATATTTGCCCTGCGCAATACTCATACCGAGGTTTCTGGCGGCGGAGACGCCGGCGTTTCGCTGTCGAACATAGTGCACCCGGTTATCGAGACCGGAGACGGCCGCCTCTGTCTCGTCATTGGAGCCGTCGTCGACGACGATAATCTCAAGCGTCTTGTGGGTCTGGGCAAGCACCGATTCCACGGCGAGGCGACATCGCACTGCACGATCATACGTGGGGATGACGACGCTGACCAGGTCGCGATTCAGGATCGACCTGCCATGGCTTCGGCATACACATGCAGCATTTTTGTGACCATCAGGTCACATGAGAATTCTTCGCGGATGCGCGCCTTACCGGCGGTTCCCATGGCAAGGCGTTCGTCTTCGTGTTTGCGCAGATAAGCCAGCTTTTCTGCCAGCGCTGCGGCATTTGCGGCGGGCACGATGAAGCCGGTAACGCCGTCCACTACGAGTTCGGGGTTACCACCGCCGTCACTGCAAACGACTGCAAGGCCCATTGCCATGTACTCCATGATCGAGTTGCTGAGTCCCTCTTCGGCAAGTTCAGGATTCGTCATAAGAACACCAACGTCAGCTTCGCGCACCAGGTCTAGCACGTCCATACCTGGCGTGGGGAATTCGACGACGTCGCTGGCGACAAGGTCGGCTACCGAGTGCAGAAGACGAAGCCGTTCTGATCCGTCGCCCACCAGCACGAAATGCCATCCGCTGGCGTTTCGGCTGAGGATGCGCGCTGCCTCGAGAACGACGTCGTAGTGCTTCACCGGATCCATACGTGCCGTCATGATCACCGTGAATTCCGCGCGGTGCTCTCTTTTGCTGGCTGAAGTAGCGTAAAGGCGAGACTGGTCGAAACCGTTATGAACGACCCGTCCCTTCGCGGGTCGAACGCCCCAGGCCCGCAGGCCCGCGTGCGTGTTCGCTGCGACGAGCTGTGCAAAAGCCATGCCGAGGCGATCAAGTGAGAGCAGAGCCGGTTTGTAGGCCCCGGTCTGAATCGAGCCGTCAACGAGCGGTATGCGCAGAAGTCGGCATGCCGGGCCGGCGGCAAGAGTCGTCGTCCAGTGCCACGAGTGGACGACGTCTGGTTGCCACGCCCACAGCTCACGCCACAGATATGCAGCCGGTGAAAGGTCAAAGCGAAACATGCGCTCGCGCACTGTCACAGCGACGCCGTTGTTTTCAAGGTACGGTTGAAACGGCCCGTCGCTGAGGGCCCACACACGGCGCTCCCAGGAATCGGGCAGGCTGGTGGCAAGAAGAGCCAGCTGTCGCTCGAGCCCACCGTTACCAAGGCCGGCAGACAGCAGCATCACTTTCACAATCGTTTCACCTCCAGTTCGGCGCGAACGGTCAAGTCGCCGGCCATGAGCGTGAGCGTCGAGAAACCGCATCCCTGTTGTCGAACAAGGCTAAAAAATCGGTCGAGGCACTGTAGTAACTCCTGCACCGATCGCGCGTCGGGGCGAAAGGGACTGCCGCCGGGCATCAGTTCGCTGCTGTGAAACATCATGACGGCCGTATCGAGGCCGTACGACGAGGCACAGCTTACGACGTGGGCGAGGTCATCGGCCGTGTATCGTGGGTCTGGCGAGAGTCGAATCGGTTGTGGTCGCAACCAGCGTGCCAGCAGTTGCTTGCGCACGGCGCGCACCGGGAGTGATTTGTAGGCATGTAAAAGCCATGGCCATGTCGCCAGAGGCTTGTACGTGGGCAGCACAGTGACCGGGATCTCGACGAGAGAGTTCGGCCTCAGGCCGTCGATAAGGAAAGGCCGTGATGAATGCTTGCTGAAGTCGGGGCCGCCGACGCCCTGCAGCCCGGGGTGCTTGCGCCATGAAGTCAGAGGTGTGACTGAGGAATCCACCCGGTAGCCAGCGCCAGCCAGGAACGTTGCCGCACGCAGATCGAACCCGAATCTGCCGGCTCGATATGAGGTTGGCTGCACGCCTACAGCAGCATCGATTTGCGCCGTGAGCATGGACAGCTTCTCGCAAAGCAGATCGTCGGGAAGCTGCGAAGGAAACATGTGGACTGAATCGTTGAAGCGCAGACCAGGCCGGTCGGCAAACGGTGGCGTCGTCCATGGATGAAGATGCGCTCCTATCTCAGCCACACCGCGTTTCCACCAACTGCGAAGCAACTCGCGCGCCAGGTCGTCAGCGACGATCTCCGTCGCAACAAGGTAGGTGGGAGTGACGCCGTGACGTTCGCAAAGATCCTGGAAAGGAGCCCAGAAGCTCACGTTTTGCGTTGTCACAGGCACGCCGAAGTCCCACTGATTGTCGGCCTCAACGTCAATTGTGACAGCGATGTTCATTTCGTCGCGCCAGTGAACAGGCGGCGTGCCCATCTCTCGGATCGCCTAGCCGCACTGGCCGATGCTGCAATGAGCGGAGAGTAATCCTTCTCGTGAACGGCCACGAACTTGCTTGGCCGTTGACCGCGGGCGAAACCGTGTTTGAAGCTGTTCACGCCCCACAAAGGGTCACCAGGCCGCGCTGCCAGGCTGTAACCGGCGAAGTCAAACGTAGTGCATCCCGAGCGCTTTGCCCAGCGCATCGCTTCCCAGACCAGCAGATGACTCGACGGCAGTTTCTCATTGCGGCGCGAAGACGGAAGCATACTCAGATACGCAATTGACCCATGCGCGATCACCTGCGCTGCGGCCAGCGGTTCGCCAGTGTGACGGGCAACTAGCACGGTGCTGCTACGCTTATCGGCGGTCCAGTGTTGGTTCATGCGCGCGAGTCTGGCAACGTCTATGGACCGCACGGGGAGGGTGCGAGCCATCTCGGCTTCAAGGTCACACAACACGGACCATCCCTGCGGCGTATCTTCTCCAGAAATGTCGATTCCCAGGTCTCGCGACTTTCTGATTCGCGCTCGCGTCTGCGGCCGAAATGTTGCCAGAAGCTGCTCTTCGCTCACACTCAAGTCGACAAGGAGCGTTGCCCACGTCCCTATTGCCCGGTGTCGCACGAAGCCGTGTTGCTCCAGAATCGTCTCCGTTTCGTCACCGCGCTCATCAAGAAGCATGGCCGGCTGCAGGCGCAGGCGAGCGACGTCATGGCCACGGGCACCGTCAAGCCAAGCCAGCCAGTCGTCAAAGGCGGTGGTCTCGAGAAATGTAGGGCCATTGTTGAACTCCCAGAACGCTCGTCCCGGTAGAGGCACGCGACGGCGCACGCCAAGGGCCGTCAAGCAGACGTCGCCGTTTCGTTCTGACCAAAAGAAAAACGGTTCTCGTGTCAGCAGGCCGTCGCCTTCACGTTCAACCTCGGCCCATGCTGGATCTTGGCGGTAGTGCGCGGCAGGTACTCGGGCTGCGAACTCTCGCCAGCGCTGGAGCTGGACGTCGCTCACGTGCCGAGCGCAGAAGCATCGGATGTCTGAGGCCTCGACCTTAGCGTCCTTCTCTGTGGTCGCCTTCACCGATGAACTTCCTCGCTGCCGTCTTTGCGCTTCGACACATCAACGATAAGTCTTGCCAACGTGGGGCCATGAAGAGAATAGTGAAACTGCGCTTCAGCAAGCACGCGTCCAGCGACGCCCACAGCCGCGGCGCCAATGGGGTCTCTCAGTACATCAACGATTCTGGCGGCGTAGGCATTGGCGTCTCCGGCAGGGGCTATGTAGGCCGACTCTCCGTCGCGAAAGAAGCGATCGACCTCTCCGACTGCCGTGGTAACTACCGGTCTGGCAGAGGCAAGGTACTCGCCGATTTTGCTGGGGAATCGGGCTGCCGATTCCGGATCGTCGAAGAGGGGGATCAATAATGCTGTGGCATCACGGTACTGCTCAATGAGCTGGTTCCGCTCAAGGTAACCGGTTATGACGATTTTGCCGGCGGCAATGGCGTCATCGAG
>JBKQWK010000004.1:0-4136 GCA_052139595.1 Thermoleophilia bacterium | reverse complement strand
GCCAGATAAGGGCCAGTGACGACGACGTCGACACCGGAGCCGAAGGTGCTCGGCATCTGACCGTCGTAGTTGACCTTGACCGTGTTAGGCTTGCCGGTGAGATCCTGAATGACAAAGTGCACGCCAGACGCATTGCGCGTGACGCTCTTGCCGATCACCGCACCGCCAACTTGCACGGTCTTGCCATTCAGGTTCTGGCTGCTGAGTTCGCTCACCTGGCGATAGTAAGCACCCTGCTTGGTGACGAGGTAGATGAGGCCGGCGGCGAAGGCGACAACAATGACGACAGTAGCGACGATGAGTCGTGTGCGGGCCTTCTTATTCACAGGCATACCCCCACTGGTTCGATCAACGTGAAACGTTGCACCAGTGTAGCGGAAAAACAGCGATTTGCCATTGTTCCCTCGGCAGTGGCAGACGACGAAAAGGCGCCGGCGAGCAGGCGCAGTTCATCGGCCTACTCGGCCGGTCCGTCGACAGGCGACCGACCCTCGCGAGCCCTGCGCAGAGCCGCCCGCAAGCTGGCCAGTTCACTGCCGTCTTGGGGACAGAACCTGGCCGCAACAGCGGCGAAGCCACAGTGGGGGCAGAAGATCGTATCTCTTCCCCGGCCAGGACCGCGCGATGAGCGTGAGTCGTCTCGGTGCACAAGCGCCACCAGCCTGCCATCGCTGAGGTGAAGGGTTGCATCTGCCCGCTCGGCCATCTCCACGTCGTGGGTAACCACGAAAACGATCGTCTCCTGCGATCTGGTCAGACTCTGCAGCACCCAGCCGGAACAGGTTAGTCTGTTGACTTGAGAGCCGCACCTCGACCGCCAGCGGGGCTCAGCGCCGGAAATACTTGAGCAGCGCCTGTGGGCCGGCCTTCATCAGGCTGTTGCTTTGCTGCATCATCGTCTGCAGCAGGGCTTGGGTCTGCGCCCTGCTGGCGGCACGCGGCGTAAAATAGTTGACCAGCGTCTGCTCTTCCGCTGTCGTCAGGCTGGCGCCTTTTTGCACCATCGTTTGCAGCATCGCCTCGGCTTGCGTCCCGCTCACAGTACGGTATGCGAGTGCCACGGCGCTCCCATGGCAGACACCGCAGCGGGCGGCGATGATCGCCGTCGCATCGGTCGTAACAGAGAGCGCTGAGGGTAGCGTCTTTTCGTCGGCGAGTGACGCCTGAAAGCCGCTCAGCAGCTGTTCTTCATCAGCGGCAGTAAGCCTGGCGCTGGGGTGCACCAAGGTGTACTGCCACGGCGGCATGCCCTTGTTCAGAGCTTGCGCAAGTTCCTTGATGCTGAGCCCACCGTCCCACTGCGAGAAGTTCAAGCGACTGCGACCGGCGCTGATGTCGTGCTCTGTCAGCCACGAAAACGGCGCGATCCGGACAGCCCACCACCAGGTCGTCTGGTTGCTATGGCAGTCATAGCAGGAGCGCTTGGCGATCGCCGCAGCTTGCGGTGAAGACCACTCAAAGGCGGTGGTCACCGGCGGGTTGGACTGGTCGCGTCCATGGGGGATGAACTGGATGAGCACGAAGGCGGCGCCGAGGGCGCCGATCATGGACAGAACAATGGTCAGGCACGAACGACGCGGGCGCTTAGGCTGGCTCAGGTTGGCTCCCAGCGATCCGGGGCAGAGCTGACTCATTGTAACGTAACGTGTCTTTTCTGGTCATCCCGCAGCCAGGCGTCAGTCCTCGCCCACCAAGCGCCGTTACCGCTCATGCGGCTTCATGCAGCCAAGCCGACGCGACGACCGCCCTTAGCTCAAAGCGGTGGCACTCTCTGGCGGAACCTAACCGCGCCAGCAACGTCGCCTACGTACGCTCAGAGCTGCTTCAGATCCGTGGCCGCCGTTTTGCCACTGGCCGAGGCAGGTGCGATCTTGATCGCCTCTTCGTAGAGTTGTTTGGCCTCGGCAATCTCTGTCTTAGCCTGTGTCGTTTTGCCGCCCTGCGTGTCCATCTGCCCGGCCATGTTGACGAAATTAGCCTTGTCGAGCAGCGCCTCCTGGTCTTTCGGCGACTTCTTCAGCACCGTGTCGATCTGGCTAATGGCCCCCTGTGTGTTGCCGGCATAAAAGAGCGCGTTGGCAAGGTCAGTGCCGACAGTGGGATCGCCGGGTTGCTTGTTCCAGGCAGCTTGCAGAACCTTGGCAGCGGCCCTAAACCAGGGCGCCGCCGCGGTGAAGTTGAAGCTGTCGCTGGTGACGTAGGCAGCACCCTTTTCGTAGTAGCCATCACCTCGGGCCACCAGGGTAGTGAAGGTACCGCCAAGATCGGGATTGGCCGGAGCTGAAGCCGCAGCACTGGCCGGCGGCGTAGCGCCAGGTGACGAACCGTGGTCATGGACGACAAAGACAGCTACGATGACGGCAACCACAACGATGGCGGCGAGGATCCAGATCAGCTTCGTCGACGGTGACCGACGTGCTGGCACTGGCTGAGCAGTTTCGCTTGGCGGCTCGGCTGGGTGGACATCGTCGTGAACGGCCGCTGCACCAGTGCGACTCGTCCGCACAGTAGTCAGGTCGCAACCGCACCCGGGACAGAACTTCGCCGCGCCGGCGTCAAAGCCGCATTCAGGGCAGAACATGGGCCGTTCTCCTCATCGATCTGCTGCCGCACATCCCGGCTCAGAAAGCCGGTGAGTTGTGCCGGAAAGCCTTCACAGATCATTGTAGTGCAAGCGCGTGGTGAGCGCAGATGTCACGCGCGTCAATGGGGCATGATCGGTGACATCGCGCTCAGCGCTACGCCGCGCCGGCGCGACAGGTGTACCCTTTGGATGAAATCAGCGGTTTTGTTCGTCGATGGCACTCACGCAAAGGAGGCAGCAGATGAAGCAACGCTTGACCGGTGGCGGCCAGCCAGCCGCTCGGCGACGCACCTCTACTCTGCTGAGCGCGATGATCATCTTTGTCAGTTTCAGCCTGACGTTGCTTGCTGCTGGTTGCGGCTCCGGCTCTGTCAGCGTGAGCGCGGGCAAGCAGCCGCCAGCGGCCAGCCCGGCGGGCTGGAAGGCGCAGCGGTCGACCACGACTGCCGACCTGTACGGCGTCATCTTCGCTAACGGAAGTGACGGCTGGGCCGTCGGCGTTGGCACCATCTTAGCAACTACCGATGGTGGCGCTGCCTGGACGGCACAGCTGTCAAGTGGAGCGGCAGATCCGAGCACGATCGCCTTCACCGCCGTCACCTTTGCAAACGCCAGTGACGGCTGGGCCGTGGGCATAAATCACGATGGTAACGGCGTTATTCTTGCCACCATAAACGGCGGTGCGAGCTGGAAAGCACAACATCCCGGCAGCAGCGCAAATGGTCTTTGGGGTATCGCTTTCGCCAACGCCCGTGACGGCTGGGCTGTGGGTAACGATGGCACCATCCTCGTCACCGTAAACGGCGGCGCCACGTGGAAGGCGCAGGACTCGAACAGCGACGCAAACCTCAGTGGTGTTGCCTTTGCCAATGCCCGTGACGGCTGGGCGGTGGGCAACACGATCGGCGACAGTGGCACCATTGTCACAACCACAAACGGCGGCGCTACTTGGACGCAGCAGAACTCGGCTAGCGCCGATGGCTTCAACGCCGTTACCTCCACGAACGCTTCGCACGGCTGGGCGGTAGGTGTTAACGGCACGGTCGCCACCAGCGGTACCGGTGCCATCCTGGCGACGAGTGACGCTGGCAGCAGCTGGACGTCGCAGAACGCAAGCGCCGCCGACGCCTTCAACGCCGTTGCCTTCAGCGACAGCACACACGGCTGGGCGGTCGGTGTCAAGGGCACCATCCTTGCCACCATAAACGGCGGCGCCACGTGGAAGGCACAGGACTCGGCTGCGACCACCAGCCTTAACAGTGTCGCCTTCGCCAGCAGCACGCACGGCTGGGCGGTGGGCGATAACGGCACTATCCTGACAACTACGAACGGCGGTGCCGACTAAGCCCCAAAACCTTGCCGCCAGTGGGGTCTCACACTGAAAGCCCACTGGCTGACCTCTGCCGCCAGGAGCGGCTTCTCAGTGCCGATGGCCGGGGCAGTGCGCCCGCGCGCCGTCAGTACCAACCATCTTCTCCATTCGCCGTCGCTCAGTTTTCGATCGTGACGAGGGTGCCAATCGGGGTGTAGGGCCAGACCTTGGCAGCAGCAG
>JBKQWK010000003.1:0-8423 GCA_052139595.1 Thermoleophilia bacterium | reverse complement strand
TATCATTGCGCGCGGTGCCCCGTTGAGAATTACGTAAAAAAGAAGGGCGTCTTAATTGATTGCTGCGGGTGAATAAATTAACCGATCCATCAGTAGCATATTGATTCGCGTAAGTGCCAAAATTTCTAAAATAGGAGGGAATATTAGCGATGCGCATATCCGGGATTGGTAACATAGTTGAATTTGTAATGGCATTCGCACTCACATCAGCAATTGCAAATCTATTTATCTGCCCTCGGCTCAAACCAACAAATCCATTAAGCGCATAAATATTGCCGCCATTATTTCTGGCAACATCTTGTGGTCTTCCGGTTGCTGAACGTGCAATAAGTTGGCTCGCTGATCCCGCTCCTTCATTTATTGGCACCAACGTCCAGTTAACTTCTTGTGCTGACGTTGCGGCACTAATATCGGCGTTATTACCAACTCTGAATAATCCTTGCGATGTTGCGAGCGCAGCAAATTTGCCTGAAACCACCAAACTCAACAGCGCACCATTGCCACCAAACACCGCAGGAATTTGCAGCGATGCTACGGTAGTTTTAACGAGGGAGCCACTACCAAAATTGCTCGCATGTAAATCGATACGATCGAGTTGTTTATCAGTTAAAACATAAAGAAAATTGTTATCCGCGATGAGTGAACGAACAAAGGTATAATTACCCAGCTGTTTGAAAGTCATGCCATTGGTTAAACCAACGAATCCCTGGTGAAGTCCGGCAGTTGCATTCCAACCTTGCTTGGCGAAGTCGGGTGGTATCCGGGGCGCAAGGCGTTTTACAATCTCACAAAGTGAGAAACTGCCCGGCAATGTCGAGAACTGAGATAGAGACCTGCCCCAGGAAGCGTATCCGCAGGGGCTGATCTTGGCAGCTGCTTCAGTGACAGGTGAACGGGATCCTGCGGGGTTATACGTGGCAGCTTCAGGCTGACGAAGAGAAAGCGAGACAATATGTTTTGTCCCGAATGTGGTGAAGACGCCGGCGAGGCAAAGTTCTGCCCTGAGTGTGGCGCCGACCTTGCTGCGGTGCGCGCAGCGCGCGCCAGCGGTGCCGGCCGCTCAGCAGGCGCACATGCCGAGCCTCCCGTGCGGGCCGGCGGCAAGCCAACCGCCAAGACAACCGGCACCTATGCCGCCGGCAAGACCGGCGAGCGCTCGGTGCAGGTGCCCCAGGCCAAAGCGAGCAAAGTCCGCCTGAACTCGGTGACTCTCTGGGTGATCGTCGCTGCCGTTGCCGCCGTGGCGATTGCCGCCGTCGTCATCTTTGGTGGCGGGTCTTCGAACACGGCGACATCGGCGAGCAGCTCCGCGAGCAGCGCGAGCCCCGCGCCGACGACGGCTGACTTGAGCGGCACCTACGCCGATCTGGTGGCGCGTGCCAACGGCCTCTACGACCAGGGCGCCACGCAGATGACCAACGGTATTCCTACGCAGCAGTCATCGCAGTACTTCGTCGTTGCCGCCCAGGTGTACGCTGCCGCCTGGAAAAAGCAGTCCACCAGTCCCGACGTTGGCACCGATTACTCCACGGCTCTCTTCTATGCCGGCAACGTTGACGGTGCCCTGAAGCAGATCGAGGTGGTCCTCACCAAGAGTCCAACCTTTCAGCCGGCGCTGTACAACAAGGGCCTCTTCCTCTGGCACCAGGCACAGATGTCGAGCGGGGCGACGAAGACGCAGCTCACGGCGCAAGCCAAGCAGGTGCTGCAGGCGGCGATCAAGCTCAGTCCGAGCAGCACCGTCG
The DNA here is from genome assembly GCA_052139595.1 of Thermoleophilia bacterium. GTDB lineage: Bacteria > Actinomycetota > Thermoleophilia > UBA2241 > UBA2241 > JBKQWK01. The sequence goes on along the minus strand of JBKQWK010000003.1, from coordinate 6,678 downwards.
GCAAGAATGCGGCCCAGGTGCTCAGCAATATTAAGTAGCGTGCCGACACGACGCAGTAAGATCGTCGCCACGCTCGGCCCTGCCTCGCATCAGGAGGACGTGCTCGAGCAATTGCTTGCTGCGGGCATGGACGTGGCGCGCGTCAACCTCTCGCACGGCACGACGAGCGCGCACGAGGCGACAATCGCTACGGTACGCCGCGCGGCGCGTCGGCGCGGCGTACCGTTCGCCGTCCTCATTGATTTGCCGGGCCCCAAACTGCGCCTTGGCGACCTGGACGCACCGTTTACCGTCAAGCTTGGCCAGGTCGTGACTCTTGGCCCCGCCGGTCGGAGCGATCTACCGGTTAACTTTCCCGAGCTTCTGCCGCACTTTCAGACAGGCGAGCTGGTGCTGGTTGACGATGGCGCAGTGTCATTACGCGTGATCTCTGTCACACCGCCGACGGTCAGCCTCGAAGTCCTCAATGACGGTCTCATCGAGAGCCGCAAGGGCGTCAACCTGCCCGACACTCGCCTGCCTATCCCAGCGCTGACGGCGCAGGATCGTGAGCTGCTTGCCTGGGGTCTGCAGCAGGACGTCGACTACGTCGCCCTGTCGTTTGTGCGCCGGGCTGCCGATGTGCGTGAACTCAAGCAGCTCATCGCCGATGCCGGCGGTGACCAGCTTGTGGTCGCCAAGATCGAGAAGAAAGAGGCTCTGACAGCGATCGACGAAATCATCGCCGCCGCCGATGCAGTGATGGTGGCCCGCGGCGACCTGGGAGTTGAGATCGACGCGGCCGAAGTGCCGATCTGGCAGAAGCGCATCATTCACGCCGCTCTTGATGCCGGCCGACCAGTCATCACCGCTACACAGATGCTGCAGTCGATGGTTGCTGCTCCGCGGCCAACGCGGGCTGAGGCGAGCGATGTCGCCAACGCGATCTACGACTCGAGTAGTGCCGTGATGCTCAGTGGCGAGACTGCCGTTGGTGCTTATCCGGTGGAGGCGGTAACGACGATGGCTCATATCGCCAGCACGGTCGAAGACGACATCGCCAATCGCGGCTGGCGGCCGCAGCGCTGGGAGCGTATTGGCACGACTGTCGACGATGCCATCAGCAACGCTGCCTGCGAGATCGCGCGTCGCATCAACGCCGCGGCTATTGTCACGGCAACCTTCAGCGGCGCGACGGCGCGCGCCGTCGCCCGCTACCGGCCACAGCAGCCGATCATCGGCGTGAGCCCCAACCAGCGTGTCGTCAATCAGCTGGCCCTGAGTTGGGGTGTACATGCACTCTTGGGGCATAAACTGGCCAGCTTCGAGGAGGTCGTCTCTGAGGCCAACGATCTGGTTCTCGCCAGCGGGCTGGCACGTCGCGGCGATATCGTGGTCATGACTGCCGGTGTACAAGCTAATCAGAAGGGCGCTACCAACCTCATCAAGGCGCACGTGCTCGGCTGACACGGTCGTCGCGGCGTCGAAGTCAGGAGTCTGCCCCGGCTCCCGGGATGATGTTCTAGCGTCCTGGCGTGCAGGGAGTAGCGTTCGTGGGGCGAATTCCTCAAGACAGGCCGGTTCGTCGTTGTCGTCCGGTTCGTCGTTGCGGCAGCGGCTTGACGGCGCGACCAGGGAGTTGCAAGGATTACGATGGCCGGCGGGAGCAGCAGACGAGGCAAGGCGGTAACCGTGCCGTCGCGCGGGCACAATGTCAAGCCAGCGCCGGGTGCGCACGCCCGCAGGGAGCCCGCGCGCGCTACGGTGACCGGTGCCGCGAGTCGCCGTGCTGCCACAGGTGCGCGCGGCACAAAGAGGGCTCGCGGGCAGATCAAATGGATGCGTTTTGCTCTTCTGGCACTGGTTCTCGTCGCCGCGGCGCTCTACTTTCAACCGCTGCGTGCCTTCTATTCCCAACAGACGAAGTACGCTCAGCAGCAAGTGGCTCTGGTGGTAGCGCGTCGTGAAAACAGCGCTTTGACCACACAGGTGGCTCGGCTGAAGACGGCGCAGTACGTGCTCGAGGCGGCGCGCGAGGACTTTCAGCTCGTGCCGCCCGGCATGCAGGCGTTCTTCATCAAAGGTCTGCCGGCTGACTCGTCGACTGCGGGTGTCAGTGACGCCCTGCCGCCGTCGGCGACGATGTCGCTGAGCGCCCGACTGGCAGATCTCTGGCACACCATTCGGCAGTGACCACGGACTCGGCGTCTCGGCCCTGTTTCGTCAGTGGCGCCGACTACGTCTGCGTGGCCGCGCAACTGGGGCGAACGCCGCAGGCGATGAGCCGCGTCGTGGCCCGTTGCCGGTGGGGTTTCCCGGCGGCGGTCGAGAATCTGCCCTACGACGCCGGCGGACGCCCGTTTCCGACGCTCTACTACGCGACGTGCCCCACGCTGGTTGCTGCCGTCGCCGCCGTCGAGAGCGGCGGCGGCGTCAAGCGTCATGAGCACGGGCTTCAGAGCGATGCTGCTGCGCGGACTTCGCTGCTGGGTGCCGTCGCTGCCGAGCGTCGCCGCCGGCGGATGCTCGTCCGGCGGTACGGCTTGCCAATGCTCGACGACGGCGTTGCTCTGACTGGCGGCATTGGCGGTGTTGGCGATCAGCTGCGGCTGAAGTGTCTGCATGCCCACGCCGCCCACGCGCTCGCGCGACCTGGGTATGCGTTCGGCCGCACTATTCTGGCTGAGGCAGGCGATTTGTGGTGCGAGAACGGCCGTTGCGCCACAACTGTGCCGGCGTCGTCATGAGAGTGGCAATTGTCGATCAGGGTACGAACTCGACGCGGCTGCTGCTGGCGGAGGTTGTTGACGGCAGTATCTGTGCGCGTCGTCGTTTTACCACGGTCACCCGTCTGGGCCAGGGAGTGGATAAGCTGCGTCGTCTGGACCGCGAAGCAATGGCACGCGTGCGCACGGTTGTCGCCGGGTTTGCCACAGAGATTGCCGCCTATCACCCTGAGCGCAGCTTGCTCGTGGCCACGAGCGTGCTGCGCGATGCTCGTGGTGGGCGAACGTTTCTCGAGGAGCTCAAGCAATCCTTCAACCTCAGGTGGAGGGTTATTGGCGGTCAAGAGGAGGCGGAACTTTCATTTCGTGCTGTCGCCGCGGCCTTTCCTGGTCTGAACGGCAGGTTGGTTGTGGTCGACATCGGCGGCGGTAGCGCTGAGTTTGCCGTCGGTGAGGCGCTGGTGACTGGGTCAACCGCTGGCGGCGACTGCAACGGCGTGTCGCCGACTGCGGCGGCGGCAGTCGCCGCAGTCGCGCTGCCATCGTGGTCGCACAGCCTCGACATCGGCGTCGTCCGTCTGACGGAGCGCTTCTTCGCCAGCGACCCGCCGAGCGAGGATCAGTGGCAGGCAGCGACGGCGTTTGCGCGCGCGCAGCTGCTCGCCGGCGTGCCTGTCGGCGAACGGGCTGTGGGATCCGCCGTGGGCGTTGCCGGTACCTTCACCACCCTCGTCGCTCACAAGCTGCGCTTGCAGACTTACGACCCGGCGCGGGTAAACGGTCATCTGCTCGCACTGACCGACATTGAAGCGGCGCAAACATTGTTTCGCGGCCTCACCAGCGCTCAGTGTGGCGAGCTGCCCGGTATTCAGTCAGGACGGGAGGACGTGATCCTTGCCGGCACGTTACTGGCGGCCGAAATCTGCCGTCTGTTCGGTCTCGACGAAATCCGCGTCAGCGAAGCAGACCTGCTCGAAGGCGCGGCGCTCCGGTTGGCGGAGCAGTCCTGGCCGGCGAGCGCGGATTCTTGATGCACACGCCGTCCCCTGCGGCGTCGGTCTTCACCCGCCGGCGTCGTATACTACGAGTTTGCGTGCCGGAGTGGCGGAAGGGTAGACGCCGGGGACTTAAAATCCTCTGGGCTTAACGCCCGTGCGAGTTCGAATCTCGCCTCCGGCACCACCATCGTTGCTGCCTCGCGAATGATTCCGTTGAGTGATCGGCTGTCCACTTCTCGCTCTGACCGCCCAAGGAACGCACCAGTCGCCCGCACAGCAAGAATTATCACGGCGACGCTAAGGTGTTGACGACGGTGTGAGCGCGGCTGACGTTGAGGGCGCGGGGAACGGAACGGGAGCCGGCGTCGGTGCACCGCCGGCCGGAGTCGACGTTGTCGCGCCGCTGTTCGCGGGCCTGCGCACGGTGGACAGCGGTAGCAACTCACGTGTCGCAAGTCGCTTGACTACGGATCGCGGCAGTCTGCCAGAGGCCGCCAATCGGCGAAGAAGGCCAGGCGGAATCTCGTCGTCACGTGCCAGCTGTCGCAGCACTGCCGTTGCTGCGGTCCGCCCTGCCCCGAGGCGATTCATTGCCTGCTGAACTCGCGGATCAGACAGACTCTTCTCATGGGCCCTCGGTGGCGAAGCACCGTTGACCCGTGCCGGAGACGGTCGGGGCGAGATCGCTGCGGTCGCCGCCGTCACTGTCGCCGTAGTTGCGTCCGTGGGAACCACCACCGAGGTTGTCACTACGCTTGCAGTCACTGGCGTCGGCAAGACGGTGATCCGCGTCACTGGTATGCGACTCATGGCGAGTTTGGCACGCGGCGACGGAGGAGTGTTCAGAGTGCTCTTGGCGGCAATGTGCGGCGCCGCCACGTGGGCGACAGATTTGTGCGTCGCTGGCGGCGGAGCAGTTGGCAGGCCAATGCCAGCGCTGGTCGCGGCGACGCCGGCAGCGAGCATGACGACGGCGAGCTTGGCTGATACTGACCCGCTTAGGGCAGCCACGAAGCCGGTGGTCAGCACTGGCGGCAGGAGCGGGGCGGCGACCGGCGGCCCAGTGAGCGTGACCGGCGGCACAACGTTGACCGGGAGCGGTGCGCCGCCTAACACGGCTGGCGGCGCCTGCAAGGCGGACGGCAGCGGGTGCTGGCTGAGCATCACTGGCAGCGCTGTGAGGATGCTCCAGCTCGCCTCCGGTCGGCCGTCACGCTGGCACAATTCGGTGAAGCGAGCCCGAAATGAGTTACGTGCGCGGGCCAGCAGGACCTCGACTGACCCCGGCGTAATGTGCAGGGCTGTGGCCGCCTCGTCGAGTGACAAGCCGTGCACATCTTTGAGTAGCATGGCGGCGCTGGCGTGGCGTCAGCGCCGCCAATGAGCGTTCGAACAGGTGCTCGAGTTCGGCTTGGGCAAACGTGTCAATGCGAGCCGGAACCTCGGTCGCGAGACCCGTGTCGGGGGCTGGCCGCCGAGCTGTCGTCCTCAGAAGGTCGTAGCAACGGTTGATCGTGATGCGATACAGCCACGGTCGCAAGTTGACGCTGCGGTCGCGCGGCAGATGCTCGAAGGCGCGAAGTAGGACGTCCTGGGTGACGTCTTCGGCATCCTGACTGTTGCCGACCATGCGCAGGGCGAGATTATAGATGCCGCCGGAATAGTTGTCGTGCAAGATCGCCAAAGCGGCCGGTTCACGCCGGCGAAGACGCTCGAGGAGGCGTTCATCGCTGAGATCATGGTCGGGCGAACCAGCATCGCTTGACCGGTCGCCAATGGCTCCGTCACCGGTGGCAGCGCCGGCACCTTTACTGTTGGTGCGCCACTTCGACGGCGTCCTGCGTGCTGTCCACATAGGTCGCTCTTCTCACGAGTGCGCTTACACAGCGTGTACACCGTACCATCGATCCGCCGGTAAGGGTAGCATCGCGGTGGAGTCCGCCGGCGGTGCGTGGTGCCGAACCACTCTTCGGCTTCGCCTGTCGGCGGCGCTTTCGTGGCGCGTCGCTGACCTGCTCGGCCTGTCCGTCGCCGTGCGGCATCAACTGCTAGGCTTCACGCTGGCCAAAGCGTTTATAAGATGCTGCGCTGAATGTGCGACGCCCCACCTCGGCGGTGGTTAAGAGGGCAGCAGTCAGTACCATGAAGATGCACGAGGAGGACGACCATATGAAGAGAAAGTTGCTCATCACTGGTCTGGTTGTGCTGGCCGCGCTGGCACTGAGCGTGCCGGCGTTCGCGTCGTCGCGGCCGGCTCCAGCCAGGAGCTTTACCGTCAACGGTACCGTCGTCTCAACCGACCTGGGTGCCAACACGCTAAAGGTCCACGTGCGCCTGGCATCGTGGGGCGCCAAGCAGTTCATCGGCAAGAGCCTGACCATGGACGTGGCCAGTCACGTCAAGATCCTGCAAGGACACGGCCATTGGCTGACCAGCATCTCTCTTGCCGACCTCTCGGCCGGCGATCGTGTCAGTGTCGGCGGCAGCGTTATGCAAGGTGCCAGCGGCGCGGTGTTCACAGCCAGCCGCATTGTCGCGCCGACAATTCAACCATGGCAGCACTTGAAGCACTTCGCGGTCCGTGGCGCGGTCGTGTCTGTTTCTGTTGCCACTACCGCTAATAATGTCAGCAGTCTGGTGATCCATCTGAACGCGGCAACGCGTTCGCTTTCTCACTCCTTGCTTGGAGACGTCACCTTCCAGGTGAGTCCCCAGGTCAAGCTGTGGAGCATGATCAACGGCGTCAAGACCGCGACCACTTTGACTGCCCTGGTCCCTGACGACAAAGTCATAGCCTTTGGCACCGTCAATCGCACTCAACCCAAGGCGCCGGTATTCACGATCACGTGGATGATGGTGACATCCGTTCCCACCAGCTGAATCTAAGCCAGAGCTCTGCTTGATCTGGCGAGGAAACGGAAGGCACGTCGCCTCTTGGTCATGCCCAAATTCAGGTGGGCGAGGCGTCGGTGGGG
>JBKQWK010000002.1:0-4158 GCA_052139595.1 Thermoleophilia bacterium | reverse complement strand
TGAAAAATCGGAGAGGACCGTTCGAGGACCTCATCCGTCGCTGCACGTATAGTCTGATAGACAGTCTCGTTCATCTGCCGGTAGATGTCGCTGTTGGCCGGGTCAGGGGCAAACGATTCGCGACTCCTGGTCATGGTCGCGACGGCGCTAGCAAAATCCGGGTACACGCCGGTGGCCACGGCGACGCAGATGGCCGCCCCGAGGCTCGCCCCACCGCTGCCGACACTGCGCGAAGCGGGAATGCCAAAGACGTCGGCAAAGATCTGCATGAACAGCGGGCTCCTCGAACCGCCGCCGGAGATGACGATCTCGTCGAGCGAGATGCCCAGCTCGGCGCACATCGCGTCGACACGGTTCTTCATCGTCAGAGCGATCGCTTCGAGAATCGAGCGGTAGACGTGAGCGCGGTCGTGGCGAGCGTCAAAACCGAGCATCACGCCTTTGCGGAACGGCTTGTCGGCCGGCGCAAGCCAGTCGAGGACGGTCATAAGACCGTCGCTGCCGGCCGGCACTTGAGCGGCCTCGCGCTCGAGGTACGTTTCGCGCGAACTACCCTGCGCCGCTGCGGCCGCGGCAAACTCCGCCCCGAGCAGATCGAGAAACCAGCTCAGCGTCCACATGCCGCGGCGGATGCCGTGGCTTTCGTACAGATACTTATGCGGCACGCAGGCAAAGTTCGTCCAGAACTCGCGCGCTGTTTTGCGATTTTCCTGGCCGTGCACCATGGCAGCGATGTAGGTGCCGAGCGAGATCAGGGCGCTCGTCTCTGACAGCGAGCCCGAACCGAGCGCCTCGACGGCTTTATCGTTGGCCGTAACAACCACAGGCAGCCCGGCCGGGATGCCCAGGGCAGCGGCAGCGGCCTCCGTCAGGTGACCAGCGATGTCGCCCGGCAGCTGCAGGTTGAAGAGCATCGCCCGCGGGACGTTCCAGTGCTCGAGAACGGCGGGGTCCTCGCTCCACTGCCAGGTGTCGCTATCGATCGGCCATGGCTCCGGGAGGTTGTTGGCGGCTGTGTCGTTGAACTGCCCGGTAAAGCGATACGTGATGTAGCCCGAGGACGTGGTTACGTACGCGGTCTCGGGGTTGTCGTGCGCGTAGGACTGATAGGCACGCGCATCCATCCAGCTCATGACCGGTGAGGCCAGTGACCCATCTTCTTTGAGAAATGCGCGCTCGCAGCGGATCGTGCACAGACCGATGCCGACGATGTCGTGCGGGTTCCCGGCAAACGCCGCCATCGCCTGGCGGCTGGCAGCGACGATCGAATCCCAGAGGTCGTCGTCGGGATGCTCTACGATCCCGTTGCGAGGACGACTCATCGGCCGCAGAACCTGCCGGCCCTCGCTGACGACGTTGCCCTCAAGATCAAAGATGACGACCTTGGAACTCTGCGAACCACCGTCGACACCGATGATGTACTTGCTCACCGTCACGTACGCCTCACTCCGGCGCCAGTTCAGCCGGGAACCCTGGTGCGCGCAGGTCGGCGCCGACGGCGTCTTCCAGCATCTTGACGACCATCGGTGACTGCGCGTCGCCGCCATACATGGCCCGCGCACGGGCAAAGATCTGCTCCGTCAGGCCCGCAAGTTCGAGCGGTACCCCGAACTCCCGTCCCATCTGATGGGCGAAGAACAGGTCCTTGCGCGCCAGATCCATTGTGAAGTTGATGTTGTAGCTGCCGTTCAGGATGAGCTGGCCCTCGGTCTCGTGGACAAAGCTGTTGCCCGAGCTGGCTTTGATCACGTCCCAGGCGAGCTTGAGATCGACGCCGCCGCGCTTGGCCAGCATCAGCGCTTCGCCATCGGCCACCAAGTGGATAAAGGCCAGCATATTCGTGATCACCTTGATCACGGAGGCCTGGCCCAGCTCGCCGATGTAGAAGACCTTGCCGCCCATGGCCTCAAAGACCGGCCGGTGCTTCTCGAAGACGTCTTTGTGCCCGCCAACCAGCACGGTGATCATGCCGGCGGCCGCTCGATGCACGCCGCCGGTCACGGGCGCTTCCAGCGTCTCGATGCCCTGCTCGGCCGCCACGGCGGCCAGTCGCTGCAGTTCGTGCAGGTCGTTGGTGCTCATGTCGATCCAGGTGCCGCCCGCGGCGAGACCCTCGAGGATGCCGTTCTCGCCGGCCACCGTCGCCGTGACGACCTGTGGAGACGGCAGACAGGTGATGACGGTGTCCGAGGCGCGAGCCACGGCGACCGCAGAGTCCGCCCAGGCGGCACCGGCCGCGAGCAGGCCGGCGGCGACGTCCTTGTTGATGTCGAATACCGTGACCGGGAAGCCTGCCTGCAACAGACTGCCGGCCAGATGCCGGCCGAGATTGCCCAAGCCGATGTAGCCAATCCTCGTGGTCATAGTCCCCTCCGCTTCATCTCTCGATGGTCTGTGTGCCGCTCCGCTTTACTCGCGGCGCGCCAGGCGGACGCTTTCAGCGGCCGCCTGGCAGATCGCCGCCAGTTCATCAAGCTGCTCGTTGCTCAGGTACGAGGGCGTGGTGGCGCGTGTGGCGAGAATCGCCTCGACACGATCGCGCGCGACATTCTGTTCGTCGCGACCCTCCTCGCGCCACTTGTCGTACGACAGGCGGCTGGAGATCGCCGGCAGGTAGTGCTCGCCGGCGCGAATGCGCTGCGCCGTCGCTTTCTGCGCCAGAAAGCCGCCGCCGGGCCCGACGCGGGCAATGGAGTCGGCGGCCAGGGTGGCCGCCGAAATCTCCACCTCGCCAAGCAAGCGCCGCACCATGGCCGCAATCTCATCATCAATCACCGCTTGCGTAATCGACATCGTATTGTGTGAGTCAATCAGGCCCCAGCCAGTGACGATATCGGGATAGGCGCCGCACGCGGTCAGCGCCTTGAGCGCCTTCTCGTAACCGGTCTGCACACCAGCGTACTTGGCATCCGTGGAAAGCCCCGGGTTGAGCGTCGGCACGCCGAGGTAGTGGCCAACCTCAGTCGCCGCCACGGCCATGAGGGCACTCTCGACAGAGCCCAGCGAGAACGTCGTGCGCAGCATGTCAAGAACACCGGAGCCGAAGCAGAAGATCGCCTTGGCTCCCGGCGCGGCCACCTGCAGAGCGGTCGCAACGCCAAGGAATTCGGCAACTCCCTGCACGACGGTGCCGGCGACTGTGACCGGCGAAGTGGCTCCCGCAATCGCCATCGAGTAGACCTCGATCGGTACGCCGCGACGCGCCAGAGCAATATGGATATCGAGCGCCTGACCATCGACCTGTAGCGGCGAGGCCGCGGTGACGACAGTGGAGATCCGCGGCCGCTCGCGATCGCCGCCGAGCACATCGAGAATACGCAGCACAGCGTCCACCTCGTGTGGGCAGTCGACAAAGGTGACGTGCTTGGCCGTTTCGCTGAGGATGGTGAAGTACTCTACGAGTTCCCGTCGCTCGAGCGGCACGTCGGTGGCGCTGACCTCCGTCCACATGAGATCGAGCTGAGGCATCTCGTCGAGAACAGCGGTGCCCAGGCGAATGTCCTCAAGGGTGCTCGGCCGGCGCTCGCCGGTGCGAAAGTCCAGCGTCTTGGCAACACAGCCGCTGGGGCAGAAGTGAAACGGCTCGCCTTCGCCGAGCAGAACGTCTTCGGCCGGGGTGGCGCCCGCCATGACGAACGAGCGCGGGCACTGCTTGACGGCCCACTCGACCAGCTCGCGCGGCAGACGCGCCAGACCCGTGGCTACATCCACCTGCGCACCGCGGGCGGCGAGCAGCGGCAAAACCGAGGACCCGGTAAAACGCATGCCGACCGTGCCGAGCACGTCGATCGCCTGTTCGGCAATCTGCTGTTTCTCAGCTTCGCTCAACCATGTCGTGCGCGCTCTCACTAGCCTCGCCACCTCCACCCGATCTTCTGCCGGACGATCTCTTCACCGGTGCGCTGATCCGCAGCCGGACGATCTCTCTGTCATCACACGGCAGCGTGACGACATTCGTCGCGAAACCGCGCGGACACCATGCCACGCGGCATCGCTGGAGTCAAGACAAGAACAGCTCTTTCTGAAGGCTTTGCTCTCATCTCATAACATTCGCGACGGATAAGTGCTTTTTTCAGTTGTACTTCTATGCCAATCTCGTCTCGGAGATGGCGCTGAGTATCATCTGCCGCGTCTGGTAAGCGGCTGAGGCGGCTCGGC
>JBKQWK010000001.1:0-24363 GCA_052139595.1 Thermoleophilia bacterium | reverse complement strand
CTCATCGGCGTGTTCGCCGGCTGCGGATTGGCTCTGTATGCCGTGTATCAAGAGACGAAGTAGGGTTACTCTTGCAGGTTGTAACAGGCAAAAGTCATCGACAGACGATCTCGCAACGTTCAGTGGGGCTGATACTCGTCGGCTTGGTGGCTGTTGCTGCCGCGCTCGCTGGTCTTCTTGGCAGACCGATGTGGGCCACCAGTGTTGGTGCAGCTCTGGTGGTCGTCTATTGGGCGCTGGAGTTGCTTGCTGCCGGGAGCGCTCGTCAAGCTTCGTCGAGCGCCGCCGTAGCGGTGGCGCTGGGTGGCATGGTACTTCGTTTTGCGGTTGTTCTTGGGGTCTTGATTGCCGTAGCCGTCTGGTGTCGGCCGGCGCTTGTCGACGCTGCCTTCGGGTTTCTTGGTGCCTACACGGTTTACGTGTTCGTTCGCTTGATCGCCAATCCGACGCTGTCGGCCCACTCTCAGTGAGGGTCCTATGAGCAAGCGTCTCCGTCGCTGGCTAATCGCAGCTGGTACCCTTGCCGTGGTTGTAGGCCTGTTCCTCATTCCCGGCGGGCACAAAGAGCAGGCACAGGTTGCCGAAGAGTTTACCCTGCACCCGATCATTCACCTGCCGAAAATCGGGCCGCTCGATCTTTCCATCACCAAAGGCGTCATCTATCTGTGGATCGTGACGGCGATCGTCGTTATCGGGTCGCTGGCGATTTCGCGCGTCTTGAAGCGGCGTCCCGGACGAATTCAGACGGCTGTTGAGGGACTGTACGGGCTTACTCACGATGCCATCGCCGGATCGGTTATGAGAGAGGGCCTCGACATCTGGTTCCCCTTCATCGGCGGTCTTTTCATCTTCATTCTTCTCTGTAACCTTGTTGCCTGGATACCGCTGCCGTTTGGTGCTCATAATCAGCTGGCTTTTTATGCAGTGACCGGCAATCTGAACGTTACCATCGCTCTGGCTCTGCTAACCTTCGTGTTCACTCATTACGCTGGGATGCGCAAGAAGGGGGCTCTTGGCTACGTGAGGGGATGGAAGATTTCGACCGCACCACCAGTGCTTCGCCAGCTTATCTTCGTCATGCATATCGTCAGCGAAGTTTTCCGTCTGGTTTCGCTCTCTGTTCGTCTCTTTGCTAACATGCTCGCCGGACACGCAATCATGGCGGTTTTCTTTGCCATGGCTGTGCTCTTTCAGAGCTACCTCATTGCCGGTATTTTGCAGGCGGGGTCGGCGGTGCTCTTCTTATTTGAGCTCTTTATCGCGTTCATTCAAGCGTTCATTTTTGCCATTCTCTCGGCGGTTTACTTGAGCAGCGCCCTCGAGGAAGAAGGCTGATGGTGGAAGGCCAAGCAGTGCACTCTGCATTGCGTGATGTAGGTGTAAATCAAGGAGGCAGGTGAATGGACCCACAGGCAGCGAGATACCTTGGCGCTGGCTTGGCAATCGGGTTGGGGGTTATTGGACCCGGTATCGGCTTGGGCGTGATGATTGGTAGCGCCCTGGAAAGCATTGCACGTCAGCCGGAGCTATCGGGTGATATTCGTACGAACATGTTTATCGGTATCGGTATCATTGAGGCGCTGGCTCTGTATGCCTTCGTGATCAGCCTCATTCTCCTCTTCGTCGTCAAGTAGAGGTCGGGCGTTCGACCAGCCGGAAAGAGGACTGACATGCTGAACCTCTCATGGGGTCTCATGGTGTGGACCCTGATAACCTTCGGAATCGCAGTGTTCTTTCTGCGCCGGTACGCCTTTGGTCCGCTGCAGCACCTGATTGACCAACGCCGTCAGGGCATTCAGGAGAGCATCGATGCGGCCGAGGAAACACGCGTTGAGGCGGCGAGGCTGCTCGCCGAGTATAAGAAGACGCTGGCCGAGGTACGCATCGAGGCCGAAGAGATTCTCGAGCGCTCGCGCGCGTCAGGCGAATCGGTCAAGGCCGAGATCACGACAGTTGCCAAGCAGCAGGCCGAGCGCACACTGGCCAGTGCCCACGAACAGATCGAGCGCGAGACGCGAGCCGCTATTCTTGAACTCAAGGCGAGCGTGGCTGACCTTACTCTCCTGGCGGCCGAAAAGGTGGCCATGCGCAGTTTGACCGAGGCCGATCATCGTCGCTTGGTAGAAGAAGCCCTGAGCGAGGTCGACTTCGAGACGCTGGGTAAGGAGCGCGCTTGAGCGACGAGCAGATTGCGCGTGTATATGCGGCGGCTCTCTTCGCCGCCGCCAGCGAAGCCGGCGCGGTGGTGCGGGTACGCGCTCAACTGAGCGAGCTTGCCGCCGCTCTGGCTGCATCCGGGCCGCTGAAGAGCGTGCTGAGCAGTCCACGCATCGAAGCCGCGGCGAAGCGGCGCGTGCTCGTGAGTCTCACCGAAGGTGCTGACAAGCTACTGAGCAACGCGTTGCAGCTTCTGATCGACAAGCATCGCATCAGTCTGCTTGCCGCCGTGCAGTCAGCCTACGAGGTGCTCGCCGCGCAACAGGCCCGCACGCTGGCGCTTGAGGTTACGTCGGCGGTCGCGCTCGATGCCGATCTTGAACGTGAGATCGTCGCGCGGGTTGAAGGCTCCACCGGCAAGAAGGTCCAGCTCATCAAGCGCGTCGACGCGGCAGTTCTCGGAGGTCTGGTGTTGCGTCTCGACGATACGATCGTCGACAGCAGCCTGCGCGCGCACGTTGGCCAGCTCAGACAACGTTTGATTACGGCAGAAGTGAGGGGTGGCGAGCAGTGAAGCTTCGTCCAGAAGAAATCACCTCGGTCCTTAAATCTCAGATTGAAAACTACCAGGCTGAGGTGGAGGTCGACGAGGTTGGCACCGTCCTGGAGGTTGGTGACGGGATCGCCCGCATCTACGGCCTGAAGAACTGTCTGTCCCAGGAGATGCTCGAGTTGCCCCATGGGGTGACGGGTCTGGCGCTCAACCTGGAAGAAGACAACGTCGGCTGTGTGCTTCTCGGCGAAGATGTGCTCATCAAGGAGGGCGACCTCGTCAAGCGCACCGGCAAAGTGCTACAGGTGCCGGTCGGCGAGGCGCTCGTTGGCCGCGTGGTCAATTCGCTGGGCGAGCCGCTCGACGACAAGGGGGCGATCGAAGCCAGCGCGTATCGGCCGGTCGAGTTCAAGGCACCGGGCGTCGTCGAGCGCCAGCCGGTCAAGGAGCCGTTACAGACCGGCATCGTGGCCATCGACGCAATGATTCCAATTGGCCGTGGCCAGCGCGAACTGATCATCGGCGATCGTCAGACCGGCAAAACGGCGATTATTGTCGATACGATCATCAACCAGCGCGGTCAAGGTGTGATCTGTATCTACGTCGCCATCGGCCAGAAGGCGTCGACGGTCATGCAGGTCGTGCAGAAGCTTGAAGAACACGGTGCGATGGAGTACACGATCATCGTTGCCGCGACGGCTGCGGCCTCGGCGCCGCTTAAATTCCTGGCTCCCTATACCGGCGCCGCCATGGGTGAATACTTCCTCTACAGCGGTCGGCATGCCGTCTGTTTCTACGACGACCTCTCCAAGCAGGCCGATGCCTACCGTCAGATGTCGCTGCTGTTGCGTCGCCCGCCGGGCCGCGAAGCGTTTCCCGGCGACGTTTTCTACCTGCACTCACGTCTGCTGGAGCGGGCCGTGAAACTCAGCGACGAGCTGGGTGGCGGTTCACTCACGGCTCTGCCGGTGATCGAGACGCAGGCCGGCGACCTGTCTGCTTACATCCCGACCAACGTCATCAGCATCACCGACGGCCAGATCTTTTTGCAGAGTGACCTCTTCTACTCGGGCGTGCGACCGGCGATCAACGTCGGCACCTCGGTGTCACGCGTCGGCGGCAATGCCCAGATCAAGGCGATGAAGCAGGTCGCCGGTCGTCTGCGCATCGAACTGGCGCAGTTTCGTGAACTCGAAGCGTTCACCCAGTTCGGCAGCGACCTGGATGAGCAGACGCAGAAGACGCTGGCGCGCGGCGCGCGTACGGTCGAGGCGCTCAAGCAGCCGCAGTTTGCGCCGATGCCGGTCGAAGAGCAGGTTGCCACCCTGTTCGCCGCCGGGCAAGGGTTTCTCGACGACATCGCGGTCGAGAAGGTGGGTGAGTTTCTGCACGGCCTGCGCGAGCACTTGCGTTCACAGTACGCCGAGGTGCTGCGCCTGATTCGTGAAGAGAAGGCGCTTTCGGAAGATCTCGAAGGCGATCTGCGCGCCGCGATTTACGACTATCACAAGACGTTCGCCGGGGCGGGGTCTGTGGAGACGCCGGGTATCACGGTCTAGGATGGCCAGTCTGCAGGACATCCGCCGCCGCATCGCCTCGGTTCAGAGTACACGTAAGATCACCAAGGCGATGGAGATGGTTGCGGCCGCAAAACTGCGCCGGGCGCAGGCGCGTATCGAGGCGCTGCGCCCGTACGCGATCGATATGGTCGAGATGATGATGGACCTGGCCACCTATGCCGACGGTGGTAACCAGTTCCCGCTCCTGCGTGAGCACGAGAAGGAGACGACGCAGGCCCTCGTCGTCATGACGGGCGATCGTGGTTTCGCCGGCGCCTTCAATGCCAACGTCATTCGTCGTGGGCTGGACGTCGACCGCGAGCTGCATGCTCACGGTATGGGCACACGCTGGTTTGTCGTCGGCAAGAAGGGCATCTCAACCCTGCGCTTTCGCGGCCTCGACCTCGAGCGCACTTGGCAGGGCAAGAGCGATCATCCGGTCTATACCGATGCGCAGGATATCGCGCACGTGGTTGCCGATCTGTACGCACACGAGCAGGTCGACAAGGTTCACCTGATCTACAACCATTTCAAGTCGCCGCTCGAGCAGACCGTGATGGATGTCACGCTACTGCCGATTGCACGCGAAGATGTTTCGCGCGCAGACCAGCGGCGTTCACCAGTAAGTTACCTCTACGAGCCTGACGCGGCGGCGATCTTTGCCGGTATTTTGCCGGCCTACATTGAAATCGCCATCTACAGGGCCTTGCTCGAGTCGAGTGCCAGCGAACAGGGTGCTCGCATGACCGCCATGCGTAGCGCCAGCGACAACGCCGAAGAGATGATCGGCTCGTACACGCTGGCTCTTAACCGGGCTCGTCAGGCTGCGATCACGCAGGAGATTCTCGAGGTGGTGGCGGGTGCCGATGCGCTCGGGTAACGCCAGGCCGGCGCGCACAACCGACGATACGCGGAGAAGCTGAAAATGAACAAGGGAACGATAGTGCAGGTGATCGGCCCAGTGGTCGACGTTCACTTTTCGGACGAGATGCCTGCTATTTACAACGCGCTCACCATTCCCCTCGACAAGGGCGATGGTCAGGTGATATCGCTGGTCGCCGAGGTGCAGCAGCATCTCGGCGACCATAAAGTACGCGCCGTCGCCATGGACAGCACCGACGGTCTGGCGCGAGGTGTCGAAGTTACCGATACCGGCGAACCGATGATGATGCCGGTGGGTAAGCAGACCCTCGGCCGTCTGATCAACGTCATGGGCAAGACGATCGATCAGGGGGCCGAGCTTGGCGATGATGTCGAGCGCTGGCAGATTCATCGGCCGGCACCCAGTTTTGAGTCACTCGACCCGTCCGACGAGATCTTCGAGACCGGTATCAAAGTCGTTGACCTGCTCGCTCCCTACGTAAAGGGTGGCAAGATCGGCCTCTTCGGCGGTGCCGGCGTGGGTAAGACGGTGCTCGTTCAGGAGCTCATTCACAACATCGCGACGCAGCACGGTGGCCTCTCGGTCTTCTGCGGCGTCGGCGAACGCACGCGTGAAGGCAACGATCTCTGGCTCGACATGAAGGCGTCGGGCGTCATCGATAAAACCGCGCTCGTCTACGGCCAGATGAACGAGCCGCCTGGCGCTCGCCTGCGGGTCGGCCTCGCCGGGCTCACGCTGGCCGAGTACTTTCGCGAAGTCGGCGGCCAGGATGTGCTTCTGTTCATCGACAACATCTTCCGCTTTGTGCAGGCCGGTTCCGAGGTCTCGGCGCTGCTCGGACGCATGCCGAGCGCCGTTGGTTACCAGCCGACGCTGGCCAACGAGATGGGCGAGCTGCAGGAGCGCATCACCTCAACGAAGCGTGGCTCGGTCACGTCGGTGCAGGCGATCTACGTGCCCGCCGACGATCTCACCGACCCCGCCCCGGCGGCGACCTTTGCTCACCTCGATGCCACCACGGTGCTATCACGGGCGATCGTCGAGAAGGGTATTTACCCGGCCGTCGACCCGCTCGACAGCACCTCGCGCATTCTCACCCGCGACGCCGTCGGCGACGAACACTACACGGTCGCCACACGCGTGCAGGAGATTCTGCAACGTTACACGGAGCTGCAAGACATCATCGCCATTCTCGGCATGGACGAACTCAGCGATGAAGACAAGGTGATCGTGCAGCGCGCCCGGCGTCTGGAGCGTTTTCTCTCGCAGCCGTTCAACGTCGCCGAACAGTTCACCGGCACGCCCGGCACGTACGTCACCTTGAGTGAGACGATCCGCGGCTTCAAAGACATTCTCGCCGGCCAGTGCGATCATCTTCCCGAACAGGCGTTTCTCATGGTCGGCGGCATTGATGAGGCAGTACAGCGCGCGCAGGTGATGGCGGGTAAAGAGGCGGCATCGTGACGGTCGCCGATGTCTGAGAAGCAGTCGATGCAGGTCGAGGTCGTGACGCCCGACGGCGAGGTCTACAGCGGCGATGCCGAGATGGTTGTGCTCGCCGGCGTCGAGGGCGAGCTGGGGATCCTGCGCCGTCACGAACCGCTGGTGACGCTGCTTGCCGTCGGTGAGACCCGTCTTAAGCTTGCCGACGGCCAGGTCGAGCATATTGCCAGCGGCATCGGCTATGCTCAGGTGCTCTTTGACCGCGTGCTTGTGGTTGTTGACCAAGCGGAGGTGGCGGGCGCCATTGACGTCGAGCGGGCGCGGGCGGCCGAAGCACGGGCCGAGGAGCGGCTTCGTCTGCGCAGCGATCCTGCTGCTAAAGCCGAAATCGACTTCTACCGTGCCGAACAGGCTCTCAGGCGAGCCGTTAATCGTCTACGCGTTGCTGTCAATCGCTGACCCGCCCACGGCGGCTCATGGGCGCGTATACTGACGTCATGGACGCAGCTTATGTGAACGACGAGCGGCTGCTTGTCTACGGTGGGCGGGTGCTGCGTGGTGAAATCATTCTGGCGGGGGCCAAGAACTCGGCCCTGAAGCTGATGGCAGCCAGTCTCCTGGCACCTGAACAGACGGTCATCAAGCGAGTGCCGCGGATCACTGATGTGTTCACCATGATCGAGATGCTGCGCGCTCTCGGTGCGACGGTCGAGTTCGCCGGTGATGTGCTCACCATCGAGCCCGGCGTCGATCTCAATGACTGCGCTCCTTACGAGCTCGTGCGCCGCATGCGCGCCAGTATCATCGTCATGGGACCGATGGTCGCGCGTCTCGGACGGGCAACCATCGCCATGCCTGGTGGTTGCAATATCGGTCCGCGGCGCATCGACTTTCACCTCCGCGGTCTCGAGAAGCTGGGGGCGCAGATCGAGATAGACCACGGCTTCATCAAGGTCGGCTGTTCGCAGCTTACGGGCGGCGTTGTCGCGCTCGATTACCCGAGCGTGGGCGCCACCGAGAATCTGCTCATGGCAGCGACGGCGGCAGACGGAGTGACGGTGATTGAAAACGCCGCGCGCGAGCCTGAGATCGTCGATCTGTGCGCCTTTCTCAGCGGCATGGGTGCCGTCATTGAGGGAGCCGGCAGCAGTTCGATCAGCATTGACGGTGGGCACAAGCTGCACGGGACTGAACACGAGGTGATTGCCGACCGTATCGAAGCCGGTACGTACCTCATCGCCGGTGCCGCCACCGGCGGCGACGTGACGGTGCATGGCTTGGCGCCGGCCCATCTGGAATTGTTTCTGCACAAACTGCGGGCAGCCGGTGTGACGATCGACGAAGGGGCTCTTTCCATCCGCGCCCGTCGCACGATGCCGTTGCGACCGGTTGATATCTCGACCTTGCCTCATCCCGGCTTTGCCACCGATCTGCAGGCACAGGTGATGGTGCTCTTGACGCTCGCCGAGGGCACGTCGATCGTGACCGAGAACGTTTTTGAGAATCGCTTCGTTGTTGTTGACGAACTCAATCGTCTGGGCGCCGGCATCAGCACCAGCGGCCACCACGCCGTCGTCGCCGGGCCGCGGGCGCTGAGCGGCAGCGTGGTCGAGGCGCCCGATCTGCGCGGCGGGGCTGCGTTGGTCATCGCCGGCTTGGTCGCCGAGGGCTGTACGGAGATTCGTGCGGTTCATCATATTGATCGCGGCTATGAAGACCTGACCGGCAAGCTCACGGCTCTGGGAGCACACCTGGAGCGCACGAGCGATGGGAGTTCGCTAATCGATGCGTGTACTCCCGAACTGGGCGTTGGCGCAGGTGCGGCGCCGTGAAGACGGCGCCGTGATTGCGCCTACACGCGGTTGCGCCGGGGTTGTGCTGGCGCTCTGGCGCCCGTCGACTCTGGGTAACTGCTCCTGAACTGAGGCACGTGACCGACTACAACGTCTACACGAACAACGGCGCTCCGGCGCCGCGACGTAAGCGCCGGCAGTCGCTGCGGCCAGCGGCGGCGCGGCGGGCCGCCGGACCACCGCTGGCCGCAGCGCCAGCCGCCGGCGGCCTTTGGCCCAAGCTCCTGAAGATCATCGCGCTCGCCATTCTGGCGGTCATCAGCGTTACGGCTGGGATTGCTGTCGGCTGGCTCCGGAGCACGGTGGCGACGGTGCAGTCCAAAGACCCCGTCGCCGTGAGCAAAGCGGCCAAGCAGCTGACGCCGCCACTGCCTGGAGAAGCGGTCAACATCCTCTTTATTGGTGCCGACCACTCCGCATCTGGCGATCCCGGTCGATCCGACAGCCAGATCCTCGTGCGCCTTGACCCCAAGACGAAGAGCATTTCGATGCTTTCGATTCCCCGCGACTGGTGGGTCGATGTGCCAGGAGTCGGCATGAGCAAGATCAATGCCGCCTACGCCTACGGCGGGCCGGCCTTGGCGGTCCAGACCATCAGTCGCGCCGTCGGCCTGCCGATCAATCACTTCGTCCGCGCCGACTTCAACGGCTTCTGGGACATCGTCAAGATTCTCGGTGGCGTCTACCTGCAGGTCGATCGTCACTACTACGATGCGTCCAGCAGCGCTGCCCACCCCGTTTCCATTCTGCCGGGCTATCAGTTGCTGCAAAGTGACAATGCGCTGCACTTCGTGCGCTTTCGCCACGATCAGTATGCTGATTTTGGCCGCATGCAGCGCCAGCAGCTCTTCTTGCGTGAATTGCAGGGCCAGTCGCGGCGCTGGTCTGACTGGACCAAGCTGCCGAAACTCCTGACGACGGTCACCAAGTACACGCTGAGCGACATCTCGTCCCTGCGTCAGCTGGTCTCGTTCGCGAGCCTGGTGGTACAGCTCAACACCTCGCACATTTATCAGACCCACATCGAGGGTGCGACACCGATGATCGCCGGCCAGTCGGTTGTCGTCCCGTCCCAGCAGCAGGTCCAGACTGCCGTCGCCCAGTTTCTCAACCCGGTCAAGCCGCCGGCGAAAGTGACGCCGTCGACCGTGACCGCCACCGCGCCCGCGTTTTCCGTGCGAGTGCTGAACGGCAGCGGCAAAGCCGGTGAAAGCACGAGCGTCGCCAGCCAGCTCGTCGCACTTGGCTACCAGGCTGCCTCGGGCGGTAACGCAGACAGCTTCACGTATACCAGCAGCGTCGTCAGCGCGCCGGCGAGTCTCGCCGCGCCGGCGCAAAACTTGGCGCATCTCTTTGCTCCAGCCACCGTTCAGGTCGCCGCGCAGTCGTCGTCGCTCGGAGACGGCATTACTGTGACCATCGGTTCCTCGTTCGGCGGTCAGATTGCCGCCACTGCCCAACCAGTGCAGTCAGCGGCACCAGCGGCTCTACAGCTCCAGCACAACACGGTCTTCGACCGTGCTGCCTGGCAGCAGGTTGCCGCCCAGGCGCGGATGCCGGTGCTGGCACCGACCGTGTGGGCAGATGGCTTCACCTACTCGAGCGATATGCCGTTTCGCTCCTACCGCGTCGATATCGGCAAGGGGCGGACAGTGCCGGCGGTGGTGGCCGTCATCACCGCTCCCGCCAGCGTCGATCCTCATCAGGGGGCTTTTGACATCCAGGAGATTCAGTGGACCAAAGCGCCCATTCTGGCGAAGCCGATGCATGCTTTGGTGGTCAAGGGTCGCCGCTACAGTCTCTTCTTCAGCGGCGACAAGCTGACGATGGTCGCCTGGACGATCGGCAGCAGTGCCTACTGGGTGACGAATACCATTGATAACGCTCTTCCCAACAACTTCATCCTCGCCTTGGCGACGTCATTCAAACCGGTGAAGTGAAACGTCTGCGATCGTTAGTGCGCCATCTGGACCCCTGGGCTGCCCTGCTCCTGGGGCTGCTTGTGGCGATGGCCGTCATCATTCTGCTGGCGATGCGCGGCCCGTGGAATACTCCCGCCGCTCCGCCGCCCGGTCCGCCGCCGGTGGCCAAGCCTGTACCGGCGCCAAGCGCCGACGTGGCGGTGTTCGTCAACAGTGCGAGCGGTTCGGTGCATTGCATTGCCGCCCTCTGGGTGCACGTCGACCCGGCGACGCCTTCGCTGAGCGTGATGGTGGTGCCGCCGCAAGCCAGTGGCTTTCTGCCCGGCGGCGGGTATGAGCCGCTGGCGCGCATTGTTGACGATGCCGGCCCGGCTGCCGGAGCCGCCGCGTTGGCCGAGATGACCGGCGTGAAGATGAAGTGGTGGGTCATGGGCGGTTTGGCGGCGATAAAGAACGCCTTTCCCACGGCCTTTCCGAGCGAGAACACGCAGGCTGCCATGGCACGGCTTCGTCTGTCGACCATCGCCTGGTCGGAGTCAGGCAGTTCAGTGCAGCAATTCGCGCGCCAGTATGCTTTTCTCTCTCTTTCTCTGGGCGGTGTCGATTTGGCCAGCCTGAACATCGTCGCCTTCACCAATTACGCTCTGGCGGCGCCAGGCCTGGTCAGCAATCTCGATCTGCAGACGGCGGCGTCGGCAGCGGCGACGTTACGCAATCTGGGCACCCAGCCTATCGCCGTCTGTGCTTTGCCTGCCGTCGTGACGACTACTCGCGGTGTCCCCAGCTGGCGCCTGGATAACGCCGTGCTCGTGAGCGTCCGCCAGTCGCTTGTTGCGGGCATAGCGCCGCAAAGCTTCGGCCCACTCGTCAATACGCGCATCGCGCCGGCGACGGTCGTTGCCGTCATCGATCCGCTCGGTGCGGTGCAGAGTCCGTTCCTGCAGGCGCTGGCGCGCCGCCTGAAGACGTCGAGCGGTGGTCCCGTGCGCGTGATACCTGTGGTCGCCAGCCTGGGCAGCGATTTGTCGACGGCGGTGAGCAGTGTCCTGGAGCGCACGCCAGCGCAGGCGGTTATTGTCGCCCTTGGTTGGGGAGCTGCCGACCCGGCGGCGGCTGCCCTTTCGCGCCGCCTCTCGGCGCTCGTCTCTCTGTTGCGCGAACGGCATCAACCGGCCGTGATTGCCGCTCTGCCGAACGGTGTTGCCGGCAAGCTGTCGGCGGCAGCCGTTGCTGCCGCGGCAACTGCCGGCGGTTTGCCGCTCTCGGCCACGCTGTCGCCGACCACTGCAACGACCTCGCCGCTGCGGCTTGGCGACGCGTGGGCGGGAACGATTGTGGCGACTGTTGTGCGCGCCTGCGACCCAGAGCTCTTCGCACCTCGGCTGGCGAGCACGAAGCTGGATGTCACCTACTACGAGCGTCGGCAGACGACGGTGGCCGTGAGTGCCGCGCGGCGGCTGCCGGCGAGCGCTTCCGCCTCTGCGGCGGCTGCCGCACCGAGCCCATCCGCCGCCGCCAGCTCCGCTGCGTCGGCGGTGGTAGCGTCTGTGAGTTCGACCATGGCGCTGCTTGGTGAGTTTGGCTGGCAAACGGTGGCGGCCAGGTTAGGCACCTGGACGCCGCGTCTCGTCGGCGAGTCGATATCGTGTCACGCCGACCATCGCAGGCTGGCGCTCGCCTTGGCGAGCGATCTCGGATTGTCGGCAAAACAGGTCGTCGTCGACCGGCGGGCCCCGGCATCTCTGATCGTTGCCGGGGTGTAGAGCAGGGCATTTCGACGATCGCGTCAATGATCGCTCGCGGCCCGCAATCGCCAAACCGTGTGCGGGGGCACTATACTGCCGGCAAATGTCTGGTGATCGCATCGCAGCTTCGGTGACTACCGGGGAAGAACTCCCCGTGGACGTCACCGTCTGGTCGACCCTCTCGATCGTGCTTGGCCTGGCGCCGGTCGTGGCGTTGCTCGCCATGATCGGCGTCTTTTCGTTTCTTTCCGGTGGCTACATCCTGGCACGCACGGCGCCGGTTGTTCTCGTTGGCTCGCTCGTTTTGCTGGCGCTCGTCTGGGTGGTGCCGATTCAGCTTCGCTCTCGTCGGATAACGGTCGCCGTCGCGCTTTTCGCCGCCTCGGCAGTCTGGATCGGTCTGTCGACGACCTGGTCGATTGGGCCTGACCTTTCCTGGGTCGCCTTTGATCTCGCCTTCTTCTACGTTGTCGTTCTGGCGGTGGCCGGGCTCATGCCGGTGGGCGCCTTGCGGCTGCGCCTGGTTGGCGATGGCTACCTGGTCATTGCCGTCGCCGTCGGGATCTACGCCTTTCTCGGCAAAGTCATCCCTAGTGTCATCACCGACGCCCAGATGGGCGGCCGACTCTACGAACCTGTCGGCTACTACAACGCCTTGGCCCTGATGATGGTCATGGCCGTGCCGCTCGCCCTCGAAGCGGGCGCGCGGCGTAACCACAGCGTGTGGCTGCGGGCGCTCGCCACTGGCGGTTTAGTAGCGATGCTCTTCACGTTTTTCTTCGCCTACTCGCGCGGTGGGTATGTGACGCTGGCCATCGCTCTGGTGGTCTATTTCAGCCTTGCCCACGATCGCCTTAGCTCGCTGCTGACCCTGCTGATCGCAGTCGCGCCGGTTGCCGCCGTGCTGCGGCATCTGCGTGGGCTGACGACTGTGTTCAACACCTCGACTGACACCGCTCTACGCGTGTCCCAGGGGCATACACTTGGCCGCTGGGCCCTGCTGGCGGTGGCCGTGGCGGCTGTGTCCCAGGTGATCGTTGCGCTGGTGCATCGCCGCTTACATCTGCGCGCGCGCGCGCTGCGCCTCGTCGGCGGCGCGGCCGTCGTCGTGTTGGTGGTCACCCTCGTGGTGGCGGCGCAGGTCGTTCTGGGCCCGCGTGGCGGCCTCGTTCACTGGGTGAGCGAGAAGTATCATGCCACCGTGGCCGGCGGTGAGGTGGGCAGCAACAACGCCGGCCGTGTCCTCTCGTTCGATACGGGGCGGCCGGTGCTCTGGCGTGAGGCTCTCAAGCAGTTTCGCCTGCATCCCTGGACGGGGACGGGCGCCGGCACGTTCACCTTTACCAATTATCGTTTTCGCACCAGTGGCGGCGTCGTCAGGCACGCGCACAGCGAGTGGCTCAACTCACTTAGCGAGACCGGGATCATTGGTCTGGCGCTCTTTGTGGCGGCCATGGGGGCTTTGCTGATCAGTGTCTTTCGTCGACTGCGCCGCGACCGCGACGATCCCCAGCGCACGCTGGTTGCTGCCTTTCAGGCTGCTTCTCTGGTCGTGGTCGTGCACATCAGCTGGGACTGGACCTGGGACATGGCGGCGGTGGGCACCGCGTTTCTGCTGCTGGCGGGCACGGTGAGTGCGTATCTCGCCGGCAGGGCGGCGGTGCCGGCTGATGAAGATGAACCGGCGCTTCGCGCTGAGCGTCCCTGGCGGCCAGCGCGGCTGGCGGCGCGGACTCTGTTCAGCGGGCTCATCATCGTACTCATGGTGAGCTGGCTGTTTCCCTATCTCGGTGACCGGGCCGCTTCGCAGGCGGTCGCCGCCGCCGGTCGCGGCCAGCTGACCGCGGCGGCGGCTGATGCCCGCCGCGCCCAGCGCTACGATCCTCTGGCCGTTGACCCACTGATCACGTTGGCGCTCGTCCAGCAGCAGCAAGGTCATCCTGGCGCCAGCCTGCTGACGCTCGACCAGGCGCAGCGCCTGCAGCCGCAGAATTACATGGTGCACCAGCAGCTCGGTCTGCTGCTGATGACGGCGTTCGACCGTCGCGCCGCGGCAGTCGCGCAGCTGCGCACGGCGCTGGCGCTCGATCCACTCGACAGCCAGCTGCAGGC
The DNA here is from genome assembly GCA_052139595.1 of Thermoleophilia bacterium. GTDB lineage: Bacteria > Actinomycetota > Thermoleophilia > UBA2241 > UBA2241 > JBKQWK01. The sequence goes on along the minus strand of JBKQWK010000001.1, from coordinate 10,136 downwards.
GCAGCTGCAGACCGCGGCGCAACCCTGAGCCGTCGGCGCCGGGGGCGGAAACGCCCAGGCGCCGACGCCGTCGGGCCAGACCGCGTGGTAAACTAACACCTTTATTGCCCTTGCTCGGTAGGCTCAGCGGAGGTTCTTGCGCATGACGGACGACCAGGCGCCGATCGGCGTCGTCGGCATCGGCTACGTCGGGCTTGTCACCGCCGTCTGCCTGGCTCACATCGGTCATCACGTCGTCTGTATGGACGTCGACGAGGCTCGCATCAGGTCGTTGCGCGAGGGCGTAGTTCCTATTTATGAGCCGGGGCTCGACAAGCTCATCGACGACAACGTCGGCCGGCTGACGTTCACCACCTCGTACGACGAGCTGTTGGCTCGCTCGCGCACACTCTTCATTGCTGTTGACACACCGCCGTCGCCTTCGGGCGACGCCGACCTTTCGCGGGTGCGGCGAGCGACGCGCGAGATCGCCCGTCGCGGCGGCGACCGCTTGCTGATCATGAAGAGCACGGTTCCGGTTGGCACGGGCGAAGCGGTCATGAGCGAACTTGCCGCCGCCGGCATGGACGCCGGCATCAGCTACGTTTCCAATCCCGAGTTTCTGCGCGAGGGTGCGGCGATCGAAGACTTCCTGGAGCCGGACCGCATCGTCATTGGCGCCGATAATGTCGCCGACGGTGACGCGGTTGCCGATCTGTACAGGGGTATCGACACCGACGTTGTGCGCACCAGCATCGCCACCGCCGAGATGATCAAGTATGCGAGCAACGCCTTTCTGGCGACCAAGATTTCGTTCATCAACGAGATTGCCAACGTGTGCGAACATGTCGGCGCCAACGTGCGTACGGTCGCCACAGGCATGGGCCTCGACCACCGCATCGGCCCTCATTTTCTGCAGGCCGGCATCGGCTACGGCGGCTCCTGTTTTCCCAAAGATGTGCAGGCGCTCAAACAGCTGGCCGGCAACAGCGGCTATCACTTCCAGCTGCTCAACGCCGTTATCGAGGTCAATCATCTGCAGAAGCGTCGCGTCGTCGGCAAGCTCAAGCACCATCTCGGCCATCTGCGCGGGCGCAAGGTCGCATTGCTGGGTCTGACGTTCAAACCGAACACCGATGATTTGCGCGAGGCGGCTTCCGTCGTACTCGCCTCGCGTCTCGTAGGCGAAGGTGTCAACGTGACCGCCTACGATCCCATGATTGCCGCCGGCGAGCACGGGCAATTTCCCGAGGTCGAGATTTGCGCCGATGTGCTGACCGCGCTGACCGACGCCGATGCTGCTGTTCTCGTTACCGAATGGAGCGAGTTCGGTCGTCTCGACTGGGCCGCGGCGCGGCGCCTGATGCGGCGGCCGCTGCTCGTCGATGGACGCAATTTTCTCGACCCGGCGATGCTGACCGCCGCCGGCTTTGACTACGACGGCGTCGGCATCGGTGAGTTGCGGTCAGCTGTCGCCAGCGACGCCTGAGGGCAGCCTGCAGATGATGTCGAGCCATGGCTGCACACAGGCGGTGATCCTTGTCGGCGGCGAAGGTACGCGCCTGCGGCCGATCACGTCTCGTGTTCCCAAGCCGGTGGCGCCGGTGGTCGAGCGGCCTTTCGTTAGTTACATCCTTGACAATCTCGTTCGCCATGGCGTTGAACGGGTCGTTTTCAGCAGTGGTTTTCTCGCCAGCGCAATCGAGGCTGAGCTAGGCGACGGCCACGATTACGGGCTCGCGGTTGAGTACGTCGTCGAAGACGAGCCGCTGGGCACCGCCGGCGCGATCAAGAACGTCGCTGCGGTGTTGCGCCCGGGCAGCTTCTTCGTGTTCAACGGTGATGTGCTCAGCGACGTCGACCTCACTGCCCTGGCGGAGCAGCATCGCCAGACGCAGGCCATGGCGACAATCTTTTTGACGCCGGTTGACGATCCCCGCCGCTACGGTCTCGTCGAGTTGCGGCCCGACGGCTCGGTCGCCAACTTTCTCGAAAAACCGGGCAGCGACCGTGTCGGGTCGGCGCTGATCAATGCCGGCGTCTACGTGCTTGAACACGACGTGCTGGCCATGATCCCGCCGGCACGCATGTTCAGCATCGAGCGAGGCGTGTTCCCGGAACTGGCTCAAGCCGGCTTGCTTTACGGCTACGTCGAGGCCGGTTACTGGCGTGACATCGGTACGCCCGAGAGCTATCTGCAAGCTCACTTCGACATTCTCGACCACAGCGTGCGCACGAACGTCGGCGAACTCATGAGTAGCGGTTATTTGTATGTTGCCGATAGTGCCCTGGTGCACAGCAACGCGCGCATCGTGCCACCATGCTACATCGGCGAGAATGCGACGGTAGGAGCTGGCGCTCGCGTGGGGCCTCAGGTTGTGCTTGGTGCCGGTGCTGCCGTCGGTGAGGGCACTCTTGTCAGTGAGTCGGTGCTGCAAGCGGGCGTACGCATCGGCGATCATTGCACCGTTGAGCACAGTGTCGTTGTGCGCGACACGACGGTTGGCCCGGGGACGCAACTGAGTGAGGCGGTCATTGGGGCCGACTGTACGATCGGCGCCGATAATGAGCTGGCCAAAGGAATCTCCGTGTACCCAGGCACGCAGTTGCCGGACGGCAGCCTCAGGTTTCGCGAAATCAGCGACGGCAGGGAGGGGCGATGAGCATCGCCAGCGGCATCTTCAAGGCCTACGATGTGCGCGGGTTGTACCCTGAAGAGATCGATGCCGGCGTAGCGGCGCGCATCGGCTACGCCCTGGCGCAACAGCTCGGGGCCCGCCGGCTGGGTGTCGGCATGGACCCTCGACCCTCGTCGCCGGAGCTGCTGGCGGCATTCGCCGCCGGCGCCTTTGCCGCCGGCGCTGATGTTACCAGTTTCGCCGCCGTGCCCACCGAGATGGTCTACTTTGGCGTCGCGTCGCTCGGCCTGGACGGCGGGGCCATGGTAACCGCCTCCCACAATCCGCCGCAGTACAACGGCATGAAACTCGTCGGCGAGGGAGCGCTGCCGCTCAGCGGCGATGCCGGCATGCCCGAACTGAGCCGGCGTGTGCTCGACCTTGGCGAGCTGCCGCTGGCACCAAGCGGACAGGCCGTCCTTGCTCACGACCTCTACCCGGCCTACCTTGACCACCTCCTGAGCTTCGTCGACGCCGGCGCGATGCAGCCTTTCAAGGTCGTCATGGATGCTGCCAACGGCATTGGCGGCAAGCTGGCGCCGCTCGTCTTTGAGCGCACGCCGGTACGCCGCGTCGAGATGTTCTTCGATGTCGACGGCACCTTCCCGAACCACGAGCCAAATCCGCTTCTCGAAGAGAACCGCCAAGCCATCATCGCTCGTGTGCTGGCCGAGAAAGCCGATCTCGGCATCGCCTGGGATGGCGATGCCGACCGTTGCTTCTTCATCGATGAGAACGGTGAGTTCGTGCCCGGCGACTTTGTCACTGCTCTGCTGGCGCAGGCACTGCTGCGCAAGCACCCCGGAGCGCAGATCCTCTACGACCTGCGCGCCAGTCGTGCGGTGCCCGACACAATCCGGGCGAATGGTGGTGTCGCTCTGATGAATCGTGTCGGCCACGCCTTCTTTAAGCAGCGCATGCGTCGCGAGCCGGTTCTGTTTGGCGGCGAAGTCAGCGGCCACTACTATTTTCGCGACAATTACAACGCCGACTCCGGCTTCATCCCGGCGCTGCTGATTCTCGAACTGCTCTCGCAGCAGCAGGCAACCCTGGCCGAGCTGCTGGCGCCGCTGCGCAGCAAGTACTTCATCAGCGGCGAAATCAACAGCACGGTGAGTGACGCGGCCGCGGCCCTGCGCCGTCTGGAACAGCAGTTTGCCGATGGTGACGTGACGAAACTTGACGGCTTCTCAGTTGACTACGAGCATTGGCACTTTAATGTGCGCTCGTCGAACACGGAGCCGCTCGTGCGCCTTAATCTGGGCGCCGACAGTGAGGCCCTGATGGAAGAACAGCGCGATCTTGTATTGAAGGTGATTCGTGAAGCTTGACGCTGAGCTCGAGAGAAAGGTCACGCGCGGCGGCGCACGCTCGGCAGTAGTCGGTGAAGCCAAGACAAGCTCCGGAGGCGGCGCGCGGAGGCGGGCGCTGGCCGAGGGGCTCACGCCGGGCCTAGTGGCTCGCCTCGACCGCGCCGACCTGCTGGCGTTGATTCGCGGCCTGGGAGCGCAGATGGTTGAGGGCTGGCGACTCGGCAGCGAGGCGCTCATCGACGTCGGGACGGCTTCATCGGCGACGGCGGCAGCGGGAGGGCCGCGCGCCGTCGGCACGCGGCCCGACGGCGTGGTTGTGTGCGGCATGGGCGGCTCGGCGATTGGCGCCGACATTCTGCGTTCCTGCTTGCCTGAGTGGCCGTTGCCGTATGAAGTTGTGCGCGGCTACGCGTTGCCAGCCTGGGCGGGTCCGCGGACGCTGGTCGTTGCCTGCAGCTACTCCGGCAACACGGAGGAGACGCTCTCCTGTCTGGCGACGGCGCTTGATCGCGGCAGCCGGGTTGTCTGCGTCACGTCGGGTGGCATGCTGGCGGCGGTTGCGCACGAGCATGGATTGCCGCTGGTGGTCGTGCCGGGCGAGCTGCAGCCTCGGGCGGCACTCGGCTATCTGGCAATGTCGCTGGCGGCGGCTCTGACCTCGACCGGTCTGGTGGCCAACTTTGCGGCGCAGGTCCATGAGGCGGGTGACCTGCTGGGCACCATGGCTGCCGAGCTGGATCCGGCCGTGCCGGCGGCAGCCAACGCCGCCAAGGCGCTGGCTGCCCGTCTGCACGGCCGGCTGACTGTCGTTTACGGTGCCGGCCTCACGGCTCCGGCGGCGCGCCGCTGGAAGGGGCAGATCAACGAGAATGCCAAGGCGCTGGCCTTTTTTGCCGAGCTGCCCGAGCTCGATCACAATGAACTCATGGGCTGGACGAGCCAGCCGGAGCTGTCGGCGCAAACCGCCGCCGTTCTCTTGGTCGATCCCGCCGCTGACGAGCGCTTGCGCCGTCGCTTCGAGTTCACGGCGGAGTATCTGCGTGAACACCTCGCCACGGTCGAGGTGGTGACCGCGGGCGGCGAAAGCCGTCTTGCGCGCCTCGCCTCGACGAACTACCTCGGCGATTGGGTCTCCTATTACCTCGCTCTGCTGTATGCCGTTGACCCGACTCCGGTGGTTGCCATCGAAGCGTTCAAACAGCGTCTGGCCGACACGCCGACACGACCGTCTTCGGACTGACGTTGGTAGCCGCAGCGGGCGAGCTGCGCCGCTCCGGGAGCGCTCACGCCGCGGAGAAGGCTCTGCTCGGGCTGAAGCTGTGAAGCCTCTGCTTGGCCCGATATTGCGGGATCTCTGGCTGGCATGACGCCGCCGCCGGTTGTTCTGGTTGCTGCCGCGGTGGCCGGTCACCCATTGGTCGCCGAGGCGTTCCCAGAGGCGGAGCCGGTTGTTCTGGAGCGTGACGACTTGCGCCCGCCGGCGCCGTTCAGCGGGCGGCTGTTTGATCTCTTCGCCGCCTGGCGAGGCGAGGGCGTGACGGCCTGCGGCCTCGTCGTGCCGGCGCGCTGGCTAGGCCCGACGCCGACGCCGACTGCGTTCACGGTCGCCGATCACGTCAATCTGGAGCTGCGGGGTCCGTTGACCGGCGCGTGGCCGCACGGTGTGCAGCGCACATTCCCCTGCCTCACCGGCATCTATCAACCAGCCGTCGTTCGACCTGGCGACGATTCTCAATATCAACCAGCCGTCGTTCGGCCTGCCGATGACCCTCATGTATACTCTGACGTGACCGTGGCCGGCGTGCGTGACCTCATGGCGCTGACCCTGTTTGAGTCTCGGGCAGTCGCTCGGGGCGGCTTCGCCGCCGTCAGCGACTGCCTCGTGCCGCCGGTCATCGTGGCCGTCTATCACACCATGGCGGTGGCGGCCTATGGCATCGTCACCGCCATCGCTACCAGAGAGAGCGAGGACAATCAGTGAGCACACCAATTGGGCACGACATTAAAGATATCGGTCTTGCCGCCGCCGGCGTGCTGCGCATTGAATGGGCAGACATGCACATGCCGGTTCTGGCCGCCATTCGCGAACGCTTTGAACGCGAGAAGCCGCTGGCCGGCATTCGCGTTGGCGCCTGTCTGCATGTGACCAGCGAGACTGCCAACCTGATGCGCACCCTCAAGGCTGGCGGCGCCGAGATCGTTCTCTGCGCCAGCAATCCGCTCAGCACTCAAGATGACGTGGCCGCGGCGCTGGTCGACGAGTACGGCATCCGCGTCTACGCCATCAAGGGTGAAGACGACAAGACGTACTACGACCACATTAACGCCTGCGTCGACCACCGGCCGCACATCACCATGGACGACGGCGCCGACGTCATCGGTGTGCTTCACGGCGAACGCCCCGACATGGCCTCCGAGATCATCGGCGGCACCGAAGAGACCACCACCGGCGTCATTCGACTCAAGGCGCTCGAAAAAGAAGGCCGCCTCATGTTTCCGGTGGTCGCTGTCAACGATGCCAACACCAAGCACATGTTCGATAACCGCTACGGCACCGGCCAAAGCACGCTCGATGGCGTTATCAGGGCCACCAACATCCTCATTGCCGGCAGCACTGTCTGCGTCGCTGGCTATGGCTGGTGTGGCCGTGGTCTTGCCAGCCGCATGAAGGGTCATGGCGCCGACGTGATCATCCTCGAGGTAGATCCGCTGCGCGCTCTCGAGGCAGTCATGGATGGTTTTCGCGTCATGACCGTCGCCGACGCAGCCAAGGTGGCCAAGCTCTTCGTCACCGCGACCGGCGACATCCATGTGCTGCGCAAAGAGCATTTTGAGGCCATGCAGGACGGCACGATTGTTGCCAACACCGGCCACTTCAACGTCGAGATCGACATCCCGGCGCTCGAAGCGCTGGCGGTGAAGAAGCGCACCATGCGCGACTACGTCGAGGAGTACACGATGGCCGACGGCCGGCGCATCTACTTGCTGGCTGAGGGCCGGCTCGTCAACCTGAGCGCTGCCGAGGGTCATCCGGCGGCAGTCATGGACATGAGTTTTGCCAACCAGTCACTGAGCGCCGAGTTCATGGTGCAGCATCATCAGGAGCTGGCCAAGAAGGTCTACGGCGTGCCCAAAGACATCGACGACGAGATCGCTCGCGTCAAGCTGGCGACGATGAAGGTCGCCTGCGACACACTCACCGACGAGCAGGCAGCCTATCTGGCGAGCTGGGATCAGGGCACCTGATCCGCGCCTCTGCGACCGAGGCTGACACGATGGCGCCACGGGGCCGGTGCGCGTGAGCAGGGCAGTGCCAGACGACGGGCACACGAAGTTGCGCGTGCGCACCGTCCAGATTGAGCCCGAGGCCGTGGTGCTCATCGACCAGCTTGCGCTGCCGGCACACGAACGCTTTGTGACCTGTAGCACGTGGCAGGAGGTGGCGGCGCGCATCAGCGACATGACCGTGCGCGGCGCGCCGGCGATTGGCGTGGCCGCCGCCGGCGGCCTCGCTCTTGCCGCCGGCGAAGCTGCGCATCGTCATGCCGCCGATCGCGACGCTTTTGCGGCGCTGCTGGAAGAGGCCGCGCGCGGCCTGGCGGCGACGCGGCCGACTGCCGTCAATCTGTCGTGGGCGATCGCGCAGATGCGTGCCGTCTGGCTATCCTGCACCGAGTCGCCGGCCGCCTGTGCGCGGGCGCTGCTCGCCAAGGCGCAGGCGCTGCACGACGACGACGTCGCCCGCTGTCTGGCCATCGGCGAGCACGGCGCCGCTTTGCTTAAAGCCGGCGATGCGGTGCTGACGCACTGTAACGCCGGCGCCTTGGCGACCGCTGGCTACGGCACAGCGCTGGGCGTCATCCGTTCGGCAGCGGCGCGCTACGCCGACATCTCCGTCTGGGTCGACGAAACGCGCCCCTGGCTGCAGGGATCGCGGCTCACCGCCTGGGAACTCGGTGTCGAGGGCATTCCCTACACGATCATCAGCGACAACATGGCGGGCCACTTCATGAGTCGTGGCGAGGTTGCCGCTGTGATCGTTGGTGCCGATCGTATTGCCGCCAACGGCGATACCGCCAACAAGATCGGCACGTACACCTTGAGCGTGCTCGCCAAGGCGCATAGTCTGCCGTTCTACGTGGCTGCTCCACTGAGCAGTGTCGATCTGAACATCGCCGACGGGAGTCAAATTCCGATCGAAGAGCGCAGCGCTGACGAAGTCACGTCGCTGCGCGGCCAGCGTCTGGCGCCGCCGGGAGCCCACGCCCGACATCCGGCTTTTGATGTCACGCCGGCGGCCAGCATCACGGCGATCATTACTGAGGTCGGGGTTCTTCGGGCGCCCTATCAAGTGGCGCTGCACGACGCCTGCGAGCAGGCCGGGTGTCTGCCGTGAGCGCCGGCGTCCAGACGACGGTCGACGGCAGCGTCGTGCCGTTCAAGGCGATGATCATGGCGGCCGGGTTCGGCACGCGGCTCCTGCCGCTGACGGAGTTCACCGCCAAGCCGATGGTGCCAATTCTCAATCGACCGGTGATGGAGCACATCCTTCGCCTTTTACGACAGCACGGTGTACGGGATGTTGCCGTCAACCTGCATTACCACCCCGACGACATCACGGGGTACTTTGGCGATGGCAGGGGTTTTGGCCTGCGCATGCGCTATGTTGTCGAGCACGATCTGCTCGGCACCGCTGGCGGCGTGGGCGGCTTTCGCGCCTTTTTTGACGACGACACCTTTGTCGTCGTCAGCGGCGATGCCCTCACCGACATCGACCTCACGGCGTTTGTCGCTGCCCATCGCGCCAACGGTGGCATTGCCACGATGGCAGTCATGCCGGTGGCCGACCCGTCGAAGTACGGCGTGGTCGTTCATGACCGGCACAGTCGCATCACCGGCTTCCAGGAGAAGCCGACGCCCGACGAGGCACGTTCATCGCTCTGCAACTGCGGCATCTACGCCTTGGAGCCACGTATTTTCGAGTACATTCCCGAAGATGCCTTCGTCGACTTCGGGCGCGATGTGTTCCCGGCGTTGCTGGCTGCCGATGAGCCGTTTTACGCTTGGCAGCTGCGCACGTACTGGAACGACGTTGGCAATATCGAACAGTACCGGGTCGGCAATTTCGATGCGCTGACTGGTCGTGTTCACGTGGACGTGCCGGGTACCGAGGTTGCGCCGGGCGTGCACGTTGGCGTTGATAGCGTGATCGCCGCCAGCGTCACCATTTTGCCGCCAGTTCTTATCGGCGATCGCTGCCGTGTTGGTCCGCAGGCCAACCTGAACGGCCCTCTGATTATCGGTGACGACTGTGTCATTGAAGAGGGTGCGACGCTTGATGACGTCATTCATTGGGATGGCGCTACCACTGGTCACCACGCGCTTTCGTTCGGCAGTATCCTCGGCCATGGGGTCACCGTGCACCACCACGCCATCATCTGTGAGGGCGCGGTGGTGGGCGACGGCAGCGAAGTCGCGGGCCGCGCTGTCGTCGCTTCGGGAGCGCGCGTGCAGCCGCACACGAAGGTGGTAGCCGAGGGTAACGGCGGTAACGAGGAGCAGTCGGCTGACGCTGTGGGCGATGGTGCCGTCGACCATCTGCGTGAAGGACCGGTGGCCCCGTGACCGCCGGTTCGCGTCGTTTGCGCGAGAGTGTGATCGATCTCTTCCTGCCGCGTCGCTGTGTCGTGTGCGGTACTGCTGGTTCGTGGCTGTGCCCGGGGTGCGCCGAGGATCTGCAGGCGCTCGACGGGCGTGCGTGCTCGCGCTGCGGTTGCCCTGGTGCTGTGGCCGCCGCCTGCCCCGAATGTCGCGATCGCGACTTGGCCTTCGGCCGGGCGGCGGCGGCCTTCGCTTACGCCGGCCCTGCCCGGCGCCTTGTCGGCGCCTGCAAGTTCCGCGCTCTGCGCTCGCTTGCCGGCGCCATGGCCGATCTTGCCGCGCCGCGTTTCGGTGTCTTCGTCGCCAGTCTGCCGGCGACGCCAGTGGCGGCGCCGGCAGTCACCTGCGTGCCGCCGCACCGCGACCATCAGCTCGCTCGTGGTTTCAACCAGGCTGAGCTTCTGGCGCGCGAGCTGGCGCGAGCGGCCGGACTGCCTTTCGCGCGCCTCTTGGCTCGCGAGCGCGAGACCGGCTCGCAGCACGACCTCGGCCGCGCCGCGCGCGC